>JBEKTC010000236.1:0-7706 GCA_049516475.1 Candidatus Korobacteraceae bacterium | reverse complement strand
CTCGCGCGAGAGCTGCATCGGATGGTGCTCGCCTTCGACGCGAACGATGATGCGCTCGGAGTCCACGGAATCAATAATTCCGCCGCGACGAGCCAGCACCACCGCGCCGGAGTCGCGCGCTGTGACGCCTTCCATTCCGGTGCCGACCAGCGGCGCTTGTGCGCGCAGCAACGGCACCGACTGACGCTGCATGTTCGCGCCCATGAGGGCGCGGTTGGCGTCATCGTGCTCCAGGAACGGCACCAGCGACGCCGCCACGGACACCAGCTGCTTCGGACTTACGTCGATGTAGTCAACCTCTTCGCGATTCACCAGCACAAAGTTGCCGGCCTTGCGAGCGTTGACCAGTTCCGCAACGATGCGGCCCTTGTCGTCGATCTCGGCGTTGGCCTGCGCGATGACGTGACGGTCTTCCTCCCATGCCGACAGATAGAACGAGAACGGCTCGAAGTCGATCGGCTTCTTGCGGCGTTCCTTCAGTTCGGCAATGGCCTTCAGGACCTCGGGCTTCTCCAGGTGATCGCCGACGCGGTAATCGCTGTCGCCGGCATTCACTACGCTGATGAAGTCGAGCACGCGGCCGTTCTTCACCTTGCGATACGGCGACTCGATGAAGCCGTAGTCGTTGATCCGCGCATAGCAGCTCAACGAAGAGATCAGGCCGATGTTCGGACCTTCCGGCGTCTCGATGGGGCAGATACGTCCATAGTGCGTCGGGTGAACGTCGCGGACTTCGAATCCGGCGCGCTCACGCGACAACCCGCCCGGCCCAAGCGCAGACAAACGGCGCTTGTGCGTAATTTCCGACAACGGGTTCGTCTGGTCCATGAACTGCGACAACTGCGACGAACCGAAGAACTCCCGGATGGCAGCCATCACGGGCTTGGCATTTACCAGGTCGTGCGGCATCGCCGTCGACATTTCCTGATACACGCTCATCTTTTCCTTGATGGCGCGCTCCATGCGGACCAGGCCGATGCGGAACTGGTTCTCCAGCAGCTCACCAACCGCGCGCACGCGACGGTTGCCCAGGTGATCGATGTCGTCCACCGAACCGATGTTCTTGCGGAGCTTCAGCAGGTAGCGAATGGTCCCGTAGAAGTCCTCCGGTTCCAGCGTGCGGTGGTCCAGGTTGGTCGCATCTTCGCTCTCAAACAGCTTGATGTTGAACTTCAAGCGTCCCACGCGGGAGAAGTCGTACTTGCGCGGATCGAAGAACATGCCGTGGAAGAGCGAGGTCGCGGTGTCCAGCGTCGGCGGATCGCCCGGACGCAGCTTGCGATAAATCTCGATCAGGGCTTCCTGCGGCTGCTTCACCGAGTCGCGGCGCAAAGTCGCACTGATCACGGTGCCGACGTCGTCTCGTTCAGGGAAGAATACGTGGAGTTCAGCAACCCCAGCATCCATCATCTTCGCCAGCTTGTCAGCAGTAAGCTCCGAATTCGCTTCCAGCAGGATCTCGCCGGTGCTGACGTCGATAACGTCGGCCGCGACGAATGCGCCTTCCAGATCGGTTAGATCAGCTTCGATCTCGGAGATACGATGCTTCTGGATCTCCTTCATCACCGCCGGCGTAACCTTGCGGCCGGAGTGCACGATCTCCTCGCCGCCCTTAGTCGCAATCTTGTGGGCCAGCTTCATGCCGAGCAGATTGGTCGCCTTGTCCGATCCAGGCTCCAGCGTCCAGTAGAGGCTCTTGTCACGGATGGCAATGCGATCGACGGTGTAGAAGGTGCGAAGGATCTCCTCGTCGGAACGCAGGCCCAGCGCACGCAGGAAAATGGTTCCCAGGAACTTGCGCTTGCGATCGATGCGCACATACAACACGTTCTTCTGGTCGTATTCAAACTCGACCCACGAGCCGCGGTACGGAATGATCTTGCCCAGGAAGTAGGTGCGATTGTTCGCCGTCTCGAAGAAGACGCCGGGCGAACGGTGCAACTGGCTGACGATCACGCGCTCAGTGCCGTTGATGATGAAGGTGCCGTTGGCCGTCATCAACGGAATGTCGCCGAAGAAGACTTCCTGCTCCTTCATGTCGCGGATGGAGCGGTTGCCGGTCTCCGGGTCCTTGTCGAAGATGGTGAGCCGCATGGTGACCTTCAGCGGAGCGGAATAGGTCATACCGCGCTCTTCGCACTCGGCCACGTCGTACTTCAGTTGCAATCCCACCGGATCGCCGCACTTGTTACAGAAATCGGGCGTATTGGCGTTGTAGGTGCCGCACTTGGTGCACAGCACGTCGCCCAGGTGGAACGGGTCGGTCTTCACTGTTGCGCCGCAGTTACGGCAAGTGGTGCGCAGGTGGTTCAGTCCCTTAAGGTGACCGCACTTGCACTCCCAGTTGCCGATGGCGTACTCGACGAAATCCAGCTGCGAGACGTTGCGGAAGTCGGTGATGGGAAAGACCGACTGAAACACCGCCTGCAGTCCGGCATCATCGCGCTCGCTCGGCAGCGAGTCCATTTGCAGAAAGCGGTCGTAGGAACGCTTCTGCACCTCGATGAGGTTGGGAATCTGGATGGTCGCTGGAATTTTGGAGAAATCGAAGCGATTTCGGTTGGCAGTCTTCTGTTGCGCCATGTATAAAGCTCCTAATCGTTACCGGCCGTTTTCGCGGGGTGCGCCACAAGCCCCGGGCTTGTCGCAGGCTCGCTCGCGTTGGCCTTGCAAACTAAATCGCGGATGCGCGACAGGAAAGGCACCACCGTCGCACACTGAGAGGTTGAGAAAAAAGAAGGACCTGGTACCGCCGTCGTGCAAAAACACGCTTGCGCTCGCGGAGACAGACTCCCCCGTGAGCGCCGCTTGAGGCGTCAAGCAATCCCATAACCAATTGGCCTGGGACTTCGGCACATTTCGTGCCGCGATGTTGTTAACTTCCCGCGCCAGTATCTTCAGGCCTTGTCTTCGTCCAGCCTTGCCGTCGCGTCTGAGCTGACACGATTGCCGGCCAAGCTAGGCGCCCGCCGTAACCTGCTTTGATGCTGGAATTCCCAAAAGGACTCCAGCGTTCAACGATGCCCGGGAATTCCGCGGCCCTCCCGCTGAGAGAACCGCTTGCTTCCTCGGCTTCATCGCGCTTCCCCACGACCGCTCCGCCGCGGAGAAGAACGTAGCCGCCGCCTCGCCCAGTCACCCCAACAAGTCCAAAATCGGGACTTGTCGGGGACCCCGACTAGATTGCGAAGGCAGCAGCGGCCAGAAACTCCGGTCAGCGCGCCCGGAGTGCGTTGCCCCGTGCCGGTTCAGCGACGGGGCGGGAAATTCTACTTCACCTCGACGGTTGCGCCCGCCTCGGTGAACTTCTTCTTGATGGTCTCGGCTTCTTCCTTGTTCACGCCTTCTTTAATGGGCTTGGGCGCGCCGTCCACCAGGTCCTTGGCTTCCTTCAGCCCCAGGCTGGTGACTTCCCGGACAGCCTTGATCACGTTGATCTTGTTCGCGCCAACGCCGGTGAGTACGACCGTGAACTCGGTCTTCTCTTCCGCCGGAGCCGCCGCCGCTGCTGCTCCGCCGCCTGCGCCTGCCATCATCACCGGGGCCGCAGCCGCCGCCGAGACGCCGAGACGCTCTTCCAACTTCTTCACCAGGGCTGCCGCATCCAACAGCGACAGGCCTACGATTGATTCTTCTAACTGTTGTAGATCCGCCATGTCTTTAGTCCACCTGTTCGTTTCGTTATGTTGATTTCATTACCGTCTCGAGGTTTCCAATGTGTCGCCTGCGCGCCAGACCCGCCCAGGAAGCACCCCTCACAACGGGTAACTCAATCTCTCCGGAAGCGCTTTCGCGCGTCCAAACCTGTGTTTGATCGGGTAGAGCTGGTCTTCAGGCCAGCGTTACGCGTACCCTCTCTTTTTTCTTGTTTCCGCAATCGAGATCGCTGATCTCGATTGCGGAAACG
This sequence comes from Candidatus Korobacteraceae bacterium, assembly GCA_049516475.1. GTDB lineage: Bacteria > Acidobacteriota > Terriglobia > Terriglobales > Acidobacteriaceae > Bog-257. The sequence continues at coordinate 3,799 of JBEKTC010000236.1, read as the reverse complement.
GTCCAATAACTGCCTCGGAGACGCTGGCCTAAAGGCCAGCTCTACCTGCCGGAACTCTATGCCTGCGCTTCTGCCAGGCCAGGCTCGGCTGGCGGCGGCGCTTCCGCCGCGCCGCCAAACTTGTTTTTCTCCACGCCCTGGTTGATCACCACAGCCAGGTCGCGGCCAATCGCGTTCACCACCGTCACCAGGCGCTGCGCTGGGGCATTCATCAGGAACAGCAGCTTGGAGTGGATTTCTTCCTTGGATGGCAGGCTGGCCAGCGCATCGATGTCCTTGACGGCAATGACGCGGCCGTCGACGATGCCTGCCTTGAAGCTGTACTCCGGGTTGTCCTTGGCGTACTTGCTGAGCACCTTGGCCAAGGCAACCGGGTCGCCGCTGGTGTACGCGATCGAGGTCACGCCAGCCAGGTCCTTCAGAGCGTCGGCCACGGAAGTACCCTGTGCCGCACGCTCGGCCAGCGTGTTTTTCACCACGCGATAGTGTGCTCCTGCGCTCCGGACCGCTTTGCGGAGCTCGAAGTCTTTCTCCACGGTCAACTTGGCGAAGGTGCCAACGATGGCGTGGCTCGCGTCGTGCAGTTCCTTCGCGAACTGCTCTACCTGTTCAATCTTCTTAGCTTTGCTAACGGCCATTTTCTGATCCTTATCGCTGCGCTCAACAGCCGCAGCCAAAATTCTTTGAAGGGGCGCACCTTCCGGTGCGCCGTTACATCCTTCTTTTGTCATCCCGACCGAGGACTTTAGTCCGAGCGGAGGAATCTGCGGTTATGCGCGCGCGGCCGCTTCTACAGCCGACGTATCGATCGAGACACCCGGTCCCATCGTCGAGCTGAGATAGCATCCCTTGATGTACTTGCCCTTGGCCACGGTAGGTTTCGCCTTGATCACGCTCGTGATCACGGTGGCCGCGTTCTCCACCAGCATCTGCGGCGCGAACGAAATCTTGCCTACAGGCACGTGCACCAGGGCGGTCTTGTCGGTACGGAACTCAACTTTGCCTGCCTTGGTTTCCTTTACGGCGGAGGCGACGTCGAAGGTCACCGTCCCGGTCTTCGGATTCGGCATCAGGCCACGGGGTCCGAGCACTTTGCCCAGGCGGCCCACCGACTTCATCATGTCGGGCGTCGCAATAACGGCGTCGAAGTCGGTCCAGTTTTCCTTCTGGATCTTCTCCACCATGTCCTCACCGCCCACGATGTCAGCGCCCGCGGCTTCCGCCTCGCGCAGCTTCTCGCCGCTGGCGATTACCAGCACCTTCTTCGACTTGCCCAGTCCATGCGGTAACACGACGGTGCCGCGGACCATCTGATCGGCGTGCTTGGGATCGACACCCAGGCGCATCGTCAAGTCAACGGTTTCGTCGAACTTGGCGTACTTTACTTTTTGCAGGAGAGGCACGGCTTCCTGAAGCGGATACGACTTCGCTTCCACAGCGGCCCGCGCCTTCTCGATGTTCTTTCCGGATTTCTTCATGTGCTCCTCGTCTCCCACCGCCAGTCGTTGCTGCTGAAAGGCCGTGGTGCTTCGACATCCCACGATGCGGGATTTACTAAAATCTGCCGTCCCTACAGGACTTGGCCTCTTGGGGCGTTCCTACCCAGGGCTTCCGCCCTGGGCTAAGTTTGTTTCGCCCTTCGGGCTCGACTCTGGCTACCCACTCATTCGCGGTTTTCGAATGAGTGGGATTCGTAATACCTCACGAATCCCGCGAGGCAGACCTGAAGGCCTGCACTGCCAACTACGCCGTTACCTCAATGCCCATGGAGCGCGCGGTGCCCTTCACGCTCTTCACTGCCGCTTCCACCGAAGCCGCATTCAGGTCTGGCATCTTCTGCTTGGCGATCTCCAGCACCTGCTTCTCGGTGACCTTGCCGACCTTGTCCTTGTTGGGCGTGCCCGAACCCTTGGCCACACCCGCAGCCCGCTTCAACAGGATCGCCGCCGGCGGCGTCTTGGTGATGAAGCTGAAGGTGCGGTCGCTGTACACGCTGACCACCACCGGGATAATCAGGCCATCGAGTTCCTTGGCGCTCGTCTTCGCGTTGAACTGCTTGCAGAACTCCATGATGTTGATCTGCGCCTGCCCCAGCGCCGGACCAACCGGCGGGGCCGGAGTGGCCTTGCCCGCAGCAATCTGCAACTTCACCGAACCAGTAATCTTCTTTGCCATTATGATTTCCCACGCTTTTCGCTACTCGCCTTTCGCTGTTCGCCAGAGTTTCTCGTCGCACCACGTGCGAATGGCGAAAAGCGAAAAGCGGCTTTTTACGTTATAACCTTTTCGACCTGCCCGAACCCGAGTTCCACCGGAGTCGAGCGCCCGAAGATGGTGACCATGACCTTCAAAGTCTCGCGATCTTCGTTGACCTCGTCCACCACGCCGGTGAAGCTGGCGAACGGCCCTTCGCTGATGCGCACCGACTCGTTCTTTTCGAACTTGACCTTTAGCTTGGGTTTTTCCTTGCTGTCGGCCACGCGGTATACGATCTGCTGGACTTCTTCATCCGACAGCGGCGTGGGCTGCTGGCCGGTGCCGACAAACCCGGTTACGCGCGGCGTTCCCTTGACGACGTGCCACACGTTGTCATCCATGTCCATCTCCACCAGCACGTAGCCGGGATAGAACATGCGCTCGCTGGTGTACTTCTTGCCGCCGCGAACCTCGGTGACTGACTCGGTTGGAATCAGCACGCGGCCAATCCGGTTTTCAAGTTCAGGATAAGCCCGCACGCGCGACTCGATGGACTCCTTCACCTTGCGCTCGAATCCCGAATAGGTGTGGATGATGTACCACTTCATGTTCGGGTTCTGCGGGCTGGTGAGCCCGGTTTCCGACACAGCAGCCGCGTCCGCGGGCTTCTGGGACGCGACGTCCGCTTCAGGCTGGGCGCCGTTGGTCTCCGATTTGGTTTCTTGTTCTGTCATGTCTCCGCGCACTAGCGGCTCGTCAGGCTCTTCAGGAAATGGTCGAGCGTCTTGCCGATGATCGTGTCCACCATCCAAAAATAAACTCCGAACAAAAACACGGTGATGATGACTACCGTCGTCGTGCCCTGTACTTCCTTGCGGGAGGGGGTGGTGACCTTCCGCATCTCGGTGCGCACATCGTTGTAAAAGCTCTTGGCGCGCTGCGGCCACGCTTTCAGCGAGCCCAGTTTGCCTTCGCCAACGCTCTCGATCGCTGCTGACTTCGCCATCTGCTACCTTTTTCCGGCGCTCGCTGCGCCACTACAAATACCTTCACCAAAACTGGCAGGGGCGGAGGGATTCGAACCCCCAAGTTCGGTTTTGGAGACCGACAGTTTAACCGTTGAGCTTACGCCCCTAAACTCCGCTTTTCGCCATTCGCTCTCCGCTTTTCGCAGAACCTGACTGGCGAAAAGCGAACAGCGAAAGGCGAGGAGCGTCTTTCCTTACTTCACTTCTTTATGCGACGTGTGCTTGCGGCACTTGCGGCAGAACTTGTTGAACTCCAGCCGGCCCGTCGTGGTCTTCTTGTTCTTGGTGGTGGAGTAATTGCGATTCTTGCAATCACCGCACTGCAACGTAACGATCTCTCGAGGCATTGAACTCTTCCTTTTCGTTTACTTCGCGGCCTGGCGCCGCGAAGCCTTGTCCGCGTCCAAGCGCGGAAATCAGCGAGGCGTTCTAACAACTTCGCCGAAAAAACCTGGGTGCCCCACTCATTCCAGCTTTTGGAATGAGTGGGAGCGCGTTACGCAATAATTTCGGTAATCGTGCCGGCGCCCACGGTGCGTCCGCCTTCGCGGATTGCGAACCGCAAACCCTTTTCC
>JBEKTC010000235.1:0-7742 GCA_049516475.1 Candidatus Korobacteraceae bacterium | reverse complement strand
AGGTGCGATTTGTGGTTCGCGACAACCTGAGTGGCAGGATCGGCAGCGTCATCGTACCTCTGACGGTGAATTAGACCGGCCACGCGTAATTCTGCACCACGCTCTTCAGGGGCTAAAGCGCAATGTCTTTGGCGCACGGGCGGCACGGCTGAAGCTGTGCCCTGATGCAGAGCGACTTGTAGGATTAGTAAGCGCTATTATCATCATTTCTTTGTCTGACCGTTGATGCCGCTCCTTTCCACCAGGATGTCAGAACGCCAGCGGCGTCACCCATCACCTCTCCCCGTGACTTCCATCACTGCCCCGTTGTGCATCACTGGGCGAAGGTCATAAGGGAGAGGTAAATGTTCCTCTCAGTCTTCCTGAAAGATCGAAGCGTAACGGAGCGCCGCCACACGAGAAGCGCGCGGTGTCTGCGTGTCCTGCTTTTCCTTGGGATCTTCGCGTTCCTCCTGTGCGCTAGCTGCAGCGCTGCCGATTCCACGCCTCGTCCCAACAACGAAGGATTTTTGGGCGGTCTTGCCCTGGGGCTGGTGCTGGCGATCGTGGTCGTAGTGTTTTCGCGGACTCGGATTAAGTCCATGGAGCGCGAATTGGCCCGGCTCAACGAACTGGTCAATCATCGCGAGTACGAGCGCAATGTGGCGCAGCAGGAGTTGGTGCGGCGCCTGGAAGAAGAGCGCGAGCTGGCGAAAGAGAAGATGCAGTTCGAGTCACAATTGTCGGATTACGAAAAGTACGCGTCGCTGGCGCAACTTGCCTTGGGCGCTGCCCACGAAATCAATAATCCGTTGCTCGGCATTCTGTCGCACCTGGAGCTGGAGTGGCGCGACGCTAACGAAGAGCGCCGTGAAGAGATCGAGCAGTGCATTGAAGGAGCCAAGCGCATCTCCTCGGCCGTGCGCGGCTTGCTGGACTATGCCCGCCCCGGACCGCTCACCTTGAGCAAGGTGCACCTGTGGCGGCTGGCCGAGGAAACCATGAAGTTCGTCGGCCATCAACCGATGTTCCGGCAAATCGAGCTGCAGAACTGCGTTCCCTCTGACCTGCCCAGCATCACTGCCGACGCCAACCAGCTCTCGCAAATTTTGATGAACCTGCTGCTGAATGCGGCGCAGGCTACCGCTCCCGGCGGCAGGATCACGATCCTTGCCGACAAGGTGAAATTTGCCGACCTGATCGAACTACGCGTGCGTGACACCGGCAGTGGCATTCCCTCTGATATTTTGCCCCATGTCTTTGAGCCGTTCTTCACCACCAAACGCGGCCGGGGAACAGGATTGGGATTGAGCATCACGCAAAGCTACGTGCGCAGCCACGGCGGCGACATTCAACTCGAGAGTATTCCCGGTTACGGCACCACGGTGCGGGTCACGCTGCCCATCCGTCAGGCGGGCAAGACGGTGCAACACAGCGAGGAGGTCATCGTTTAGCCATGCCGCATTCCATTCTGATTGTCGATGACGAGGCGCTGACGCTGCGAACTATCGGGCGCGCGCTCACCACCGAAGGCTACGAGGTGCTGTCTGCAACCAGCGGAGAAGACGCGCTAAAGATCGTCGCCGAAGAGAAGCCCGACCTCGCGCTACTCGACGTTGTCCTACCAGGAATCAACGGAATCGAAGTCCTGCGCCAGGCAAAGAAACTGTCGCCCGCAATGATCGTGGTGATGATGAGCGCGTATCACATGGTGGACCGCGCCGTGGAAGCCATGAAGCTGGGCGCCTATGACTATCTGATCAAGCCCTTCCATCTCGCCGACATGGTCAACACGATTCAGCGCGCGGAAGAGATGCTGGCGCTGCGCGTGCGGGTCCACGACACGGTGGAAACGGCCAAAGGCCGTTACGATTTCGGCCGCCTGGTCACGCAGAGTCCGGCGATGCGCGAAGTGCTGGAGATGGCTCGCCGCGCGGCAGAGAGCGACCACACCACCATCCTGATTCAGGGCGAGAGCGGTACGGGCAAGGAAGTACTGGCGAAAGCAATCCACTATAACAGCCCGCGCGCACAGGCGCCGATGATCGGGCTGAACTGCGCCGCGCTGCCCGACACCCTGCTGGAGAGCGAACTGTTTGGCTACGAGCCGGGCGCGTTTACCGACGCGCGCCGCCGCAAAGAGGGGCTGATCGAGAAGGCTTCCACCGGCACGCTCTTCCTCGACGAAATCGGCAATACCTCCGCCAGCCTGCAAGCCAAACTATTACGCATGCTTGAGGAGCGTAACTTCCTCCGCCTGGGCGGCACCAGACCGATCCAGGTCGACGTGCGGATTATTGTTGCAACCAACAAGGTCTTGAAGGAAGCAGTTGCCCAAGGCGAGTTCCGTGAGGATCTGTATTATCGCCTGAATGTTCTGCCATTGTTTATCCCGCCGCTGCGCGAACGGCGCGAGGACATTCTGCCGCTGGCGCTCGACATCATGCAGTTTTTCAACAAGGAGCTGAAGAAGAGCTTTGTCGGCTTCACGCCGGCCGCCGCCGAGTTGTTGCAGAAATATCCCTGGCCGGGAAACATTCGCGAACTGCGCAACGTGATCGAGCGCACCATGATTCTGTCGAAGGACGATGAGATCGACGAAGAAGGCCTGCCCGAGGAAGTTCGCGACTATCACGAAGAGCCCGAACACGAGGAGATGTCGAATTCATTCGACCTGTCGCCGACGGGCGATCAATTCGTGAGCCTGAGAGAGCTCGAAGACCGCTACATTCACGACGTGTTGAACGCCACCGGACAGAACAAGACGCACGCCGCCAGAATTCTCGGCATCCATCCCACCTCGCTGCTGCGGCGGCTGAAGAAGAATCACGAACTGGTTTGAATCCCGCACAGCGGCCGTTTAATGGAGATCTTTGGCGGTCACGTGAAGCTGCGGAAATCGCATAGACGCGAACAGCTTGTCTAACTCGGCGGAATTACGCTGAAAATCGTCGAGCGGGGCTTCGGCTGTGAGCTGGTAATGTATGTCGCCGACGGTAAAGGTCTCGACGATGGCATGCCACTGGACCTTGTCATCCTCGTAATTGAAAACCATCCGAGACCCGGTTAGTCCGTCTCTCACTACGCTTGCGTTTGACAATTCATGCATGCCTTCCAAGCGCTGCAAACTAGACTCGGTCAGCTTATTAAACGTGTCTTCCGTCGCCTGCAAGTAAAAACGGACAATGGCGAACGAACAGAGGGAGTTCTTTTTCGAAAAGGAAACCTGGGTTGTCTTACCGTTTCCGGGAGCCGATTCGCTGGACGTCGACCAACCTTCGGGTAACTGCAATGCGATTCCTAACGACTCCGACGAGTAGGCACCGGGAGTGGACATCGCCAGCGCTGGCGAAGCTTTGAGTTGGCTCTGCCTCTCGTCAACGATCGCTTCTCTTGAAGTTGCCATTGTCAGGGTGCACGGCGCTCCGGCCTCGGGGCAATTCAGGCTTCCCCAGCGTGGCACGTCTATATCCTGTTCACCGGGCAAGAGAACTCGCGGAGTCTGTGCGGCGACTGCGCCGGCGAAGGCGGTAAGGGTTTGGTCGCCGGCCATCAAGCGAGCCTGCGGCTTGGCCGTATCTGGCGTCTGCAAGATGGCGAATTCTGCCTTTCCCGTCTGCTTTGCCGGATTCGGGATTGGAAGCGAACTTGCGCGGTCGAGGGCTTGCTTCGCCTCCTCTATCGACCTTTTCGCTTGGTCGGAAGACAACTGTCTGGCAAGCCGTGCGCGCGCGTCGTCGGCAGCGTCCAAATCGTCATTCTGTGGAAACTTCGCCTCCCGCAAGGCTGCAATGCAAAGCGCAGAGTACTTCAGGGCCTCGTCTTTGCGTCCTAGTTTCTCGTAAAGCTGTGCGAGGTGATCAGCGATGGTAGCGTTCGGCGACAAGGACCATGAAGCCAGCAGGTATTTCTCAGCAGAGCTGGTATCTCCTCGCAGAAACAGTATCCAGCCCAGTGTGTCCCATGTCGCGCCGATAGAGTTAATCTGGCTATAGGCGTGAGCGGTAAGCGGGTCGAGCGAGATTGCCGTAAGGCTGGCGGAATGGACCGCGATATCTAACTTCGCATATTTCTCGGCCCGCTCGAGTTGGACGTTGTGGCGAGCAAGTGTCCAGGCGAGGCCGTTCCATCCGGTCGACGTGAGAGATGCGGCTTTGTCCAGGGTCTTCGCTGCCTCGTCTTGCATGCCCAACGCCAAATAACAATCCAGGAGACGAACGTAGAGACTAGCATTATTGGGCGCTGCTTTGATTGCGTCCGGGGCGGCAGCAATAGCTTCCTTATACTTCTTTTCCTCTTGCAAGGCGAAGACTATGTTGACCAGGGACCAGTGGTAGCTGGGATTGAATTCGAGTTGTTTGCGATACTCAACGATAGCCGCATCATATTCCCGCCGTCGCGAGTAGACGATCCCAAGGTTGTTATATGCATATTCATGGCGAGGTGACACTTCGATTTGCCGTTTAAAGGCGCCCTCGGCTTTGGCTAGGTCATCCAATTCCATATAGCAGTTGCCGAGCAGGTTCCACGCATCCCAGTGTTGTGGAACTAATTGAGTGACACGCGTGGCTAGCTGGATGGCAGTTGGGCAATCGCCTGCGGATTGAGCGTTGAACGCCTCCGACTGGAGTTTGTCGGCGTCTTCGAATGCCACCGGGCCCGGGAATGCGGGCCCGCTGGTGTTTCCGAATTTCACGGTCACGAAGGTTGTTACTGGAACTGGCTTGCCGTACACTGTGCCGGGCTCGAAGCGCCAAAGCTTAACCGCAGCGAGGGCTTTTTCGTCCAAACCGTGTCCCAGCCCCTGAGTAACTTTCATGTCCTGAGGTTTGCCGTCAGCCGTCACGACTAGGTCGATGATCACCGTGCCTTCGATGTGGCTCTTGACTTGTTCATTAGAGATTGAGGGTAGGCTTGGGTTGACCGCTCGTGGCGAAGTGGCGCAGGTGCCCCCGGCATCCGATTCGTCGCTCTTGCACACGCGATAAGGGGCAATGGTCTGAGCGGCCGCAAGACCTCCAATCAGAAGGAAACAAACGGCGAGCAGTAACCGGCGAGGCGGAGAAGTGGGCACGCCACAAGGCTACCGCAGTCGCAGGTAGAGGTGAAGGGTATAGTTCCGAACGTCAGACGCCACCGGCCCGATACGGGAATTTATTAGATTCTCTGTGCTAACTTGCCGGAGTTCTGTCGTCGCGTTCCGCACTACTGCAAAGTGCGACGGTGACCCTGCAAAACGCAGTAGTTAGGCCATCCCCTATTGGCACCACTCCTCTATCTCCTTTAGAAGCACCGCCTTTTTTGGGAAGAGCATTGCCCTCCACGTGCACGAGTACGGATGGAGCGCGACGCCATGGCGATGTACTTAGCAACACCGTCCGAACCACGCAATCATCGCCGGCTCGCGCTCCACTCCGCGCCACGATCTTTCTTTCAGACCTCGAGCGGAGCAGGCAAGGAGGCCTTATGTCGATCTTATTTGTCCTGCTGACGTTCTTATTGATTCTTACCGTAATGTACTTCCGCCGTCCGGAAAGTGCGGCGAACGGACTGCAAGTCGCGCCCGCCAAGCGAGTCGCAACGCCTGTGATGTTGAAGCAGGGCGGATTCGAAGTTCCAGAGGAATATTGCTTCCATCCCGGCCACACCTGGGTGGTGGACGAGGGCCGGCAAAACGCCCGCGTCGGCATCGACGCCTTCGCCGGAAATCTGCTGGGCAAAATCGATTCCATCGAAATTGCCGACCTGAACCGCTGGGTGCGACAGGGACAGCCGCTGGTCACAGTCACGCGCGAAGGCCGCAGCGTCGACCTGCTGTGCCCCGTTGAGGGCGTCCTGGTGTCGGTGAACCACGAAGTTCTGAAGAACCCGAATCTTGCCATCGAAGATCCGTACCGGAACGGCTGGCTGTGCGCGATCAAGGCTCCTGAGCTGGCGACCAATATCAAGAACCTTCTGCAAGGCCCGATCGTGATGCCATGGATGCAGAACAGCCTGGCGCGCGTAGCTGCGATGGTGCAGCAACTCACTCCCGCCCTGGCGCAAGACGGTGGCCTGCCGGTCAAGGGCTTGCTCTTCCAGGTTGACGCCGGTGTGCAGCAAAAACTGGTGACTGAATTCTTCCTGACCTAGAGCAGCCCGGCAAAGGAGACCGGAGGACGTTATGGCACAAGAAAAAGGATTACTCATCGACATCAAGCGCTGCATCGGTTGCCTGGGCTGCGAGACCGCCTGCAAGCAGCTCCACGGATTCGGCACCGACCCTGAACCAGTTCTTTCCGACACCGCTTTCACGGTAGTCGAGGCGCGCGGCGACAAGTTTGTCCGCAAGCTTTGCATGCACTGCGAAGATCCGGCCTGCGCCTCAGCGTGTCCGGTGGAAGCCATCAGTAAGACCAGGCTCGGCCCCGTGGTCTACAACGCCGACAAGTGCATCGGCTGCCGCTATTGCATGCTGGCGTGCCCGTATCAGGTGCCGCGGTATCAGTGGACCAAGCTGGCGCCGTTCGTGAAGAAGTGCGATATGTGCGTCGATCGCATCAAGGCCGGCAAATCAACGGCGTGCGCCGAAGCGTGTCCGGTGCAGGCAACGATCTTCGGCAATCGCGACGCGCTTATCAATGAAGCGTGGAGCCGCATCCGCGGCGACTCGTCGTATGTCCCGCATATTTATGGCGTCGAAGAACTCGGCGGCGGCAGCGTGCTGTTTATCTCCGACGTGCCCTTCGAGAAGCTGGGATTCAAGCCTGCCCCTACGGGCAACCAGCCGATGCCAACTCTTACCAGCAGCGCGCTGGGCGATTCACCCAAAGTCGTCATCATGGGCGGCACCATTCTTTCCGCGCTGTACTGGGTTACGCAACGGCGGCGCGAAGTTGCGCTGGCTGAAGCCGAAGAGAAATCTGCCATCAACAAGATCAAGAACGAGAGGAGCTAGCCATGCTCGCGCGAATCAAGTCAGAAATTACTTTGTGGCGCACCATCGTAGCCATTATTTTTATTACCGGCCTTTATGCGACTTATATTCGGTTCTTTCAGGGGTTCAGGGCTAGCACCAATCTTAGCGATCAGATGCCATGGGGCCTGTGGGTCGGACTGGGAACGCTCTGCGGCGTGGGATTGTCAGCCGCCGGCTTCGGCATCAGCGCCGCGGTCTATCTACTGGGCATGGAGCGCTACCGTCCGATCCTGCGCGCAGCGATTCTCATCTCGTTCCTCGGATACCTGACGGTCTGCGTGGGATATCTCTACGAGATTGGCTTGCCGTGGCGCTTCTGGCATCCCATCGTGATGTGGAACCATCGCTCGGTGCTGTTCGATGTGTGCGTCTGCATCATGACCTATACCACCGTGCTGACGTTTGAGTTTGCGCCGGCGGTCATCGAGAAGCTGCCATGGAAGAACCTCCGCGAGACGGTGCTGCACTATCACCACAAGATCCTCATCGGCGTGGTGCTGGCCGGCGTGCTGCTATCCTCGATGCATCAGTCGTTTCTCGGCGGCCTCTTTCTGATTACCCGCGGCAAGTTGCATCCGCTGTGGTACTCGCCGTACATGCATGCCATGTTCTACCTGTCGGCGATTCCGGCCGGGCTAGCGCTGACGGTGATGGCAATCTACCTCTGCATGCGCTCGCTCAACGTGCGCGTCGACTTCAGCATCCTCAGCGACTGCGGCCGCATGATCCAGTTGCTGCTGATCGTCTTTGCCTTCTTCAAACTGCTGGATCTGATTGGCAACCAGGCGCTCGGCTATGCCTTCCA
>JBEKTC010000234.1:0-7774 GCA_049516475.1 Candidatus Korobacteraceae bacterium | reverse complement strand
TGGACCAGCAAGCATTCGACGCCGATTTCGCGGACTTCATCAGCCGCGCTCTCAGCCTGTTTGGCATCGGAGCGGAAGTTCAGCGCGATGTTGGCTCCGCGGCGCGCCAGTTCAAGTGCGATGGCGCGTCCGATACCGCGAGAAGATCCGGTAATCAGTGCGACCTTACCTGCGAGCGAGGTCGCATTGAAATTTCCATTTCCACCTGCAACGTTTGCCATTTCTAGACTCCTATCTTCAGAACTGCAGCTTACAACTGCGGGATCCACGCGCATGACCACGTACCCGCCAACCGCACCGGCTCCGAACCCGGGCGCGAAGACACGCATCGGCCGGTCAATTCGGCCTTCCTGAACAGCGTCATGGACGGCGAGAAGAATGCTCGCGGAAGAAGTGTTGCCCACCCGCTCGATATTGAAGAAAATCCGGTCGCCGGGAATGCCGGCCGCTTCCGCCAGGGTGAGAACCATGTTCTTGTTGGCCTGGTGCGGAACTACCAGATCAATCGCGTCGATAAGCGACCCGCCACTGCCGTTAGGGTTTGGGAGTTGCGCCAACTCGCCCATCATCACCTTGAGATACCGAGTCACCAGCGACTTCACCTCGGGCCCGTACACGGTGATGTTGTTGTCGAACTCCGGGTTCGGCCAGATAATCGAATTCACCTCCGACCACGGACCGCTGGCGTAAGTCTGGAAATATTCGATGTCCGAAGGCGCTCCTTCGGGTGCAGGACCAATCACGACCGCGGCTGCGCCGTCCCCGAAAATCATGCGCGAGGTGCGTACCGTGCCGATCTTGTCCGAAAACTTTTCGGCACACACCAACAGCACGGGACGGTCAATCTCCTGCAGCAGGCGCACGGCTTCAGCCATGCCATATGACATGCCGGCGCAGGCGGCTACGATGTCACACGAGTTGTGAGTCTGCAGCAATCCCAGCTCACCCGACAGCCACGTGGCCACCGATGGGATCAGTCGCGTGCTGGTGCAACTGCAAAACAGCACCGCGCCAATCTCCGCGGGCCGCCGGCCGGATTTGGCCAGCGCGCTCTTGCCGGCTAGCAGGGCCATTTCCTCCAGTCGCAGCTCGGTATAGCAGCGTTGCTCGATTCCGGTCTTTTCGCTGATGTCCGCCGCCGTCATGCGCGACCAGCAGTAAGCGTGGTTGCGTATCAGATCCGCGTTGGTACAGGGGATCTCGCCTTCGTAAACAGCGATGGCTTCGATGCGGGGCAGGATCGCGAAGCGCTTGCTGACCTCGACCGCAGGATAAGGCCTGATCGGTTCACTCAAGGCCAGCGTGTCGGGCGGTTTGCGTTCCTGGCGAACTCGCGGACCCCAGTCGGTGCCTTGCTTAACGCGCTGGATGAATCGCAGCACTTCCTGGTTACGAGGATGGAAGGCAACTACATAATCATCGTCCTTCAGATTGCCGATTTCGCTTTGCGCGCTCGTCGCCGGGTCCCAGGGATATTGGTTGTGAAGGATCATGCATTGCCGCATCAAGGCCTCAAGTTCCGACACAGGATGCAGGCAATCAAGGACATCGTTATAGGTGTAGCGCAGGTAATCGGGATCGTAGGTGGTCAGTACACGGGTGCGGTTTTTGGGATCCGCAAGTGCCTCATCCACCGTCGGACGAATAGGCCGAAGCTCTCCACCAGAGCTGAGTTTGTTGCGAAAAACATCGAGCAGAATTCCAAATGCGCGGTCCTCCAGATCTTCGTCCCACGCTGAAGGCAGTCCCCAGTAGCCAGCCTGGATCGCAGTCGTGACGGCGGAGTCATCGCGCGGCTTGTATACCGGGAGGAAAACATCGTGCTTATGACGCGGCAGGTCTCCCCAGCGGGTGGGCCGCTTCTCGTACATGGTCAGCGTGTAACGATTCACCCACAGACGATTCAGTACCAGGTCGCGGCAAAGCTCATACCGGTTCTTGTACTCGCCCGCGTGAAGCCGGCCGGCGATCTCCACATCGGTGAAGGCTTTCTCGCCAAAGTCGCGCCGGATGACGGCGGCAAATTGCTTGAGGGTCTTAAAAACAGAGAAGTCCAACTCGGGGAAGAAGTTTCCCGGGAAGACAATGCGACCGTGAGAATTGATAACGAAAGGTTTCAGCGGCATTGACTATATCTTCTTTTCTATAGGAGTAGACCGCGGCCGGCCAATTGTCGCAGCCAATCAACGTCAGAACCTGGGTGGACCAATCGCGCGTTAGTACCCCACTAAACCCCAGCACTCAATTAGATCACAGGGCACGTTACAGCGGAGTCAATCAAATTCCGCTAAGACCTGGTTGGCCTTGACCGAATCTCCCGGCGCCACGTTGACGGATTTCAACTTTCCCGTTATCGGGGCCGTGACTGCGGTTTCCATCTTCATCGCTTCCAGCATGACCATCAGATCGTCGACCTGCAACTGTTGTCCGGCAACCACCGGCACTCGGACCACGATTCCAGCCAGAGGGCTGCGGCACAAGTTGGCTTCGTTGAGATCGGGATTCAAGGATGACCCTGGCTTGGGCGGAGTGCGCAACACGGTCGATTGAATCGTGGCTGTCGCCGGCGCCGGATGGTTGTCCTGGCTCTGCGGAGAATAGTCTTCCTCGGCTATTTCCACCTCGACTTCGTATGTCTTCGCGTCGATCGAGATCTGCAATTTCATTGACTGTTCCAGTCCTAAACCCGTGTTGCTTCGTGAATCGCAATTTGCACAGGTATGTTTAGCGTCTCGTCGGGCTGAGGTTGTGCGACCCTTGGACCATCGCCCGCCCTTGGCGCACCCAGCGGCTGACCGCATCCGGTTCCTGCAACATCTTTACGGAGCGAATCCGGACCTTCTTGCCGAGAAATTCCGTGACGGCGGCGGCTATGATCGACACCGTCTTGGGCGTAACCTCGTCATTAGACGAGCCTGATTTCGAATCCATCTTTGCTCCTACCCCCTCAGAGAGGAATCAGTCCATGCTTCTTGGCCGGACGAAGCTCACGCTTGGTGTGCAGCGCCTCCAGCGCCCCGGCAAGGTATCGCCTGGTCTGAGAGGGTTCGATCACATCGTCCACCAGTCGCCGCCCGGCGGACACAAATGGATTCGCAAAGGTCTTGCGATAAAGTTCGATCAACTCATCCCGCTTTTGGACTTTGTCAGCCGCGGCGTCGATCTCATGGCGAAAGACAATTTCCGCAGCGCCTTCAGCACCCATGACCGCGATCTCCGCCGTCGGCCAGGCCACCACGCGGTCCGCCCCCAGGTCTTTGCAGCACATTCCGATGTAGGCTCCACCATACGCTTTCCGAATCACAACCGTTATCTTTGGGACGGTTGCTGCTGAGTAGGCGAACAGGATCTTTGCTCCGTGGCGGATAATGCCGCCGTACTCCTGTTCAACTCCGGGCAGAAATCCGGGCACATCGACAAACGTCAGCAAAGGGATGTTGAAGGCATTGCAGAATCGAACGAAGCGAGCAATTTTGCTGGAGGCGTCGATATCCAGCGCTCCCGCGAGTACGCTAGGCTGATTGGCCACGATTCCCACGGTGCGTCCCTGGATACGCCCGAAACCGATCACCGCATTCGCCGCAAAACCGGGCTGGATCTCGAAGAAGTCCTGATGATCGAGCAATGGCTTGAGCACGGTACGAATGTCGTAGGCGATTTTGGATTCTGTCGGCACTAAATCATTCAGCGTCGGATCGTCTTCCAGATCCAGGCTGTAAGGCAGCCGCGGCGGGTCCTCGAGGTTGTTCGAGGGCAAGAAGCTCAACAGGCGGCGCGCCAGCGCCAGTGCTCCATCGTCGTCATCGGCGATGAGATGGATGACGCCAGAGCGATTCATCTGGGCTGCGGGGCCACCTAATGCGTCAGCCGTTACGGTCTCGCCGGTCACCTGTTTGATGACCTGAGGACCAGTGATGAATATGTGCGCTCGCTTGGTTTGAATGATGAAGTCGGTCAGCGCCGGACTATAGGCTGCACCACCGGCGCAGGGTCCGCAAATGATGGAAATTTGCGGGACAATCCCGGAAAGCATGACGTTGTTGTAGAACACACTGGCATAGCCTGCCAGGCTGTCGATGCCTTCCTGCACCCGCGCGCCCCCGGAATCGTTCACGAAGATGAACGGACTCCCGGTCTTCAAGGAGAGCTTCATCATCTCGACAATTTTGGCGCAGTGAACTTCTCCGGCTGCGCCGCCCGCCACCGTGAAATCCTGCGAGGCAAGATGAATCAGGCGGCCATCGATGGTTGCGCATCCGGTGACGACTCCGTCGGCGGGAATGTCCTTGTCTGCCATGCCAAATAACGTGGCCCGGTGCTTGGCGAATAGACCAATCTCCTGGAAGCTTTCGCTATCGACCAGTTTGCCGATGCGCTCGCGCGCGGTGAGCTTCCCGCTCTCGTGCTGCTTCTGGATGCGCTGTTTGCCGCCGCCCTCTTTGATCTTCGCGCGCTTCTCGCGAAGTTCAGCAACGCGCTCCGCCATACTCGCGCTTGCCGGTCTCAGTGTTGATGTCGCCATGTTGGACCTCCGGGGTCAAATTAGAAATCGGGTACTTGAATCTGAAACCACTCTTACTGCGCCGGCGTGACCGTGACGTTGTGTTCCTCACCGCTGACTTTGACGATATAGGTTCGGGATTCGGCTGGCATAGCCTCGCCACTGGCGGCCCTTGATAGGGCCGGTCCGGTTACGCCGTGTGTTTCCTGCGATGGCTTCGGTGTGTCTTTCGACGCCGCAGTTCGCGTCTGGAAGAATCGTGCTGCCGCATTCGGAAACATGGCGTAAGTCAACACATCTTCATCGCTGCCGTTACTGCCGAGGGCCAAGGCCTCGGTTCGCCGTCTCTCCCACGATGGCTCAAGCAAGTCAGCCGGACGGCAAGTGATGGCGGCCTTGTTCTGGCGGTTCGCTGCTTTGTCCACTACTTCCGGTTGTTTTTCTCCGGGAGCCGTTCCGTAGTATCCGAGCATCAGATCGGCGAACTCACTAGTGATCACGCTGTACTTACCTTGGAGAACATTAAGCATCGCCTGGGTGCCGAGGATTTCACTCGCTGGGATGGCCAGCGCAGGATAGCCTGCGTCCCGGCGCACGTGTTGAATTTCCTCCGCCACCTCATCCAGCAAGTGCGGTGTACTTTGGCCCTTCATTTGGTATTCCATGTTCAACATGAGCGCTGCCGGTATCTGATGCTGGAAGATCTCCGGTTCAACCCCGAGGGGCTGATTTAAGAATTCGCGGTATCGCGGGCGGACCTTGGCAATATGTTGTTTCACGCGATGCAGACGTTCCACATCCAGACGTGATTCGTAACCGGTTCCCTCCAACATTGCGACCAGGCTCTCGGTGGGATTGTGACCGCGGCCCAGGGCCAGAGAACTGATCGCCGTGTCCACAATGTCGCATCCGGCTTCGATTGCCTTCATCAGCGAAACCATGGTGACGCCCGTCGTCGAATGAGTGTGCACGCTGACCAATGTGTCGCTTCCACAATTTTGCTTGATTCCCTTGACCAGATCGTAGGCCGCCTGTGGCTTGAGCAGACCGTCAACGTCCTGAACGCAGATGGAGTCGCAGCCCAATTCTTTGATTTGCTGGGCAAGGTCTACGAATGCCACGATCGTATCAACCGGGCTCGGGCTGTAGCAGATCGCGCCTTGGGCATGCTTGCCGGCTTTCTTCACGGCATCAACGCTGGCCTTCAAGTTGCGTACATCATTCAATGCGTCACCGATGCGGAAGACATCGATGCCATTCAGCGCCGCTTTCTCCACAAACCGGCTGACAATAGAGTCATCAAAGTTCCGGTGGGCAACCAGGTTCTGACCACGCAGCAGCATTTGCAGCCTGGTCTTGGGCAGTAGCTTGCGGTAAGTCCGTAACCTCTCCCAGGGATCTTCATTCAGAAACCGGATGCTGGAATGGAATGCCGTTCCGCCCCAACACTCCAGCGACCAGTAACCTGCATTGTCCAGGTCTTCAAAGACCGGGATGACGTCATCGAGGGCCATGCTGGTTTTCAGAAGGCTCTGTTGCGCTTCCCGCAACAGCAGTTCAGTGACTTCTACGATGCGTGCCATGTGACGTCCCTTCGCAGCAGTTCGGTTGCGTCAAGCCAATGATAGTGTGTTTCGACGGGTGAGTGGCGCAACTACGATGCTGTCCGAAAACCCCATCGCCGACGAAATCGGGTCCCAGGGCTTGCGGACCCAGATCGCGGCTAGCTCTTCTGCTGCAGTGCGTTGATACTTGACATCAATCGTCGCATTCTTGAGTGCCGGCCAAAGGTGACTCATGTCACAGGATGCTGGTATTCGGTCACAGAAGACCTCCCGCAGTCGCGATATAATCCCCGCCAAATTGCACGACCCAGGCGGCTCTTATGATATCGACGCTTACTCCGTTGGAATTTCTTTCCCGCAGTGCCAGCGCGTACCGCGACTGCACGGCCGCAGTCGACGGCGACCGGCGCTTCACCTATTCCGAGATGCAGCATCGCGTGCACAATTTCGGCGCTGCTTTGCAGCAAGCCGGCATTGCAGCCGGAGATCGGATTGCCGTCCTGGCGCGCAACGGAGTGCTGCCGCTGGAAGCGCACTTCGCAGTCCCTCTCATCGGCGCGGTTCTGGTCCCGCTCAACGTCCGCTTGCAAAGCGGTGAGCTGGCCACGATCCTGAACCACAGTGGCGCCAGAATCCTGCTGGGGGATCCTGACCTCCTCGAACCACTGCTGGCGGCGCGTGCGGAGATTCCACAGGTCGAGCGGATCGTCGCCGATTACGAGTCTTTCCTCAGCGAGAGCAGTAAGCCCGTGGCGCCGCACCCGCCTGGCGAAGAGGACGTCATCTCCATCAACTACACCAGTGGCACGACCGGTGTTCCCAAAGGGGTGATGTACACGCATCGCGGCGCATACCTCAACGCCATCGGAGAAGTGGTTGAACACGGACTGTCGTACCGATCGGTGTATCTATGGACGCTGCCCATGTTCCACTGCAACGGCTGGTGCTTTCCCTGGGCGGTCACGGCGGTGGGGGGACGGCAGATATGTCTATCCGAAGTGAACGCCGAGCGTGCCGTCAAGCTGATCGAGGATGAAGGCGTAACTCATCTCTGCGGTGCGCCCATCGTTGTGCGCACGCTCACGGAGTATTGCTCGCGCCATGGGATTCGTTTCCACTCCGGATTAAAGATGGTGATCGCCGCAGCGCCTCCGCCGCCCGCCGTGATTCGGGCTGCGGAAGAGGTTGGTATCCATCTGACCCACGTCTATGGGCTCACCGAGACCTATGGACCACACTCGGTATGTGCCTGGCACAAGGACTGGGACGACGAGCCGCTGGAAAAACGTGCGCTGCTGAAGGCGCGGCAGGGCGTTCCTTACGTGGTTTTTGGAACTGATATGCGGGTGGTGGACGAAGACATGCGTGACGTCCCTGCTGATGCCGTCAGTGTGGGAGAAGTCGTGATGCGCGGTAACAATGTAATGCTGGGCTACTACCGCGATCCTGAGGCAACCGCGAACGCATTCCGCGGCGGCTGGTTTCATTCCGGAGATCTGGCAGTGATGCACCCCGATGGTTATATCGAGGTGCGCGACCGCGCCAAGGACATCATCATCTCCGGAGGAGAGAATATTTCCTCGCTTGAGGTTGAGCGCGTGTTGTACGAGCATCCCGCCGTGCTGGAGGCTGCGATTGTTGCCCGGCATGATGACAAATGGGGCGAGGTGCCGCACGCCTACGTGCTGCTCAGGGAAGATGCCGTGGT
>JBEKTC010000233.1:0-7803 GCA_049516475.1 Candidatus Korobacteraceae bacterium | reverse complement strand
CAAAGTGAATGGGCGTTCGAGGCGGCGGCTTTCCATATAGCAGCACTGGAAGGCTCGTTCTGTTGTAAAATTTGTACCTTTCCGTCGCCCGGTGCATCTTTTCCTGAGTCGGCTTGGTGTTCACGACGAAAGATGGTCGGCCTAAGGAGTTTCTGCATCTAAGGTGATTTATGTCGCGAGCGGGCGCACATAGTACCGTCGAGGGCCGTGCTTCTGACAATCCGCTTTGTCAGCAAGACGCGTCTCTGCTGCAGAAATACCTGAAGGTCCGGGATACGTCGCTGGAAATCTGCTCTCCGTTGAGCGTCGAGGACCACAACCTTCAGCCCAATCCGGATGCGAGTCCGGCGAAGTGGCATCTGGCGCACACCACGTGGTTCTTCGAGACCTTCGTGCTGTCGCAGTACATGGACGAGTTCCGCCAGTTTCATCCTGCCTTCCGCAATCTTTTCAACTCTTACTACAACGCGGTCGGCGACCGTCCGTTGCGGGCGCTGCGGCATATTTTGTCGCGGCCCAGCCTGGACGAAGTTCATGCCTACCGGATATATGTGGACGAAGCCATGGTCCACCTGCTGACGCTGGAGCAGCCTGCGGCCGCGCTCGACCTGATTGCGCTTGGCATCAATCACGAGCAGCAGCACCAGGAGTTGATCGTCACCGACGTCAAGAATGGACTGTGGACCAATCCTCTGCGGCCGGCGTATCGCATCAAGGGAGAGCACGTCATCGCGCACGCCACGCTCCCGGCCGCGACGCTCCAGTGGCATAGCTTCCCTGAAGGCGTGTATTCGGCCGGTTTTGAAGGCAACGGTTTCGCCTTCGACAATGAAGGTCCGCGGCACAACGTCTACCTGGAAGCTTTCCGCCTGGCGTCGCGCCTGGTGACCAACGGCGAGTTTCTGGCATTCATGCGCGACGGCGGCTATAGCAACCCGCTGCTGTGGTTCTCGGACGGATGGGACTGTGTCCGCAATAATCAGTGGAACGCGCCGCTGTATTGGGAACAACGTGACGGCGAATGGTGGAACTACACGGTCGAGGGCTTGCAGCCTGTGCAGTTGAATGAGCCCGTGTGCCACGTCAGCTATTACGAAGCCGATGCCTTTGCCCGTTGGTCTGGCGCGCGGCTGCCCAGCGAGTTCGAGTGGGAAGTGGCGGCGCGATCATGCCCAATCGGCGGCAATTTTCTTGAGTCGGGCGCGCTGCATCCGCAACCTGCGACTGCGACCGGACCACTCGCGCAGATGTTTGGCGATGTGTGGGAGTGGACGGCCAGCCCCTACGTTGCTTATTCGGGCTTTAAGCCCGCGGCGGGAGCGGTGGGCGAGTACAACAGCAAGTTCATGTGCAACCAGATGGTGCTGCGCGGAGGCTCGTGCGCGACGCCGCAATCGCACATGCGGGTCACGTATCGCAATTTCTTTCCGCCCTCTGCGCGCTGGCAGTTCATGGGGCTGAGGTTGGCCAATGGCGACTAGCAAGCAAGTTCAGCTTTTCACCAATGACGCGATCGCCCTGGATGTGCGCCAGGGGCTGACCGCTTCGCCAAAACATCTTCCCTCCAAGCTTTTCTACGATGAGGTTGGCTCGCAACTGTTCGAGCAGATCACCGAGCTGCCCGAGTATTACCTCAGCCGCACCGAGCGTTCGATTCTGGAGCAATATGCCGGCGAGATTCTGGCAAATGCCGGGCCGTCGCTTACCCTGGTGGAATTGGGCGCGGGCACGGCCGCCAAGACTTGCGTTCTGATTGAAGAGCTGTTGCTGCGGCAGAGCAGGGCGCTGTTTTATCCCATCGATGTTTCGCCTTCGGCGCTGGAGCAGGCGGTGAGGCAGCTCGGGCGGCAGTTCCCGTGCTTGCGGGTGAATCCCATTGTTGGCGACTACACCGGCGGCGTGCCCGCGCTCAGCCGCATTACGGGCCGCAAGCTGGTGCTGTACATCGGCTCCAGCATTGGGAATTTCGAGCCGCCACAGGCGATTCGCCTTCTGCGCCGCATTCGGCAAACCCTTCGGTCCGGCGATGCTCTTCTGCTGGGCGCAGACTTTGCCAAGAGCCCGAAAATCCTGGTGCCCGCCTACGACGACGCCCAGGGCGTGACCGCTGCCTTCAACAAGAACATCCTGGCTCGCTTGAACCGTGAGCTCGAGGCCGATTTTGTGGTCGATGCCTTCCGCCACATCGCGCTGTGGAACCGGCGCTGTTCGCGTATGGAAATTTATCTGGAGAGCATGACGGCGCAGACGGCATTTCTGCCCGCCCTCGATCTCGATGTTTCTTTCGAACGCGGCGAGCGCCTGCACACTGAAAACAGCTACAAATACACCGATGCCATGATCGAATCGATTCTGCGCGAGAGCGGCTTCATGCTGGAGCAGAGCTGGTGCGACCGCAAGAAGTGCTTCGGGCTGCACCTGGCGCGGGTGTAGCGAAGACCCATCTGGTTCCGCAATCGCAGATCACTTCCGTCCCGGTTAAACTCTTCGTGAAGGTTTCAACCCTCCGACCGATGTGTGATCCAGATGAAAGGTAGAACCTATCCCATAAATCGGTTTGTGTCAGGGCACGGCTTTCAGCCGTGCCGTCCGACCGCGAAAGAAATTCGGGCTTTAGCCCCAGTCGGGCATGTTTTGCAGGGGCTAAAGCCTGGCTCTTTTTACAGCGCCATCGGCACGACTGAAAGTCGTGCCCTGACACGAAGCAACAACTCATGAGATGAAAACAAGTATGCGTCGAACCGCAGTCTGCCTGTTGGCGATTCTGTGCCTTATCTCAGCGGCGTGGCCGTGGGGCAATGAAGGCCACAGCGCGATCAACCGGATCGCAGCCGAGAAGTTGCCGCCCGACGTTCCCCCCTTCCTGCGCAACGCCGAAGCTCATCTGGCCTATCTTGGACAGGAGCCGGATCGCTGGCGGCAAACTTCCGAGCTGGCCCTGAAGCGAGCGCAAGAGCCTGACCACTTCATCGATCTCGAGATGGTCGAGGGCATCGACCTTCCACCCGACCGTTACAGCTTTTATCGCGCGCTCGAAGCCCGGCGCCAGCAGACGCCCGGGCATTCCGATGATCTTCTGCCAGAGCGGGTCGGGTTGCAGCCCTACATTGCAACCGAGATCTTCGAGCGGCTGGTGGTCGCCTTTCGCGAATACCGCCATGCCATTGCGGAGCATCGCAACACTGATTTTGCCGAGGCCAATGCCATTTTTTATGCGGGATGGCTGGGTCACTACGTTGGCGACGCGTCGAATCCTTTGCACACAACCATTCACCACAACGGTTGGATAGGTGCGAATCCGAAGGGATATACGACGTCCAACACCATTCACTGGAAGATGGAAGGGATTTTCGTCGCCGACAATCTGAAGCAGCTGCAGTTTGGCGAGCTGGTGCCGGCGCAGCCGCGGCTGCTCACCGATCCCTTTCAGGATTACTTGAAATATCTTCACGAGTCGCATCAATACGTGGAAACGGTTTATCAGTTGGAAAAGGCGGGAGGGTTTGACGGCGCGGGCACTGCCGCGTCACGCGACTTCATTCGGCAACGGCTCGCCGCTGGTGCTACCATGCTGCGCGATATGTGGTACACGGCGTGGGTGCAGAGCGGCAATAACTCGGGCGCATCCGCCCCGCCAAAGACGGCCGCAAACTCTACTCCTCAAGCGCGCTGAACAAAGACTTTTTCGCTCCCTGTATTCCCACGCGGAACTGGTGTAGAGTGTTCTCACCCAGGAACCGAATACCAAGTAGCAGTGCGAGGCATGGCCAAAACGCCCCGGAAGAGTCAGCCCATCCCTGCCAATCCAGCCAGTCATCCTGCAAGAAACAGTGCAGCCGCTGGAGCCGTGCCGGTCGTGGCCAATCAACTGCGCCGCTCCTTTCGCGTGCGGGATGGGGTAGCGCTGATCATCTCCAACGTGGTTGGAGTTGGCATCTTTACCACACCGGCGCTCATTGCCAGGCTGGTGCCCGCACCGGGTGCGATGCTGTGGCTGTGGATTGCCGGAGGCGCTCTCGCGCTGGCTGGGGCAATGTCCTACGCGCAGCTGGGCAAGCTATGGCCTTGGGCTGGCGGCGAATACATTTATCTCTCCAAGGCTTATGGCCCGACTGCCGGATTTCTTTCTGGCTGGACATCTCTGATTGCGGGCTTCTCCGGCGCGGTTGCCGCCTGCGCGGTGGGAATGGTTATCTACCTTGGGCAGTATTTTCCCGCCCTGGCTTCGGACCACGCTTTCTTCTCCATCAACTTTTATGTAGGCTCGTTCAGCTTCTCACCGCGGTCGCTGACGGCGGCCTTCGTCGTCATCGTGTTTGCCGCACTACATGCCTGCAACCTGGGCGCGGGCAAGATCACGCAAAACGCGCTGGCCTTCCTGATTCTCGGCATTGTGGTCGTCTTCTGCGTGGCCGGCTTCGCCTCAGGGGCAGGATCTTGGTCGCACTTCCGCGCCGTCGATGTGCCTTTCCGGCCGACGAACTGGCTGCTGGCGCTCATCCCGATCATGTTCACCTACAGCGGATGGAACGCGGCAGCCTACATTTCGGAAGAGATGCACGACACGCGGCGTAGCATCGGCCCCGCTCTGTTGATTGGGACGTGCATCATCATTGCCCTGTACGTCGCACTCAACACGCTGTACTTGTTTGCGATTCCTCCGGCCCAGATGCAGAGCGCGATCAACGTGGGCGACGTCGCCGCCCATGCCTTGTTCGGGGTGGGACGCAACTTTGTGACGCCGGCGCTTATCATCGCGCAACTGGGCGCAATCAGCGCCATGACCATTGCCGGGCCGCGAGTTTACTTCGCCATGTCGCGCGACGGCGCGTTCATCCCCAGTTTCGCGCGCGTCAGTCCGCGGCTTGGGACACCGGCACTGGCTATCGCTCTGCAAGCATTGTGGAGCGTGCTTCTGGTGACCGCCGGCAGTTTCGAGCAGATCCTGACTTACACCGGCTTTACCATCCTGCTATCCTCAGGCGCGGCGGTTGCGGGACTGTTCGTGGCCCGGCGGCACGAGTTGCGCGCCGATCCCAGGCTCTGGTTGAAGATGCTGGCCCCGGCGGTGTTTGTTGCCGCCTGCGCGGCGATTGTGGTGAACACGGTTTGGGGAGATCCAAAAACCGCTCTGCGGGGGACGGCGCTTATCGCCGCCGGGCTGCCGGTGTTCTACTGGTCGAGGCGCAGGAAGTTGCCGGCTGTGTCTGCTGCGCTGGCCGTCGGCGACGAGGAACCTCTGCTGCATCGGAGCATGCCCGAGTAATCGCAGAGAACACATTGAATTATGAATAGCAAACATACTAAGATACTGGGATTTCTTTTCGTCTGTGTTCTGGGTGCTTGCGCCGCGGTGGCGCAGACTCCGCAATACGTTCCCTTCAGCGAAGCCCAACCGGTCCTGCAGGCTTATCAGAAGTCTCTGCCCAAGGAATTGACAGCTTCGGGACAGCCCACAGCTGCCGCATGGGACAAGTGGATTCGCAGTCAGGACCAGGAAATTCGTGTTCGGCTGGAACGCGGCGAAGAGGACACGCTGACCAACCTGCTGCGCCTGGGCGTCACCTATACCAACGAGGAACGGATCTCGTATCAGTCGCTGGAGCGTTTCGGGAAGGACGGTTATGTCGACTCTATTGTCGACAAGCGGGCCAACGATCTTATCCGCGCCTTGGCCTCGCCCCACGCCAGCGAAGGCATGATGGAGTTGCGCACTTTTCTGGAGAAGCAAGGTTTCAATCTTAAGACTCCCGAGGGCCAGAAGAAGATCAAGGCATACATGCTGGCCAACCTGGCCCGTATGCGCGACGAGGTAATCCACGCCGAGACAGAGATCTACAAAAAGAGCGGGGCTAATCTTTCGCAGCAATTCAAGGACCGCGGTATTTCGACGGACAGCAATCTCTACCCGGACTACATGATCGAACTGCACTTGCGGCACATGATGGAGCAGGGCCTGCTGAAGCCGGGCAGCATCCGCCGCGTGGCTATTGTTGGCCCCGGTCTGGACTTCGTGAACAAGAACTCCGGCTCGGACTTTTATCCGCCGCAGACCACGCAGCCGTTTGCGGTAATCGATTCGCTGGCGCGGCTGCACCTTGCCGATCCGGCGACGGTTGAGGTTGAAACCTTCGACATCAGCTCGCGCGTCAACAAGCACCTGGCGCGGGCGCGGACGGAAGCTGCGGCCGGCAAATCCTACACCATCCAGTTGCTGGCCGATCCCTCCGACCAGTGGAGCAAGGACTACCACTCCGGCTTCCTGGAATATTGGCAAAAGCTGGGCGATCAGATTGGCAAGCCTGCGCCGAAGATTCCCGTGCCCTACAACGCAGCCGCAGCCGGCATCTGGAACCGCGCCGTCAGCGTGCGGCCGCCCGTGGTGCTGAGGGTGACGCCGGTCGATATGAACGTCGTCTTCCAGACCATTCCGTTGCCGCCGGACAAGCAGTTCGATCTGGTCATCGGGACCAACATTTTCGTTTATTACGGCAGTCTGGAGCAATCGCTGGCGCGCGCGAATCTGGGAACCATGATCAAGCCCGGCGGGTTCCTCATCACCAATGAAGCGCTGGCGGGTGGCGCCCCATCGAAGCTGGCGGACGCGCTGGGAACCACGGTGGTGGTTGCGCCGTCGGACACCGAGTACATGTACACCTACGCGCGGCAGAAGTGACGGCGTTACGGCTGGCGCATCGTTCGCCGAAACGAATTGAGTTTCCGCTGCGCTTTCTCTACTATCCAAGCTTTGCCGAGGGTCGAGGTGCGCAGCCGTGGACGGACTCAGAGTTCTGATCACGCGCCAGCAAATCGCAGCTAAAGTTGCCGAGATTGGGGCGCGCATCACGGCTGACTTTGCCGGCGAGCCGGTTGTCCTGATCGGGGTGCTGAAGGGCTCGGCCATTTTTCTTGCCGACCTCGCCCGCCAGATCCAGCTCGACGCCAGTTTTGATTTCATCGCGGTTTCCAGCTACGGAAATGCCAGGCAGCATAGCGGGGAAGTAAGGCTGGTAAAGGATGTAGACTACTCCCTGGAGGGCAAGAACGTCATTCTGGTGGAAGATATTCTTGATACCGGGCTGACCCTGACCTACATCAAGGACCTGTTCCAGGCGCATCAGCCGAAGAGCATTAAGATTGCGGCTCTGCTGGATAAGGTGTCGCGGCGCACCGAGCCCATTCAGGCCGACTATGTTGGTTTCGTCATTCCGGACGAGTTTGTCGTAGGATATGGACTTGACTTTGCCGAGCGTTATCGTAATCTGCCAGATGTTTGTATTTTGGAAGCGTGCTCCGATGGGGCATAGAATCTAGCTGGCTATGTCAGTGTATTCGCCTGTCGTCGCCGGAATGCCGGCCCTGCCCGTGAGTGATTGGCAAAACGCCGCCAAGCTCATCGACCACACCCTTTTGAAACCCGATGCCACCCGCAACCAGGTGGCGACACTCTGCCGCGAGGCCGTGCACTACGGATTTCACGCCGTCATGGTGAATCCAGTGAATGTTGCCCTGGCGACAACGCTGGTGCGCGGAACGGCGGTGAAGGTCGGGACGGTCGTAGGTTTTCCGCTGGGCGCAAATCTGACCATCACCAAACTGGTGGAAGCCGAGACGGCGCTGTGTCAAGGTGCGCACGAGCTCGACATGGTTATGAACATCGGGGCGCTGAAGTCGGGCCAGCGCGTGCTGGTGCAGAGCGAGATTCGCAGCCTCACCCAACTGGCGCATCGGCATGGTGCCGTCCTCAAGCTCATTCTGGAAAACGCGCTGCTGAGCCCGGAAGAAAAAATCCTGGCCTGCGCG
>JBEKTC010000232.1:0-7838 GCA_049516475.1 Candidatus Korobacteraceae bacterium | reverse complement strand
CTTCAGATATCCCTATCCCACCAAACCTAGTCGGCGGAGGTCGGCCTCGAACCAGCCAATATCCTCAATCATGGCTCTCAGCGTTCCAATGGGAAACGTATCGCTGAGCCGGTGATAGGCAACGACCGCCCGGCGCCCGTCGGGATGGCGATAAACGTGGTGGCTTCCCCGGGTGCGTGTGAGACGAAACCCATCAGCGTGAAGAGCCCGAATAAACTCCCGCGCGCTCAGGCCGCGAGGGAACTCAGGCATAGTTGACCGCCACCGCTGCCGTGGGCCACTCCAGCGCACCCAGTGCGGCATCGACGGGCACGGCTTGTCCGGATTCGCGGAGGTCTTCGACGTAAAGCTCGATCGCCTCCCGAGCGTTCGCAAGGGCTTCGTCGTATGTGCGGCCCCACGTATGGCATCCCCTGAGGGCCGGACAAAAGGCGTGATAAGCCTTCTCGCGATCCTCGGTCTCATCCTCCTCGACAACTACCTTGAAAACGTACGATTTCATATCGCCTCTCTCCCTGAAAGCCTCCGTACCCGAGATCAAGAATTCAAAGCTCCCCGATAAACCGGTGTCGGAGCTCAGCGCCGCGAGTCTTCAGTTGCAACACATAGCTTCTAGTCTTCCCCCACTCGCAACACCGCCAAAAACGCCTCTTGCGGAATGTCCACTCGCCCGATGCGTTTCATGCGCTTCTTGCCTTCCTTCTGCTTCTCCAGCAGCTTGCGCTTGCGGCTGATGTCGCCGCCGTAGCATTTGGCGATGACGTTCTTGCGCATTGCAGCCACGGTTTCGCGCGCGATCACCTTGGCGCCGATCGCCGCCTGGATGGCCACTTCAAACATCTGCCGCGGAATCAGCTCCCTCATCTTCGATACCAGCGCTCGCCCGCGATCGTACGCGAAGTCTTTATGCACGATGATCGACAGCGCATCGACGGGATCGCCGGAAACAAGTATGTCCAGCTTCACCATCGGCGACTCCCACGCGCCCGTCAGGTGATAATCCAACGAAGCGTAGCCGCGCGAGACGGTCTTCAACTTGTCATAGAAGTCCATCACGATCTCGTTCAGCGGCAACTCGTAGGTGAGCATCACGCGCGTGGAGCTGACGTACTCAAACGCCTTCTGCTTGCCGCGCTTGTCTTCCACCAGCTTCAGAATCCCTCCGACGTATTCCTCGTTGGT
Organism: Candidatus Korobacteraceae bacterium; assembly: GCA_049516475.1. Classification (GTDB taxonomy): domain Bacteria; phylum Acidobacteriota; class Terriglobia; order Terriglobales; family Acidobacteriaceae; genus Bog-257. The sequence continues at coordinate 6,656 of JBEKTC010000232.1, read as the reverse complement.
CAGGATCGTCGCCAGGATCACCGGCTCTTCAATCTTCGCGATCTCGCTGGGATCGGGCCAGCGCGACGGATTGTCCACGTCAGTCACCGTGCCATCGGTCAGCGTGATCTTGTAGCGCACGCTGGGCGCGGTGGTGATCAGGTCAAGGTTATACTCGCGTTCCAGCCGTTCCTGGATGATCTCCATGTGCAGCAGGCCGAGAAAGCCGCAGCGGAAGCCGAAGCCCAGCGCAACCGAACTCTCAGGCTCGAAGAAAAACGACGAGTCGTTGAGCCGCAGCTTCTCCAGCGCCTCACGCAGCAAGGTGTGCTCGTGCGCGTCTACGGTGTAGATTCCGGCGAAGACCATCGGCTTCAACTCTTCAAAGCCGGGCAACGGCTCGATCGCGGGATGATGGTCGTCGGTGATGGTGTCGCCAATCTTGCAATCGGCAACCGTCTTGATGGTCGCTGTCAGGAAGCCCACTTCGCCGGCGCTTAAGGACTCCACTTCCACCGGCTTCGGTGTGAGCACCCCGAGCGTCTCCACATCGAAGGTGCGGCCATTCGACATTAGGCGAATGCGCTGGCCTTTGCTGATCGTTCCTTGAATAACGCGCGCCAGCACCACCACGCCGCGATAGGAATCGAACCACGAATCGAAGATCAGCGCCTGAAGCTGATTGGCTGCCCGGCCTACCGGCGGCGGAATCCTCTTGACGACCGCTTCCAGCACCTCGGGCACTCCCTGCCCGGTCTTGGCACTGATGGCGAGCGCGTTCGACGCGTCCAGCCCGACCGCGCTCTCGATCATTTCCTTTGTGCGCTCGATGTCAGCGCTGGGCAAATCAATCTTGTTGATGACGGGAATGATCTCCAGTCCGTTGTTGATGGCGATGTAGGCATTGGCCAGCGTCTGCGCTTCCACGCCCTGCGACGCATCGACGACCAGCAGCGCGCCCTCGCAAGACGCCAGCGAGCGCGAGACTTCATAGCTGAAGTCCACATGCCCGGGAGTGTCGATCAGGTTAAGCTGATACGTTTTGCCGTCGGCCGCCGGATACATCATGCGGACGGAATGCGCTTTGATGGTGATGCCGCGCTCGCGCTCCAGGTCCATCGTGTCCAGCACCTGGGCTTCCATCTCGCGCGCCGTCAGCGAGCCGGTAAGCTCCAGCAGACGATCGGCAAGCGTGCTCTTCCCATGATCGATATGGGCGATGATGGCGAAATTGCGGATGAGTGAGGGATCCATGCGACCTAGCTGAGACGCTGCTTTAATTCTACAGGCAAGACGCCTTGTCTGTTGACGCAGGCGCGGCTCGACCGCGCGATGCTGGATCTTGTTTCGCGGCACTCACTTGTTGCCAGCTGGCGCTTGAAGGTCGAGCTAACCGCCGGCCTACTAATCCTTGACGATACTAATGCATGGCGTTAGTATACTGAAGGATGATCAAGAGCTTCCGCGATGCTGAGACAGAGCGGCTATGGAAAGAAGAACCGGCGCGCCGCATTCCAGTAGACCTTCGCAGACCTGCTCTTAAGAAACTGCAGATGCTGAACGCGGCTGGCGACCTGGGCGACCTGGCGTTGCTCCCTGGAAATCGTTTGGAGCGGCTACGCGGCGATCGAAAGGACCAATACAGCATTCGCATTAATGACCGCTACCGGGTGTGCTTCGAATGGCGCGAGGGAAACGCGCACCAGGTGGAGATAGCCGATTATCACTAAGGAGCATCGACATGCCACGACGGAAACGAGCGACCATCGCCGCCCATCCCGGCGAGATTTTGCGGACGGAATTCATGGAGCCGCTGGAGATTACCGCATACCGGCTGGCCAAGGAACTGCACTGTCCGGGAATCTATGAAGTCGTGCGCGAGGAGCGTGGGATCAGCGCCAGCCTCGCACTGCGGCTCGGCAAGTATTTCGGTATGACACCCCAATTCTGGATGAATCTCCAGGCCGATTATGACCTGCGGGTTGCCACGGCGACTGCGCGATTGGAAACCATCAAGCCACGGTTAGCTGCAGCATGCTGATTCTTGCTTCCGCCTCGCCCCGCCGCGCCGAGCTTCTGCGCAATGCCTGGATTGCATTCACCATCGTGCCGGCTCATGTGCGCGAAGAACCGTCGCCGAAGGAGACGCCGCTCGACTATGCGCAGCGGCTGGCGCGCGACAAAGCTCTGGCCATTTTCGCGAGTCATCCCGAAGACGCCGTGCTTGGCGCCGACACCGTGGTCGTGGTCGACGGACACCTGCTGGAGAAGCCATCCGATGCTGATGACGCAGTCCGTATGCTGCGCCTGCTCTCAGGCCGCACCCACCAGGTGATTACCGGCGTCTGCCTGACGGCCTCAGGATTCGAACGTGCCGAGGCCGAGGTAACACAGGTCACGTTCAGCCAACTTTCAGACGACGAGATCGCGGCCTACGTCCGCACCGGTGAGCCGATGGACAAGGCGGGCGCCTATGCTATACAGGGCATGGCCTCGCGCTGGGTAGAGCGCATCGAAGGGTGCTATTTCAATGTTGTAGGATTGCCGCTGCCGCGCGTCTATCGGCTATTGCGGGCCGCCGAAGCGGCTCCGGGAAAGACATGGCTGTAGATCAAGCTGACAGTGCGGCACCGGCCGCTACTTCTTCTCTTCCGGCGTGGTCGTGGTGGGAGGAGCCGGTGTCGTCGTGGCAGTGGTAGTGGTGGTATCAGGCTTGTTGCCTTCGTTCATGGACGACTTGAAATTGCGAATGCCTTCCCCTAACCCTTTGCCCAAGTCACCCAGCTTCTTCGGCCCAAATATCAGCAGAACAATTACCAGGATCACCAATAAGTGCATGGGCTGGAATAGACCTTCCATAAACCCTCCCTCAACACGGCCCGCTGCGTCAGCGGTCAGGCAACGGGTGACAAGTTTCTAAGCAGATTCTAGGCTTTTCGCAAGGGACGCGTCAAAATAAGTCCTCGAGCGGCCCATCTATTCAATCGCCTGAATCAACCCGGCCAGCAGCGCCGCTCTACGCGGCAATTCTGCGGCGATGACGTGTTCGTGCGCGGCGTGGGCCCCGTCGCCTACAGCTCCCAACCCGTCAAGCGTTGGGATACCGATACCTCCGGTAAAGTTGCCGTCCGAGCCGCCGCCCACTGCTACCTCCCGCAGTCCGAATCCCAGCTCCCGCGCAATCGTGCGCGCCACTTCAAACAGCGCCGCAACCTGCGTCGTCCGCTCCAGTGGCGGACGGTTGATGCCGCCTTCAATCTCCAGCTTGCAACGGGGGTTTACCGGGCGGAGCTCGCGGACACGGCGCACCATCTCCGCGCCGTGATCTTTGTGTGCGACGCGCAAGTCAAGTTCGGCGACCGCTTCGCCGGCCACGACATTCGTGCGCGTGCCTCCGCGAATAACGCCCACGTTCAGCGTGACACCGCGCTCCAGATCGGTCAGCTGCGAGATGGCCTGAATCTGATGCGCCAGTTCGACAATCGCGCTCTGGCCTTTCTCGAAATCGAGTCCGGAATGCGCCGGCTTCCCTGTCACCTTCAGGGTGAACGAACCAACTCCCTTGCGTGCGGTCTTCAACGCGCCCCCAGGTCCGGAGGGCTCACACACCAGCACTGCGGCACACTGCTTCGCCAGCTTTTCAGTGATCGGGCGCGAACTGGCGCTGCCCATTTCTTCGTCCGACACCAGCAACACTTTCACCGGACGCGGTAGGCCGCCCGCGGTTTCGCGCAGCGCCCACAGGGCGAACATCATCTGCACGATGCCACTCTTCATGTCGAAGACACCCGGCCCGTAGAGCCGCCCGCGCTGCTGGCGCCACGGCATTGTTTGGAGTGTTCCCGCGTCGTACACGGTGTCAAAGTGCCCCAGCAACAGCAACGACGATCTTCTGCTCACTCCCGCGAAGTTCACTTGCAGGTGATTGCCCGCCGCGCGCTGGCGGTGAATCCTGATCTCGCCGCCCAAGCATGCGAACTCGCTGGCCAGGTGAGCGCATAATTCGTCGCAGGCGCGCTTGTCCTGAGTGGGAGACTCCCGCACCACCACTTCGCGCACACTGGCGATCATCTCGTCCTGGCGCGCGGTGAGCCAGGTTAGAATCTCGTTAAGGTTAGAGTCAGCATGTTTTGATTTGCGCATGTTTTGTCCGAGATAAACTCATCTCACGAATCGCTCCGGGTTGTGTCAGGGCACGACCTCAGGCGTGTCGCACGAACCTAGTTTATTTCCCATCAGGCGCTTAAAGCCCACTTTGCCGAGCGACCTTACGGCACGGCTCAAAGCCGTGCCCTGACACAAACCATTTATAGATGGCTTCGTCAAAATTTGTCCCGCGCCCGCCATCGGCAATCGTCAAATGTATAATCGTGGTTCTCACCATACTCCATGAGTGATCCGGCCCATTCCGCGCCTGAAGGTAGCGAAAATCTTCAGCTCAACATCAGCGAGCTGATGAAGCTGCTGCCGCATCGCTATCCCATGCTGCTGCTCGATCGCGTGGTCGAGATGGTCCGCACCAAGCGCATCGTGGCCATTAAGAATGTTACGATCAACGAGCCCTTTTTCAGCGGACACTTTCCCGAATATCCCATTATGCCGGGCGTGCTGATCGTGGAAGCCATGGCGCAGGCCGGCGCGGCGCTGCTGTTCACCGAAATCCCCGACCGCGACAACAAGCTGCTGGTCTTCACGGGAATTGAGCGCGCGCGCTTTCGTCGCCCGGTTACGCCCGGCGATCAGCTGCGCATCGAGGTCGATGTCCTCGCCTTTCGCGGAACCGCCGGCCGCCTGCAAGGCAAGGCTTATGTCGATGGCAAACTCGCCTGCGAGGCGGTGGTCACTTGCCGCCTGCTCGATCGGAAGCCCAAACGAAATACCGAGGCAGCCGAGCCTGAACCGGCGGAGCCCGTCTGATAAGCGCAAGCATGAGTATTCATCCGACGGCGATTGTCGATCCTTCCGCAAAGATTCCCGCGTCCTGCAATATTGGGCCGTACTGCATCGTACACGCTGGGGTTGAGCTGGGCGAGCATTGCGAACTGGTGGCGAACGTTGTGCTCGGCGGTCCCAGCCGCTTTGGCAGCCACAACAAGATTTATCCCTTCGCTGCGCTGGGCATGGACCCGCAGGATATTACCTATGCGGGCGAGTCCACGCGCCTGGAGGTCGGCGATCACAACGTCATCCGCGAATATGTCACCATCACCCGCGGGACGGCCAAGGGCGGCGGCGTCACCCGCGTCGGCAGCTACACGCTCATCATGGCGTACGCCCACGTAGGCCACGACTGCGTCATCGGCGATCATTCCATGCTAATCAACGCGGCCACTCTCGCCGGACACGTCACGGTGGAGGAGTGGGCCGTGGTGGGCGCGCTCTGCCCGGTGCATCAGTATGTGCGCATCGGAGCGCACTCCTACATTGGGGGAGGGACGACGATCACGCAGGATGTGCTGCCGTACTCGATGACCAGCGCCGAGCGCGACACTCACGCTTACATGCTGAACAAAGTTGGCCTGCAACGGCGCGGATTCTCGAGCGAGCGCATTGCGGCGCTGCACCATGCTTTCAAAGTGCTGCTGGCGTCGAAGCTCAACACCTCGCAGGCGGTGGAGAAGCTGCGCTCCCAGGGCGCGCAAGGCGAAGACGTGGAAGCGCTGCTAAAGTTCATCGAGAGCTCGCAACGAGGGATTATTAAGTAGCCACTCATGCAAGAACCGCCGCAACAACGTATCGGATTGATCGCCGGCAACGGCAAATTCCCGCTGCTGGTCCTCGACGCTGCGCGCTCGAAGGGCATGCAGGTTGTGGTCGCTGCGATCAGGGAAGAAACTTTCCCCGAGATCGAGCAGCACGGCGCGTCGGCGGTTTATTGGCTGTCGCTGGGCGAGCTGTCCAGGCTCATCGAAACTTTCAAGCGCGAAAACATCACGCGCGCCATCATGGCCGGCCAGGTCAAACACCGGCAGATCTTCAGCAGCATTAAGCCGGACTGGCGGCTGGCCAAGCTGTTGCTCTCGCTCACCACGCGCAACACCGACTCGCTGATTGGCGCGGTCAGCAAGGTCCTCGCCGACGAAGGCATCACGCTGATGAACTCCACCGAGCTGCTGGAGCCGATGCTGGCCGCCGAGGGCGTCCTCACGCAACGCGCGCCGAGTGATTCCGAGCGAACGAACATCACCTACGGGCACGCCGTTGCCGATCATCTTTCGCGCTTCGACATCGGTCAGACCGTGGTCATTGCCGAGGCGGCGTGCATCGCGGTGGAAGCGATGGAAGGGACCGACGCGACAATCCTGCGCGCCGGCGAGATCATGAAGTCACCCGTGCTGGGCAAGGAGCCTTCAACCTTAAGCCGCGCGCTGACGGTTGTGAAAGTTGCCAAGCCGAACCAGGACATGCGCTTCGATGTGCCGGTCGTGGGATTGCGGACCATCGAGACGATGAAGCAGGCCGGCGCTACGTGCCTGGCGCTGGATGCAGGACGGGGTCTGCTGCTGGACAAGGAAGCCATGCTGGCGACCGCGAACGACGCGGGTATTTGCATCGTCGCCGAGACGCCGGTCCACCACATTCCGCATCACGGCGGATAGACGGGTTCATTTTTCCCCAGCCCCTAGGAACGATCTACAAATCGTTTTGTGTCAGGGCACGGCTTTCAGCCGTGCCGT
>JBEKTC010000231.1:0-11819 GCA_049516475.1 Candidatus Korobacteraceae bacterium | reverse complement strand
GGAATCGTCGCCGCCAATTACTTGTGGCGCTCTCCTTACATCTGGCTGGCCGGCTTCTTGATTGCCGCGACCAGTGCGGCCTTCGCACTTCGCCGCTCGCCCCAGACTGGATTCGCTCTAGCCCTGGCGGCCATGCTCCCGCTCGGCGCTTTCTATTTGCAGGCGCGCGACGCAGCCCAAGTTACCGTCGCAGAAAATCTGCAGCCCTTCGCCACGGGCGAGAGCAGCGTTGACGTTGTCGCGCATGTCATTCGCGAGGGGCTCATCCGCGACAGTCCTTACGGCGGCAAGCAGGAGTCCGTCGATGTGGAGACCGAGCAACTACGGCTTGGTGACGGCCAGCTCTCCACGGCAGTCGGCATTCGCCTGACCATCTACAGCAAGCAAACTGAGGAAGACGAAGCCCATGACGCCGGCGTCGAATCGCCCCTCCGCGTTTACACCTATGGAGAGCGCCTGCGCTTCCCCGCCAAACTCCGTATGCCTCGGAACTACCGCAATCCCGGCGCAATGGATCTTGCGGGCTACCTCAGTTCGCAGGGGATCCGCCTGACCGGTTCAGCCCGCGCCAGCAATGTCGAAGTACTGCCCGGCTTCGTCGGCAACCGCATCGGCCTGTGGCGCAGCGCGGCCCGGCGGAGCGCGCTGGCTCACATCATGCAACTGTGGCCAGGCGAACGCGGCGCGCTCATGCAGGCAGCCCTGATCGGCGGCCGTGCCTTCTTCGGACGCGATATCAAGACCGACTTCCAGCGCACCGGCACGTATCACATTCTGGTTGTCTCCGGCATCAACGTCGGTATTCTCGCCTTCGCGGTCTTCTGGCTCTTGCGCAAGCTGCCCTTCGGCGAGACCTGGGCCACCATCCTCACCATCCTGCTTTCCTGGGGATATGCCTTCGTCGCCGATCTGGGCTCGCCTATTGTGCGCGCCACCATCACGCTCAATATCTATTTGCTTACACGACTGCTCTTTCGCGATCGGGCAGGCCTCAACGCTCTCGGCATTGCCGCCCTGGGCATCTTGCTGGTGAATCCCAGGACCTTGTTCGAGGCCAGTTTCCAGCTCACCTTCGTTTCGGTGATCGCGGTGGCAGGCATCGCCGTGCCGATCTTGCGGCGTACTCTGTATCGCGCGCAGAGCGCCGTCAGGAATATCGATTCGCCGGAATACGATGTCACACTGCCAACCCGCGCTGCCGCATTTCGCGTGGAAATGCGCCTGTTGCGCAACGCTCTCCAGGAGATCATCGGGCTCAGCGCTGCGACGTTCCTGGTGGTTCGCACCGTTGGTTTTATTTTGCTTGTGTCGCAGCTATTGTTTGTCTCCACTGTCATCCAGTTGGCGCTGGCGCTGCCCATGGCCTGGTATTTCCATCGCGCCACCACCATGGCTTTGCCCGCCAATGCATTGATGATTCCAATTGCCTCGGTGCTCTTGCCGAGCGCGGTGCTGGCTGTCCTTCTTTCGTACCTGTCGCACTGGCTGGCCTATCTTCCCGCCGTAATCGCCGGATATTCGCTCGATATTCTCACCGGGACCGTCCGCCTCATTGGTCATCTGCGAATCTCCGAGGTGCGCGTGCCTGCGCCAACTTTGATCGTTTCGCTGGCTGCGGCACTCTCGGTCGGTCTGGCGCTCTTGCTGGCGAGGCGACGCATCCTGGCCGCGATCGGAGTCGCCGGATTGCTTGCTTCGGCACTGAGCATCGTGCTGTTGCCGCCCAGGCCGCAATGGCATCCCGGCGTCTTCGAGATCACGGCAATCGATGTTGGGCAGGGAGATTCGCTGCTGCTGATCACGCCCGAAGGCAAAACCCTGCTGATGGACTCGGGCGGAATGCCGGGCAACGTGCGCTCCGACTTCGATGTCGGCGAGGAAGTGGTTTCGCCCTATCTCTGGTCCCGCGGCATTCGCCGGCTGGACGCGGTAGCCATCTCGCACGCACACAGCGACCACATGGGTGGCACGCCCAGCATCATCGCCAACTTTCAGCCGCGTGAGCTGTGGTACGGCATGGACTCGCCCAATCGGGATTTCGCCAAAGTGAAGGAAGCCGCACGTTTGTTCCATGTGCAGAGCAAGGTGTTCACCGCGGGCGCATCATTCGATTTTGGAGGAGTTCATGTGCGAGTGTTGAATCCCCAGCCCGACTGGACGGGTAAAGATCCCGATGATCAGTCCCTGGCGCTGCGGATGCAATACGGCCAGACGTCAGTCTTGCTGGTGGGGGACGCGCACAAGCGGATTGAACAATTTCTCATCGCCGAATCCCCTCAGGCCGACCTGCTCAAGGTAGGCCACCATGGCAGTGCAACCTCCAGTTCGCCGGAGTTCCTCGAAGCCGTGAAGCCGCGCTTCGCCGTGGTATCGGTGGGTTTCTACAACTCGTTCCGGCATCCCCGGCCTGAGGTGATGCAGCGTTACGCCGGCGCTCACATCACCACCTATCGCACCGACCTCGCCGGGGCGGTTTCGTTCTACCTGGACGGCACCCGGGTAATCGTTACGCCGGTTCCTCGCTGACCGCTTCGTCCTCATCTGTGGTCGGGTGACTGCGGTATTCCTCGATGGTTTCCAGCGCCTCCTCGGCCTGATCCGGGCGTACCATGATCACGACTCCGCCCACGCCCGGCAGGATGTCCTGTGGCGCTTCACGGTTCTGGATCATCGCCTCAATGCCCGCCGACTGCAGCAAGCCGCGCACCACCATCGCCTCCGATTCCTCATCCGTGTCGAAGACCTTTACCAGTTCCTCATGCCCTTTTGCTATCTCATCTGCCATGTTTCCTCCCGTGAGTTCGATGCAAAGGGCAGCTTCATCGCCGTTTGCAAGGCTCTAAGTTTGCGGCTGCAAGCGTACCGTTTCGGTGTATGATGCGTCCACTCAACAAGTCGAATTCCGGCTTAGCGGGAATCCGGGTTCGCGTGCGGCGCTCTGCGCAACGGCAGAATCGCGGCGCACATCAAATTGTAACGAATGCGAGTCGCCCGCGACGTCACGGGACGCCGGGCTGATTTTCTCAGAGGCGAATTCATGGGGCTATCGGAACGGAAGGAAGTTGCGGCATCACAAAACGCCGGCAGCGATCTGTCCGAACAGGAACAAGAACGCCGCAAGCTGCGCCGGTTGCAGATCATGATGAACATGGTCATGTCGGTCATTAGCCAGGACCAGGGGCTTACCGTGGAGGAAGCCGCCGAACTGGCGGCCAACGCCAAACGCGCTGCCCTGGCGCTCTTTCCCGATAAGGAGTTCGCCTACGATATTCTCTACAAGCCCCGGCTGCAGCGGCTGATGGCGGAGCGCTTTCGCTTGCAATAGAGTCTGCCTACTTCGAGATGCTGGTCAGATAGACGGTCAGGGTTCCCCAGAAAAGCTTGGCTCGCATCTGTACCGGCAGATGCCGCTCATCGTCCGAGTACCAGATCCAAATGCGGCCCTTGTTTTTCAGAATTCCGGAATCGCCCTCAGGTCCTACGCGAATTGTTTGAAATGTCCCGGCGGGCGTTTTGATCTGCTCTTTGCCTTCCACGTGCGCCTGCGCGGTCACAGTTTTGGCGCCGTCGTTCACAGGAAACGTGTAGGTCGCTCCCATCTGTAGCGGCAGGCTGGCAACATAAAGAATTCCGGTGACCACGTCGGTCACACAACCGGGAATGTCGTTCTCGATCCTCTTCTGCTGACCGTCTTTCAGGCTGCGCTCTTCCAGAACGGCCTTGCCGCGGGCGTAATCGTAGGTGATCGTCGTCTCGCGGCTGTGCGAGCCCTCCTCGGTGTGCTTCATCAGCTTGCTGGAACAAAGGCTCTTGGCGTCGAAGTAGGAATTGAAGCGATCCTGCACGCGATACAGCAGCGCGACCACTCCGGTGGAATCGGCAGTGCCCGCCAAATGGTTCTGTGTCCCTGACTGCTCCACGCGGAGCGTGGCCACTCCAGCCGTCAGCGGTGCCGATTCGTGTTTCTTGCTGCCCCGCAAAGGCATTCTGCGCGGTCTGCGGAGAGGTGTCCGCCGGCGCGCCATTCGCGCCGAGCAGGGCGCACGACAGCACAACAGTGAGTATGACGAAAGAGCGCGCGATGGCGGTCGTCACCTTCCCCCGGGCAGCCAGAGAATTTTCGCGATCAGGACCGCCAATATCGCGGCCGCACCGAGCAGGGAATTGTACTCGCGATGGCGGAAGTATAACTCACGCGAAAAACCGGCTGTCACTCCGGCGAACCACCACGAGCGCGGGAGCAGGCTCGGCACTCGCCGCCGATAGTCGGCATAATCCGGGAATCGGCCGCTCAGAAAGTTCTCTTCGCCGCGGATGACGGGCACATAGACAACTGCAAAGTAAATTACCATTACGACTGCGACCCAGATGTCGCGTGCCGCTATGGCGAATCCCATCCCAATCACGATGGAGCCCAGATACAAAGGATTTCGCACGTAGGCATACGGTCCTGTCATGGTCAGCTCGCGGTCCTTCTGCACCTGTCCTGAAGCGAAAGCGCGAATCGCGATTCCGCAGGCTGCCACGGCCGCGCCAACCGCAACGCTTGTCCACGCAGGCCTGGCTCGCCAGATGTAAAACGCCGCGAAGAGAAATCCCAGCGGCACTCGAATGCGGCGGGCAATCCGGCTCCAGGTCCATGAGGGCTCGGTCGCGCTGTCCTGGCTCGGCAACATTGGAGGAGCGTTCACCGTCAGCTGCGTCCCCCAGTGCGCTTCTGCAACTGCGACAGCAACTCTGTTGTGGAATGGTCTTTGGGATCACCCACGATCTCAATCCGCCCGCCGTATGCCAGCACTTCATCGCGCTCGGGAACACTCTCGCGAGTGTAGTCGGTTCCCTTCGCCTGAATCTCCGGACGGATTTCGCGGATCAGCGCGCGCACATCCGGCTCATCGAAAACCACAACCGCGTCCACGTCCGCCAGTGCGGCAACGATTTCCGCGCGCTCCTGTGCCGGCATAAAGGGACGGCCTTCCCCTTTAATCTGCCGTACGCTGGCGTCGGAATTCATGGCTACCACAAGCTTTCCGCCAAGCGCCTTAGCTCCGCGCAGGTAGCGGATGTGTCCGACGTGCAGCAGATCGAAGCAGCCGTTCGCCAGCACGATCTGTTGGCCGGCACGTCGCCATTCCGCCACGCGCTCACGCAAGCCGTCGCGCGAAAAGATTTTGTCCTGCTCGCTCATCCTCATCTTGCAGTTTCAAGTTTCGGGTTTCTAGTTTCGAGCTTCTGGAGAATTCGGAACGTATTTCCTGGCGCTCGAACTTGGGAACTCTTGTTTCGTGGTGCCGATAGCCCCGTTCCGGCAACTCGAAACTAGAAACTCGAAACTGCTCCTATTGCAGCCATCAGTTCCTTGCTGGAAACCGTTGCCGTGCCCCGCTTCATCACCACAATGCCGCCGGCAAAATTCGCCAGCCGGGCCGCGGAAGCAGTATCGGCTCCGGCAGCAAGCGCAGCCGTAAATGTTGCAATCACGGTGTCGCCGGCTCCGGTTACGTCCACCACCTGGTCAGAGCCATAAATCGGGATCGCCGCCGGCTTTGCATTCTTCTCAAATGCCACCATGCCATCGCGCCCGCGCGTGATGACCAGGCACTCCAGCGCCATCTCCTTCATCAAGCGCTCACCCGCGGCGAACAGCTTTCGATCGTCGTGTCCGATTCTGACTCCCAACGCCTCTTCCACCTCGGGCTCGTTCGGAGTTGCCGCCGTCGCCCCTTCGTAGTCGAGGATGCGATAGCGCGAATCGACCGTGATGGGCTTGTTCTCCAGGCAGCCATTCGACTTCACAAACGTCAGCAGCCGCGGCGTCGCCGCGCCATAGCCGTAGTCAGAAACCAGCAACGCGTCCGAAGCGGTGGCATATTCCCTGGCTGCGTTCACCAGGTTGAGCAGCACGGGATGTACGGCGTCCAGCGGTTCAGGCTCGCGGTCCACGCGCACCACCTGCTGCCGGCTGGTGTGCGACATGCCGGCCAGGATGCGCGTCTTGGTCGTGGTGGTGTGGCCTTTCAGCCGCTCGATGCCACTGGTGGGAATTTTCTTTTCGTGCAGCTTCTCCAACAGCAAACTGCCGGCTTCGTCGTCGCCCACAACTCCCACCGGGAGCACGTTCACTCCCAGCGACGCCAGGTTCATCACTGCATTAGCGCCGCCGCCGGGCACTACGGTTCGCTCACGGTGCTTCAGGATCAACACCGGTGCCTCGCGCGAGACGCGCGCGATCTCGCCAAAGATAAACTCGTCGGCCACCAGGTCCGCCAGCACGGTGATGGAGAGTCCAGAAAACTGCCGGACAATCTTCTTCCACCGCTCCGTATCTTTGGGGTGTTTGTTCATGAATTCAAATGAACGCCCGGTGCATGGACGTAGCCACCGGGCACAAGTCAATCTTAGATTGTCTCATGCAGGGCCGTGATTTCGCGCGGCAATTGCCGCCAGCATCGCAGTCAGCGCAACGTCAGCGTTCTCCAATTCCATGTGCACGGGAATGACGCGCAATGGCGCAAGCGCCGCGACGCCGGACTGCAAGTTGATCGCATCCTTTTCGGTTGTGACGAATGCCGCCGCCCCGTGCTGCGCCCTTAACGCCAGCAGCTGATGCAGGTCGCCATCCGAGTAGGAATGATGATCGCGAAAGCTTCGCGTGCCGGTCAGCGCCACTCCTGCCGCTCGCAACTGCTCGAAGAAGTTTTCGGGACGCGCGATTCCGCAGAAAGCAAAACAGGGGGCCTTCAACTCGCCAGGAACAGCAATGCCGCGCCCCACTCTCCAGACGAGTTGCCGCGTTATCGGAAGCCCCTGGCTCGATGCATCGTTGGTGAGGACGACCGCGTCTGCTCGTGACAGCGATGAAAGCGGCTCGCGCAGCCGTCCCGTCGGCAGGAACGAATCCTCTGCGTCGGTGGGTGTGATCAATACGATGTCGAAGTCCCGCGCCAGCCGCCGATGCTGGAAGCCGTCGTCCAGCAAGTGCAATTGCGCCCCGAATTTCTGTTCGGCGAATTGCCCAGCGGCGTAACGATCTTCGCCCACGATGACCGGCACTCGTAGCTTGCGCGCGATCAGCAGCGGCTCATCACCGAAGTCGCGCGGCGAGCCTTCAGGATCGACCAGCGCCACACCCTTCGTGCTCCGCCTGTAGCCTCGCGAGAGCACGTCAAAGCCGACGCCGCGTTCCTTCAGCAACTCTCCCAACGTAATCAGAAATGGAGTTTTACCAGAGCCGCCGACATTGAGGTTGCCGATGCTTACGACCGGCCCGTGAAGTCTACGGATTTTCAGAGCGCCCCGATCGTAGAGACCGTTCCGCGCCTTCACGATCGTGCCGTACAGCTCAGCGAGCGGGTTCACGCTCGCTTCTCCGACGAGACTACGGCTGCGGGCGCGCGTTCCTGCAACAGGCCCAGCAACGCATTCACGGTTCTCTCCGTTGCGCCCTGCTGCGAGCGCATGACTTCGAGGGCGCGCTGGCCAAGTGCGGCGCGCTCGTCGTGATTTTCCAGGAGTTGCAGTACCGTCGGCGTGAGCGACTGCGGAGTGACAACTCGCAATGCATCAGCCCGGCACAAAATCTCGATGATGTCGCGAAAGTTTTCCGTGTGCGGCCCGACGAGAATTGCCTTGCCGAATTGTGCCGCCTCCAGCACATTGTGGCCACCGCGCGGAACCAGGCTGCCGCCGATAAATGTCGCATCGGCGAACTCGTACAGGCTGGCCAACTCGCCAATCGTGTCAAGCAGGAATACGCCTCCGGCCATTGGTTCGGAGCCATCCCATTGCGAGCGTCTCTGATAACGGATGCCCGACGACGCAAGCAAATCCGCAACTGCATCGAAGCGCTCGGGATGCCGAGGAGCAAGCACTAATAACGCGCCCGGATATTCCGTCACAACACTCCGGAACATCTCCACCAGCAGCGCGTCCTCGCCCTCCAGCGTACTGCCTGCCACAATGATGGGGCCGATCCTTTCGCGCTGAATCGTATTCCTGAACTGTCCCACAATGTCAGACTTCGCCGGAAGCTTTACTTCGAACTTCAGATTGCCGCTGATGTGCACCCGCTCAGCCAGAGCTCCGATCTGGACAAGCCTGCGTGCGTCCTCGTCACTCTGCGCCAGGAACAGGTCTAAGTCTCGCATGACGGGCTGCAGCAGTTTGCGAAATCGCAGATAACCGGGAAGGGACCGGTCAGAGACACGCGCATTCACCACCGCAACAGCCGCTCCGGAAAGTCGAGCCCAACGCAGCAGGTTCGGCCAGAATTCACTCTCCGCCAGAACAAGCAGCTTCGGGCTCAGTGCCTGCCAGAACGGACGAACGGCGAATGGCAGGTCGAGCGGCAGATAGAAGACGTTGTTCTCTCCGAAGCGCTGCCGCGCCAGCTTCTGACCAGTATCGGTAGTAGTCGAGACAACAATTCGCCAGCCGGGCAGCTGCGCTTTCAATTCTTCGACTACGCGCGAAATCGCCAGCACCTCACCTACCGAGACGGCGTGGATCCAGATCGTGGGCCCGCCGGCGTCATGCAATAAGCGCTGTGGAACGCGGCCCAGCCGTTCGCCCCAGCCGGTGCGGTACTTGCCGTGACGCAGCATCTGCAAAAGCCACCACGGCGTGCTGACGATCAACGCCAGGAACAACAGTAAGCTGTAGAGCGAATACACGCTGCGATTGTAAAGCCTGCGGAATTAGAAGTGCGGACGGCTTCGGAACCCTCAGGGCTAAAGCCCAATCCTATCTCGAACATCTACGGACGGCCTGAAGGCCGTCTCCTTCAAAGAACACACCCTCCCACAACTTCTCTTAGGCGTTGATCGCCATGCCAAACACGGCATTCGCGGCGTCCAGCATCGCCTCTGACAATGTGGGATGGGCGTGGATAATGTTCGCCAGCTCTTCCGCCGTGCACTCCATCTCCAGCGCCATAACCGACTCGGCGATCAGCTCGGTCGCATTCGGCCCGATGATGTGCACGCCGAGAATCTCTCCGTACTTCGCATCTGTCACGATCTTGATAAAGCCCTCGTGCTGGCCCACAATGCTGGCTCGCGAGTTGGCGGTGAAGGGAAACTTGCCGATCTTTACCTCATAGCCCTGCTCTTTGGCCTTGGTTTCAGTAAGCCCGACGCTGCCGATCTCCGGATGGCAGTAAGTCGCGTTCGGAATGCGCAGCGGATTGATTTTTTTCACCGGCTTGCCGGCGATATGCGTGACCGCAACGATTCCTTCCATTGCGCCGGAGTGCGCCAACTGCGGATAACCCACGACGATGTCCCCAATGGCGTAAATCCCGGGCTCGGCGGTCCGCATGTAGGGGTCAACCTTGACGAAGCCGCGCTCAAGCTCGATCTTGGTCTTCTCGATGCCGACATTCTCGGTCCGCGGCGCGCGGCCGACAGCTACCAGCACCTTCTCAGCCTCCAGCTTCTGCTGCTTGCCGTCGACCGTGAACGTGACCGCAACCCCGGCCTTTGACTTCTCGATCTTCTCGACTTTGGCGTTGACGAAGCCGTTGATGCCGCGTTTGCGATACACGCGCGCCAGCTCCTTGGATACCTCTTCGTCTTCGACGGGAACGTAGCGCGGCAGCATCTCCAGGATGGTCACGTCGGCACCAAACGACTTGTAGATGCTGGCGAACTCCACGCCTACCGCGCCGGAGCCGATCACGATCAGCGATTTGGGAATATCGTCCAGGCTGAGCACCTCGATGTTAGTGAGGATTTGCGAGTCGGCCTCCAACCCCGGCAGCATTCGCGCCACAGATCCGGTCGAAAGGATGACATTCTTAGCTTTGATCGCCTTCTGCTCGCCGCCTTCAATCGCGACGGTGTGGATGCCGTCCTTCGCGGGCCCGGTCAGCTTGCCGTAGCCGCGCACCACGTCGACTTTGTTCTTGCGCGCCAGAAAGGTCAGGCCTTTCGTATGTTTGTCTACGATGCCTTGCTTGCGCTTCTGGATTGCGCCCCAATTCAGCGAGACGCCGGCGGTATTTTCCAGACCGAGTTCCGCGCCTTCCTTCACGTGGTCGTACACCTCGGCGTTGAACAGCAGGGCCTTGGTGGGAATGCAGCCGACGTGCAGGCACGTCCCGCCGAGCTGGGCGTCTTTCTCGATGAGAGCGGCTTTCAGTCCTAACTGCCCGGCGCGAAAGGCCGCGGTATATCCGGCAGGGCCGCTGCCGATGATAGCTACGTCATAGATTGTGTCTGGCAAGTGCGTGCTCCAGTAAAAGGCATGTGAAGATTATTGGGAATAGAGCATGGAGCTGTCATCACGAGCGTCCGCATTTGGCGCGAGGGGCCTGCGGTTACGTGGTGCCGTCGAAAAGCAGATCCCTCGCTTCGCTCGTGATGACAACTCCAACGGTTTGTCACTACTGTCAAATAGATGATTGTAAATCACGGAAGAAGCAGATCGGACCTCCAGGCGGCGCTAACCCTTTGCCAGTCCTACGTTAATAGCCGAGGCTCACCCTGCGGCCACGGCTCACTTTTCGATGCTATGCTGGCGTAGTCTTCCATGAAGCGTGTTGCCGAAGAGACCCCCGTTCCAACCGATACCGCGGAGCAGCCGCGCCGTGTCGGACTCAAGCTGGTTGGCAATGCGTTCTTCTTTCTGCTGATCATAATCACCGCAGCCGCGGGCGCAGTCTGCGGGCTTGTCCTGGTCTACTCCACTGACCTCCCGCAGGTGACCGAACTTGAGCACTATCGGCCCAGCACCATCACTCAGCTTTACGACGACCAGAACCGCGTGATCGGGCAGTTCGCGCTGCAGCGGCGCGTGATCGACAGCTACAACGATTTTCCCAAGGTGCTGCGCGACGCCCTGATCTCAACCGAGGACAAAGATTACGAGAAGCACTGGGGCGTAGACGTGTGGCGCGTCTTTGGCGCAGCCTGGCGCGACGTGATGCTGGAAAGCCGTGCCCAGGGCGCTTCTACGCTGACCATGCAACTGGCGCGCAACTTGTTTCTCTCGCCTGACCGCAACTTCCGCCGCAAGATGCAGGAGGTGATGCTGTCAATCCAGATCGAGCGCCGCTTTACCAAGCCGCAGATCTTCACCCTGTATGCCAACCAGATCTATCTAGGCCACGGCGTTTATGGCTTCGAGGCCGGGGCAAATTATTACTTCAGCAAGAGGGCCAAAGACCTCACGCTGGACGAAGCGGCCGTGCTGGCAGGACTGCCCAAAGCGCCAAATTATTATTCGCCCATCAACAGTCCCGAGCGCGCCATTCACCGCCGCAATCTGGTGATCAACAATATGCTGGAGGATGGCAAGATCACCGCAGCTGAAGCGGAGCGGGCCAAGAGCGCGCCGCTGGAACTGAAGCTACAGGCCGAGACCAACGACATTGCCCCTTACTTTGTGGAGGAGATTCGCCAGTATCTGGAGAAGAAGTACGGAGCGGAGCAAGTCCACGAGGCTGGGTTGCGGGTATACACTTCGCTCGACCTGGAAATGCAGCGTGCGGCCCAACTGGCGGTGCGCGATGGGCTGGCTACCTACGAACGCCGTCACGGATGGAAGGGCAATCTGCTCGACGTCATCGCCAATGGCGATTCACTGGCCACCTATCGCCACGTCGATTGGGAGGGGGCAATCGTGCCCGGAAGCTACGTTCACGGGCTCGTCACCGAGGTCGAGCCGATGGCGGCGACGGTGAAATTCGGTAACTATGAGGCGCGTCTCGGACCCGAAGAAATCAAGTGGACCAGGCACACTTCGCCGCAGCAGCTCCTGGCTGTCGGAGACATCGTGTACCTGAAAGTCGTCGAGCTGAACGGCACGGCCAGCCACGT
>JBEKTC010000230.1:0-7893 GCA_049516475.1 Candidatus Korobacteraceae bacterium | reverse complement strand
CCTCCGGGCTGGTCAGGTGCGCGAAAGAGTATTGTCCGCTCCAGTTCTGGCCCGGCTGCAGCGTCAGGCGTGTCGACCAGGAATCAATCGTGCCGGCTTCGATGGTCCAGCGATTCTCATCCGGCTCCCGCCCGTGAAAGCCGGACGCTTCCAGGCGCAAGATCTTGTGCGTAATGCCCACCGTGATTACGTCGTAAGAGATGTGGGTCGAGTCCTCCAGGTGATGACCGAGCGGAGCGATGGGATCTTCAGACGCAGAAGCGCGATGGGGATAAGCCGTCGGGCCCATTGCGGGATCGCCCACCGGAGCCACATAAAACGACAGCAGGCTCTTCTCGCCGAGATGCAGGTCATACAGCGCGGCCAACTCCATGAAGAAGTTATGCGGATGTTGGCCATCGACGATGGGCTTGCCAAAGGCGGTTTCTCCCTGCTGAAACAGTTCCGGATAGTAGCGGCCGGTGATGGTGGCGGGCTCGAAGCTCAACATGGTTCGCGCCGTGAACGTTCCCGGTCCAAGCCGTCGCTGGGCCATTGGCATAAGCCAGTTGGTCGAGAACACTTTGTCGGCGCCGCGCGGACCCGTCTGCTGCAGCACATTCAGGAAAGCGACTGCATGGAACATCAGCGTCCAACTGCCTTTCATGGTCATGAGCATCGGCAGGGGTGTGGAGTTCGGCTCGGCGCTGGTGCCGGAGGTTGCGTGCTGCTCGACTTCCTCCACGAAGGTTTTGGGCCTCTCATTCATGTTCATCGCCGCATGCTGCATCGTCGGCATTTGCATGTCTGGCATGTCCGGGCTGTTTTGGTGACCCTTGTCAGGCTGCTGACTAGGCGTGCTGTCTTGTCGCTGCGGGTCTGCGCCTGTTGAGGCCTGCTGCCCAGCCAAACTCGACTGTTGCTGGGCGTGCGTGTTAATAACAGCTACGCACATCAAGCCAAGAAAAAAGACGCCGATGTAAATACACTTTGGCGGGCGCACTACACTCTCCGAACTGCGGGAAGAAAACGCAAGTGTCGACTGCGGCCGCAGGTGCGTCCGCAATCAATGGCAAGAAGGGAAGCGAATCAGATACGAAGCACGGTGGAGAGCGGAGGAGAAGAGTCCTGGACGTCGACCTTGGGGGTGAAACGACTGACGGGCTCGACGACATCATGCATCGCGATCGATCCGGCCAGTGCGTCGAGAACTGGTTGAGGCGAGATGGCCGTCTTTAATGCCACTGGTTGCGGATGTTGGATATAGCAACAGCTGCGGATCGGACAATGTACGGGCCCATGGTGCCCGTGACAACCACCCTGCATGCCGCCCGATCCTGGGGGAATATTCGCCGACAGCCCAAGACACGTGACCGGCAGAATGGAGCCGGCAATTACAAACACAGCGAAAACAGTCAGTGTCCGTGAGGCGCGCATACGATCGAGTTCGGCAGATGCCACGCTCTTGGTGGCACAGAAACATTCTAGCCCAGGCAAGACGGTGCCGGCAGGCTGCAGCCATGAGTATAGGACGTCCGCCTCTTCCGGGCAGTTGCGGCAGCGCTGGCCAGCCACTAGAATTCTCCCCGATCAAGGAGTGTCAATTATGCCTTTGCCCGAATTTAAGCAACTGGTGGATGAGGCCAAGTCGCAGATCAGCGAGATCGGTTCGGACGAACTCAAACACATGCGGCAAGCGGGCGAAGATTTCACGCTGATCGACCTGCGTGAACCCGACGAGCAGGCGATGGGGACGATTTCCGGCGCCGTGAAAATGCCGCGGGGCGTTCTGGAAAGGGACATCGACCAGGTCACCACCGACAAGGACCGCAAGCTGGTGCTGTATTGTGCCGGAGGCGCCCGTTCGGCGCTGGCCGCGCTCAATCTCAAGAAGATGGGATTTCGTAACGTCATCTCTTTGTCCGGCGGCTATCGCGGCTGGCGCGAAGCGGAGACGCAATAGCAATTCCTGTCGGTCTAATTCCGTGCACGTTAGTTTCGTACGAGGCAAAAATGAATCTGCAAGGAAACCGGTTGACCTGGCTTGGCCATGCAACCTTCCGCATTGAAACGAAGGACGGAACGGTTGTGTATGTCGATCCATGGCTGAGTAATCCCCTCTGTCCAGAGAATGAAAAAGAGGTGAAGAAGTGCGACATAATGATTTGTACGCACGGCCACGGCGACCACATTGGCGATGCCGTTAAGATTGCGAAGCAGCACAATCCCATCGTGGTTGGCATCTTCGAGCTCTGCGCCTGGATGCAGAAGAAGGGCGCGAAACAAATCTCGCCCATGAACAAGGGAGGTACGCAAACCGTCGCCGGCATCAAGATCACCATGGTGCATGCTGTGCACTCCTGTGGCATTGAGGATGACGATGGCAGCATGGTGTATGGTGGCGAGGCTTGCGGTTACGTGCTGGAGCTGCCGGGTGGTGTGAAGCTCTATCATGCAGGCGATACTGCGGTGTTCGGCGACATGCAGATCATTCACGAGATCTACCGGCCCGAAATTGCGCTACTGCCTATTGGCGACCATTTCACCATGGGCCCGCGCGAGGCCGCGCACGCTTGCATGCTGCTTCAGCCGAAGACCGTCATTCCCATGCACTTTGGAACTTTTCCGTTGCTGACCGGCCGACCGGGCGAGTTGAAGAAGCTCCTTGGTCCCGGTGGCCCGGAGATACTGGAGATGAAACCCGGACAGACACTGTGAATCTCGCACTTAGCATTTGGCACTTTGCACTTGGCCAAAGCTGAGTACCATCGGCCAAGTGCTAATTGCTAGGGGCTAACTATCATGACCAGCTTTACCGATGAACGAGTAGAGAACTACCTGTATGCCATGCTTCCGCCGCGCGAGCCGGTGCTGCAGGAAATGGAGCGTCAGGCCAAAGAGCGCGACATCCCCATCGTTGGGCCCGCAGTCGGCCGCCTCTTCTACCAGTATGCGAAGCTGATCAAGGCGAAGACGGTCTTCGAGATGGGCTCGGCAATCGGCTACTCTACCATCTGGTGGGCAACAGCGGTTGGCGAAGGCGGCAAGGTCCA
Organism: Candidatus Korobacteraceae bacterium; assembly: GCA_049516475.1. GTDB lineage: Bacteria > Acidobacteriota > Terriglobia > Terriglobales > Acidobacteriaceae > Bog-257. The sequence continues at coordinate 4,861 of JBEKTC010000230.1, read as the reverse complement.
CTACACCGATGGCAGCCGCAAGAATGCTGACGAAGCCCGGCGTTACTTTGCCCAGGCAGGCGTCACCGATCGCATCGAAATTCATACCGGCGATGCCCTGGAGCTGCTCTCCGAACGCAAAGAGCAGTTCGATATTCTGTTCTGTGACGTCGACAAGCACGACTATCCGCGCGTCTTCAACATGGCTGCCGCGCGCGTGCGCAAAGGCGGGCTTTTCATCACCGACAACGCGCTGTGGAGCGGTCAAGTCGCATACGCTGCTGGCAATCCCGGTCTGCCTAAGCCTCAGCCGGACAAACACACCGAGGGCGTCGTCGAACTCAACCGGCTGCTCTACTCCTCGCCCGATTGGTTCACCACCATTATTCCTTTGCGCGACGGCGTTGCCGTCGCCATGAGGCTCTAGCCTTGATCGCTGACAGCTTCCAAGCCGACATCCTTGCCATCGCCGCGCATCGCGACGATGTGGAGCAGACCTGCGGCGGCACGCTGCTCAAGATGGCCGAGCGAGGCCATCGCACTGCGATCCTTGACTTGACACAAGGCGAGATGGGCACGCGGGGCACCGTTGAGGACCGCGCTCTGGAAGCGGACGAAGCGGCGCGGATCCTCAAAGTCGGCTGGCGACACGCGCTCGACATTCCCGACGGCCGCGTGGAGAACACCTACAAGAACCGCCTGAATGTTGCCAGCGTCATCCGCCAACTCCGCCCCCGCGTACTCATCCTGCCGTACTGGCAAGCCCGTCATCCTGACCATGCCACCGCGTCGGTGCTCGGCTATGACGCGGCGTTTCTGGCCGGACTGTCCAAGCTGGTTCTCGACGAGCCGCCGCATCGCCCCTTCAAGATCATCTACGCCAGCCTCTATTCCGAGGTTCGCCCGACGTTCGTCGTGGACATCTCGGCGCAGTTCGAGACGCGCTTTGCCTCGCTGATGGCTTACAGGTCGCAGTATGAAGACCAGAAGACGGGCAGCGAACTGTTTCCGCGGCAGGCGGAAATCCGCGAGCGTGTCGCCGCCATGGCCGGCTACTTCGGAGTGCTCGCCGGAGTGCAGTACGCTGAGCCGTTTGTGCAGAAGGAGGTCGGGCTGGTGGACGATCTCTTATCCCTGCCAGTGCAGTCCATCTAATTGTGATATCATGATATCGGCAAGGAGTAGTCGATGGCCCAGCTAGTTGTTCGCAACCTTGAGAACAGCGTTAAGGAGCGGCTACAGCGTCGCGCGGCCAAACATGGTCGCAGTATGGAGGAGGAGGTCAGGGACATTCTGCGTAATGCAGCCAAGGACGAATCCGGGCCCTCCGAGGGTCTGGGCACCGCAATCGCGAAACGCTTCAAGAGGATCGGTTTAACGGAAGACATTCCAGAACTGCGCGGGTTTACGATCGAGCCGCCCAAATTCGACGAATGATTGTCCTGGACACGAATGTCGTTTCTGCCCTGATGCATCCGATCCCTGATACCAAGGTATTTGACTGGCTAAACACGCAGCCGCGCACCTCGGTTTGGACGACCTCAATCACCGTGTTTGAAGTTTCCTTTGGATTGCGGATTATGGCTGAAGGCCGGCGCCGGACCGCATTAATCGAGGAATTCGCGGGCGTGCTCCGGGACCTGGGGCAACGGATCTTGATGTTTGACACCGATGCGGCGCAGCGCACCGCCGAGTTGATGGCAACACGACAGAGGCAGGGCAATGCCCGAGACCTGCGCGACACTATGATCGCAGGTATTGTTTCGAGTCATCGCGCAAGTCTCGCCACTCGCAACATTGCGCATTTCGAAGATGCCGGTGTACCGCTGATTAATCCCTGGGACGCTTAGGTTCAGCCGCACTCGGCTTACTTCTTCCTCTCCACCAGGAAGTGCGCGATGTCGCGCAACGTCGCAGCGCGCTCGCCGAAGCTATCCAGCGCGGCAGAGGCGTCAGCCACCAGTTCATCGGCTTTCTTCAACGAGGCGTCAATCCCAAACAGCGCAGGATAGGTTGCCTTCTCGGTGGCGGTATCTTTGCCCGCGGTCTTGCCTAGTTGCTCGGACGTCTGCGTCACATCCAGCACATCATCCACGATCTGGAACGCCAACCCAATGTTTTGTCCGAAATCGCGCAGGCTTTGAATCTGTTCTGCGCTGGCTCCTGCATATATACCGCCGGTGACCACGCTGGCGGTCAGCAGCGCACCGGTTTTAGAGCGATGAATGTACTCCAGCATCTTAGCGTCGGGACGTGTGTGCTGGGCCTCCAAGTCCATCACCTGGCCGCCGATCATGCCGTCTATGGTGCCGGTTGCATGCGCTGCCTCGGCAATGATGGCGACCCGTGCCGCTGCTGAACATTGCAACTTCGCAAGCACTTCGTAGGCATAGGTTTGCAGAGCATCGCCGGCCAGGATGGCCGTCGCCTCGCCAAACGCCTTGTGGCAGGTGGGGAGCCCACGGCGCAGGTCGTCATTGTCGAGTGCGGGCAGATCATCGTGGATCAGCGAGTAGGTGTGCAGCATCTCCAGCGCCGCGCCCAGTTCCTCGACGCCGGGCGGAACGCATCCCTCAATCATCTGCGCGGATTCCATGCAGAGAATGGGACGCAGACGCTTGCCGCCGGCAAATACACTGTGCCGCATGGCCTGATGGATCGATGAGGGATACTGATCGGCAGCCGGAAGCAGGCGTTCCAGCGCCTGGTCGGTAAGGATTCGGCCTTCTTCCAGGATTTCTTTGAGCATCAGAATGGAAGTATAAACAATGGCGCTCGGTCCAAGGTCGGACCTCGTCAAGTCCACACCCGTCACACGCCTTTTTGAGACTTTGCCGGCTTGTGCGCCATGTCCGCCTGCCTTGTGACGTACGCCACAGACTGCATGTACATACCCCAGCAGAATCAAATGTGGAGGGTACCCGTGTACGAGATCGTGGAAGCGCGCCCATTGGCGCGAGGTATCAAGCTGTTTGTCATCAAGGCGCCCCGTATCGCCAAGAAGCAGAAGCCGGGGCAGTTTGTAATCGTGCGGCTGGACGATTGCGGTGAGCGCATCCCGCTGACCATTGCCGACGCCAATCCCGAGGCTGGCACCGTTACCATCGTCGTGCAAGCCATTGGCAAAACCACCATGCTCCTCAGCATGCTGGAGGCGGGTGACTCGATCCTCGACGTCGTCGGTCCCCTCGGCAAGCCCTCAGAGATTGAAAACTTCGGCACCGCGGTGATTGTCAGCGGCAGCGTCGGCACCGCCATGGCATACCCCACGGCTCGCGAGCTGAAGCGCGCGGGAAACAAGGTCATCTCGATCGTTGGCGCGCGCAGCAAGGAACTGATGGTGCTGGAAGACGAGGTCCGCGTGGTCAGCGATGAGACTCACGTCGTTACCGATGATGGCAGCTACGGTACCAAAGGCCTGGTGACGGACAAGCTGAAGGAAGTTATGGCCGCCGGCAAGGTGGATTACGTGCTGGCTGTTGGCCCGGTGCCCATGATGCGCGCCGTCGCCAGGATGACGGGCCCGGAGAAAATCAAGACCATCGTCAGCCTGAACTCCATCATGGTGGATGGCACCGGAATGTGCGGCGGCTGCCGCGTTTTGGTCAACGACAGCAGCCAATTCGCCTGCGTGGACGGCCCGGAATTCGACGCCACCCAGGTCAACTTTGAGGTCCTGATGCAGCGCAACAGTATGTATCGCGAGCAGGAGAAAATGAGCATCGAGCGGTTACAGGCCGATCCGGAGGGCGAGCTGGACAGGCTTCGCCGAAAAAATCATAAGCACGAATGCGCCGCTGAAGCGGTGGGGGTGACCAATGAGTGATGCGACCCAGACCAAAGTTACACACAACACCCTGCCCAACAAAGAGCGCACGAAGCTGCCGCGTCAGCGGGTACCGGAGCAGGACGCAAAGGTGCGCGCTCACAACTTCCAGGAAGTAAATCTGGGATTCCCGCCCGAGCAGGCGCACGAGGAATCGCTGCGCTGCATCGAGTGCCCCAAGCCGGGATGCGTTCTGAAGTGTCCCGTCTCGGTTGACGTGCGCGCGGTCATCGATCTCATTCTGGCAGAGGATTATCTTGGCGCTGCTGCCAAAGTGCGCGAAGACAATGCGCTGCCTGCAATCACTGGCCGCGTTTGCCCGGTGGAAGATCAATGCGAGTCCGGCTGCGTGCTGGGCAAGAAGGGCGAGCCCGTTGGTATCGCTTACCTGGAACGCTTCGTCGCTGATTGGGAGCGGGAGTCGGGGCAATTCGGCTTGCCAAAATCAGCACCTCCCACCGGAAAGAAAGTTGGCATCATCGGCAGCGGCCCGGCGGGCTTGGCCTGCGCCGGCGACCTCATTCAGATGGGACATAAAGTCCATGTCTTCGAGGCGCTGCACGAATTGGGTGGCGTGCTGGTGTATGGCATCCCGGAATTTCGCCTTCCCAAGGACATTGTGCGCCACGAAATCGATGTGCTGCGTCGCCGCGGCGTGGAGTTCGAGACCAACGTAGTTGTTGGCAAGACGGTAACAGTCGACGAGCTGACGAACGACGAAGGTTTCGACGCCCTGTTTATTGCGACCGGCGCTGGACTGCCACGCTTCCTCAACGTACCTGGGGAGCACTTCAACGGCATCTATTCCGCCAATGAGTTCCTGACGCGCGTGAACCTGATGCGGGCCTACCGTTTCCCTGAATACGACGAGCCGCTCTATCCTTGCAAAGACCGCGACGTGATCGTGGTCGGCGGCGGAAACACCGCGATGGATGCGGTGCGCAGCGCGTTGCGTTTGGGCGCGAGCAGCGCCAGCATCTACTATCGCCGGACTGAAATCGAGATGCCTGCCCGTGTGGAAGAAGTGCACCACGCCAAAGATGAAGGCGTGCATTT
>JBEKTC010000229.1:0-7920 GCA_049516475.1 Candidatus Korobacteraceae bacterium | reverse complement strand
TTGCTGGGATCGCGCTCCATCAACGATGTTGCCGATGCGACCAACTATGCCCTCAACGAGCTTGGTCACCCCACCCACGCCTTCGATCTCGACCTGCTGGAGGGCGGAACGATCATCGTCCGCCGCGCGCGCGAAGGCGAAGTGTTGAAGACGCTCGACGGCGTAGATCGCAAGCTGACAACGGAAGACCTTGTAATTGCTGATGCCAGGAAGCCAGTCGCACTGGCCGGAGTGATGGGCGGCTTCGACACCATGATTACCGAGCGCACGAAGAACGTCCTGCTCGAGTCGGCGTGGTTCGATCCGGCGACAGTCCGCAGCATGGCCAAGCGACACGGGATGCACACCGATGCCTCGCATCGGTTCGAGCGCGGCGCAGATTACGGCATCACTGCCCTTGCCTGCGATCGCGTGGCCGAGCTGATTGTGGCGAGCGCGGGCGGCGAGTTGCACGGCGAGCGCATCGACGCCGTCGCCCGCGAGTTGAAGCGCGCGCCCATTCCACTGCGCCACTCGGAGATCAAGCGCAATCTCGGTATCGACATCTCCGAAAACGAGATCGAACGCATTCTGCGGCGACTGGGCTTCGACATAACGCGCGGTGCTGCTAGCGATTCGAGTGTGCAAGTACCCACATGGCGTCTCGATGTCGAACGGGAGATCGACATTCTGGAAGAGCTGGCGCGCATTTACGGCTACAACAATTTTTCCAACACGCTGCCCGCGTTCTCCGGCGCCGTGGTCGAACTGCCCGACGAGCCGAAGAATGCCAAAGTTCGGGGGACCATGCTCGCGCTGGGGTATGACGAGGCCATTTCAATTACGTTCATCTCGGAAGTAGAAGCGAGAACATTCGGGAATACCCACCCTTCAACAAGCTCAGGGCAGGCTCCAGGCAGCGGAAGCTTGGCTGAGGTACCCGCGCGCGAGCCGTTGCCAGTCGCCAATCCCCTGAACGACGAGTCGGCCTACATGCGCACGTCGCTGCTACCCGGCCTCATCAACATGGTCAGCTACAACCTGAATCGCGGAACGACGAATGTGCGATTGTTCGAGGCGGGCGAAGTTTTTCAAAAGCTCGGCGACCATCACGATGAGCGGCGGCACCTCGGATTTGCCGCGACCGGCGACGCCATCCCCAAGAGCGTGCATATCGCCGCGCAGCCGTATACGTTCTTCCACATGAAGGGCGACATCGAAGAGTTGCTGGCTGCATTTCAACATCAGTCGCTGTCCTTCGAAACGAACGTCCCCGCATACTTGCATCCCGGACGCGCGGCGTGCGCGGTAATGGACGGCGAAATCGTCGCCTACTTCGGACAATTGCATCCCGAGCAGGCCGCCGCCCGCAAGCTGCGGCAGGAGGTCTACATCGCCGAGGTGATGCTCGACCGCCTCTACCGGCATCCCTTGCGGGAACCTCGCTATCAACGCATCTCGAAATTTCCCGCGGTCGAGCGCGATTTCTCCTTCGTCTTTAATGATGGGGTGACGTTCGAGCGGATCCAGTCAGCAATCGCGGAGTTGGGACTCAGCGAGTTGCAGAAATTCATCGCGGCGGAGATCTATCGCGGCGAGAAAGTTGGTGGCGGGAAGTATTCCGTCCTGCTTCATGCCGAGTTCCAATCGCAGGAGCGCACGCTGCGCGACGATGAAGTGGCGCAGTGGTCGGCGCAGATCATCACCGGGCTGAAAGCGCTGGGCGGCGTGCTGCGCGCGTAGCAAGGTAACTCAAACTTCATCACAGGCGCGCACCCGCGTCGCCTGCCTGCCCGCCAGCATCTATATCGTGAGCGTATGACCACCCAGATCCAGGAGCGCACCTCTGTCGAGCGACGGCTGTTGACGGCGCAGCTCATTAAGTCTGTATGGTTGTCGCCGCAGACCAAGCATCTGGAACTCAGGATCAGCGGCGCCGACGAATTTCGTTTCACTCCTGGCCAGTTTGTTTCGATCAAGCAGCCCAAACTGGACGGAAAGGTCCAAACTCGTGCCTATTCGATTGCTTCCGCGCCGCGCCCTGATGCTACCTTCGATCTGTGCCTGAATCGTGTGGAGGATGGCTTCCTGTCGAACTGGCTGTGCGATCTCGAAGTCGGAGCCAGCGTGCAGTTTCACGGCCCGCACGGGCTTTTTGTCCTGCAGGAGCCGCGGCAGGATGCAGTGTTTATTGCCACTGGCACTGGCATTGCTCCCATTCGCAGCATGATCCAATGGTTATTCGAACGGCCCGACCGCAACCGCGGCCATGAATATTGGCTGGCCTTCGGGACACGCCACGAGGAGAGTCTGTATTACCGCGACGAATTCGAGCAGATCGAGAAGCAGAATCGAAACTTCCACTATGTGCCCACGCTCAGCCGCTGCGGCGATGACTGGCAGGGCTGCCATGGATACGTACAGGACCACGTACGCGCAATCGTGGCCGGCCGCTCGGACATGCGAGGCTACATCTGCGGGCTGCATCCGATGGTGGACGCCAACCGAAAGCTGCTTCAGGAAGAGATGGGCTGGGACCGCAAGCGCGTCATCTTTGAGAGATACGACTGAGCATCAGGCCGGCTTAATTAAGCGATTTTCTTCTGAGTTCGCTCCACGCTCTTGCCCCAATCCCAAACCTGCTTGTCAGATTCTTTTCTCGTGATTCCATACACTTCCTGGATCTTGGTTATAAGTTGCTCGCGCTTGCCGGATACCTGATCAAGATCATCCTCCGTAAGCTTAGTCCAGTTTTCCTTGGCAGAACCCATCAGTTGAGTCCATCTGTCTTCCACTTGGTCCCAATTCATTCTTGTCTCCTTTAGACAAATTATTGCGAATTATCCATTGGCTCTTCGGGTTCCAGTATTGCTATCTTGGGCACGTTGCTCAGCCGATTGGATCTGACTGTCTTTCTGGATATGGCGGCGGTGCGCCGCTATAGATAAATACGGAATACCCAGGAAGCGCTTTCTTAGTATGTGGGTCAGTTCCATGCAGTTGAAATGCTGCGATCGAGTCTGTGCCAGCAACCGCCGTACTCCCCGGCGCAAAGTCTTCTGACCGCCCCACGCGGGGACTACCGCTCTCAGTTCGCCGGCAAGGAAAAACAGCTTCCATCCAGCAGGTCGAATTGTACAATCCAAGCCGGTGCTTTCGAGAATTCCTAAAGAGCTCCAACTCCCAGAGTAAGGTTCGCTTTCTATTCCCAGCGAATGCAAGCTGGCTACTTGCCAAACCATAATCGTGCCGGCCTGTATCTGATTAGGCATGTAATCTACCTCTTAATTGTCTCGCCCAAATATGGAAAAGGTGTATAAAGCCCGCAGGTGTGCTAAGAGGGGTAACTTCAGATGGCTGACTTAGATCAGGCAACCTGAAAGAGGAAAGTAACTACTCACTCACTTTCGACCCTAAGCCTATCTATCTAGAATGTCAACCGCCGATCACAAGCAGCTAACCGGTCGCGAAGGGTTCCATCGTTTCTTTTTGCTGCCGGTCTCTGGCTTAAGCGCTGGTGCTCCGCGAATTTCTGGTGTAAGCCACATTAACGTGGTAAGATGAAGGTTGTCTGAAAGATTGCTCGCTGAGCAATTTTGAACAGCCTTCGCCAGCTTTGTTGGCTGATAATCGACTCTATAATCCGTGAAACTTGACGGCATCGCACTGAGAAACAGTGCAACTATGCATTTCCTGTCCGCCCACTGCCGCGTGTGCAAAAGTGACCAGTTCAGAGCTGAACCTCCCGAGGATTGGGTTGAACGAGTCCTTCTACCCCGCTTATTCCTCTGCCCAGGACGGTGTGTAGTTTGCCACAAACGGCGATATTTGCCGACATTTCAGCGATGGACGGCTCTGCCAAACTCCTGGCGATAAGGCAGAGAAAGGTATTCGGAGCGACGGGCAATCGCAACCGAGGTGACAACGACATGACATATTACAAAGTTGAGTTTCTGGCGACGGAGGGCGTTCGCCCAGTGAAGAAGTTCCTTACTCAGGAAAAAGCAAAGAAACATGCAAGGCGAGTTCTTGGCTTGACTGACGATAGCGGTTTAGTTTCAAAAGTCGCGATCGTCGCTGTCAGCAGAGACGGGACACCAATTTAACCGGGCGTTTCGAACCCAAGCTTGCAGACTGGGCGCTAACCACAGCCAGTCTTCCGGCTTATGACTTGGAGAAAGCATGACCTCAGAATGAAATGCCCCATATGCAGCAGTGAGCTTTCTAAAGTTTGGCAACCCAGTAGCAGCGCCTCTTCCCGAGTCCCACATTCCCAGTGGAAATGCGGGGTATGTGGCGGGACTTTTACCCGGGCAGACTTACAACACGTCTCAGCAGTTCGGCCAATGCGCAATTAGCCGGCGCGGAACCAGAACATCATGCGCCGGCCGGTGTAACTTAGATATCGGATACTACCTCTCTCGTCTTCCGGGCAGGTCACGGGGACGATCCACCTTTCAATCCCCTCACAATTACTGCTCTGAGGCAACGACCGTCTTGGCCTTCCGGAAGATACGGCTGGGTCCGCCCACCATATCCTCCAAAGTTTGAGGAAACAATGAAAAATCTTTACGTCGGAAACATGGAAAAAAACACAACCGAAACGGATATTAGGACAGCATTCGCAACCTATGGCCCAGTTGAAGTAGTCACAATCATCAAGGACCAGACCACCGGCCTTCCCCGCGGTTTCGGCTTCGTGGAAATGACTGCGGACAAAGACGCGCAGGAAGCAGTGCTGGGTCTGAATGGTTCGGTGGTAGGGGGCAGCACGATTGTTGTGAGCGAAGCGCGCGCGAAGACCAAGAACGCTCGCCCGTAAAGTCCCTGCAGAGTGCGGTGACGACGCTATTTAAATTGCTTTCACGAGCGACGCGAGGGGCCTATTTTGCCCTATTTGCGAGACACAGGCCCCTCGCGCCTCATCCCAGCCACTGTAGAGATGTCCCTTCCTCCGCCAACTCCTTGCGAAACTGCCGCGCCCGTCTCGACGAGAGTATCGCGACAGCCGACAACAGTCCGAGCGCAACCCCGGTCGCTACACGAATTACTGGTCCACCTCCCATGAAGTAAAGGACCACTGCCATCACGGTTGCAGGCAACAAATAACGCCAGCAGTCCGACGCCAGAGCATTCTTACCCGTAACGGACTGGAAGGCAGCCAACGCGCCGCCTAGGAACAACAACTCCGTCGTGGCAGTGGCGAATCCCGCGGCGGTAAAGTTGTACAGGTGCAGCAGCACCAGATTCATGGCTGCATTGACTACCAGAGCGACTGTGCCGATTTGCAGCAGCAGCTTCTCCTTGCGGTCGGCCAGCATGGCTGCGGTCAGTACGGTGGTGACGCATACTAGTCCGAGCGCGACGGCGAGCCATCGAAAAGCGTTTACGCAGGACAGCGGTCCTTCCAGATAGCGTCCGCGATAGAGCAGGCTAACCAAGTCGCGAGCTAGTAAGACGCCCGCAACCAGACCGCAGGCGCCAAGTCCGACGGCCAACCCGCATACTTCTCTCACGAGACTCACAAATCGTTGGGGATCCTTGGCGACCACGGTCAGCACCGGCACCAGCGGCACCATCAGCAGCCACGGCAGAAGCAACAGCGGATTGATGGGACGAAAGGCCGCCGCGTAGGCGCCGAGTTCCTCCTTGCCACGCAGCGCGTAAACGAAGAAGACATCGCAATTGAAGTAAATTGTATAAACCAGGCTGGCGAGACCGAAGATCAGCGCCGGTCCGATGAATGCTTTCAGCGCGCGCCCGCGGAAACCGGGCTTAGGATGATAGCCGAGCAAGCGCTCCGCCAGTAGCTTGGTACCCACCAGCGTCACTGACTCGCGCACAATCAGAAGCCACGCGAAAGCCGCTCCGGCAACGCCAAGCCGGTTGAATACCACACTGCCGCCCAGCACCAGCAGACCGCCAAAGACATTCAGCAGCGCCGGGGCTCCCTGCGCCTGGCGAACCTGAAACACGGGATCGAGCGCCGCCGGTTCGGTGAAGAGAAGAACCCAGCCGACACCCAGCAAGACAGCGCGCTCCGGGACCGACTTCTGCATCAAGGCAAAAATGCACAGCGCCAGCGCCAGCACGACTCCGGCCACGCGACGATACGCCATCATGCCTTCCAGAATCGGCCGCTCGCGCCGGGTGTCGTCCGCAATGTCCCGTGCGGCAACGTTACTGAGGCCGAGGTCCAGAAACTTGCGGGCAAGAATGAAGATGGTGGCGACCAGCGAGAAGAATCCGAAATCCGCCGCCGTCAGCACACGCGCCAGGTAAATGGTGATCAGCAGCGCCAGAGCCAGCTGCGACAGCGTGCCTCCCAGCAGAACCAACTGCGCCACATGGGGACTGCGAAGCGGAGGAAGTTGTATGCGGTAGTCGGGATCGGACGCGGTGACAGGGAGATGGGCGATGGCCGAAGTGTCATCGTCGCTGGGCGTCGGCGTGGCTTCCCTACCGTGGTTGTCGGTCCCGGCCATAGTACTCCCGTTCCGAATAGTACAACGACCGGTTACTCCGTCGGATACTTTGCCGCGCTTGGATCGCGGGAACGGACGTATCACGCTGTCCTGGAGAACGAGCTGTTCAGAAAACGGAGGTCCTGGCCTGCTATAAAAAGAAGAGCCGCACCTGTCAAATAACGTTATCCCTGACTTACTACGGAGCCGACCCTCTCGCCCATCACCACGCGGTGAATGTTGCCACGCTTATTGAGATTGAAGATAACGATCGGGAGGTTGTTCTCCCGGCAAAGTGCAATTGCAGTCGCATCCATGACCCGCAAGCCCAGGCGAAGCACTTCCATGTAGCTGATCTCATCGAACATCGTGGCGTCCTTCACCAGCACAGGATCGTCGGTGTAGATGCCGTCGACTTTGGTCGCTTTCAGAATGGCGTCGGCTTTTATTTCCATCGCCCGCAGCGATGCCGCGGTATCGGTAGAGAAGTAGGGATTGCCGGTGCCGCCGGCGAAGACCACGATGCGGCCTTTTTCCAGATGGCGAATCGCCCGGCGGCGGATGAAGGGCTCAGCTACCTGGTTCATCTCCAGTGCGCTCATTACGCGTGTGAACACGTGTTGTTTTTCGAGCGCGTCCTGCAGCGCCAGCGCGTTGATCACCGTCGCCAGCATGCCCATGTGATCGGCCGAGACGCGGTCCATAAGCTTGGCTTGCTCGGCCACGCCGCGGAAGAAGTTGCCGCCGCCGACCACGATGGCGATCTCGATCCCCAGGCTGTGGACCTCGGCAAGTTCGCTTGCAATCTCGTGGACGCGGGTGTTGTCTACACCAAAGCCTTGTCCGGCGGCCAGGGCCTCACCGGAAATCTTGAGCAGGATGCGTTTGTAAGCGGGAGCGTTCATGCTTTCCATAAGAAAACTGATGATTCAGTTTATCAGGATTGACCGAATGATCGGCGAGGCCCGCGGCTCGTCGACGGTGAGAGTTTCCGGAACCGGGTCAGCGCCTGAGATGGTTTGTCACTGCCGCCTCGGGACATCCGCGATACAGTAGATCTGGAAATCAATCTCATGGACAGCATTGACGACATCCTGCAACGGGTCTTCCAACTCTCGGAGTTCCGCCCCCACCAGCGGGAGATTATCCAGGACATCGTGGCAGGCAACGACGTGGTATGCGTCATGCCCACAGGCGCGGGCAAGAGCTTGTGCTTTCAGCTTCCGGCCCTGATGTTGCAAGGTCTGACCGTCGTCGTCTCTCCTCTGATCTCGCTGATGGCCGATCAAGTGAGACAACTGCGGCGGCTGAATGTCCCCGTGTTGTTCATGAATAGCTCGCAGAGTCACCAGGAGCAGCGCGAGGTTTTCTCAGAATTGAAGCGAGGTTTCGAGGGACTGCTCTACGTGGCCCCTGAACGATTCCCCGCGCCGTCGTTCCAGCGCATACTCCCGGAGCTAAAGCCGCGGCTGTTTGT
>JBEKTC010000228.1:0-9784 GCA_049516475.1 Candidatus Korobacteraceae bacterium | reverse complement strand
AGCAAGCCGGCTCCGCAGCAACGTCCGCCACAGCAGCAGAGCAAGCCTGCTCCGCAGCAACGTCCGCCACAGCAGAGCAAGCCTGCTCCGCAAGACAAGAAACAGTAGCGGCGGCTACTTCTCCAGCGGTAGTTCAACGAAGGGGCGGGGCTTTGGCTCCGCCTCTTCGTTTTGAGCGAGTTCTTGCAGCGACAATATCTGGCTCGGGAACTGTATTCAGGCTGATATCTATGCTCTGTGGTGTCTCTTTTATGTGGATGCTTTGGCCATGAGCGGGCGGCGGAGTTGGCTGGCCCCGGAGCGTTCTATCAGCATCTGCTGAACAGCCCTACGAATTTGTTCATAGGCGGGCCGGCGGTAGCGCCAACGCTCGTCCGGCTCGGGTGGGTTCACTACCATGGTCGCATTGGCCTCGAACAGCAGAACCTCGCCCTTCGCGTTCAAGCCAAAATCAATGCCGGCGTAATCCAGAGCGAGAGTGGACTGAATTTGCCTGAGCGCCTTCATCGCGAGCGGGCCGAGCACTCCGGGCATGTCCTCCAGAAACGCCGCGTCTTCTGCACGATGCTGCGGATTGCTTGCCATCTCGGCCGTGAAGTAGTGGATCTTCCAGTGGCTGGAGATCGCAACATGCAAAGGATAGATATGTCCGTCGACGAGCATGGCGCGGTACTTGCGTGATTTGCCGTCGGCTCCACGCGCATCCAGATATTGCATGACGATTAGTTCCTGGCCAGGAAGCTCAGCCAAAGCCGCCGCCAGGCCCTCGAAGTTGTCGACTCGCAGAAAATGCAGTCCGGTATGAAAGCCGGGGGCTCGCAGAAGAAGAGGAAAGCCGAAGCCGTGGCCAGCCAATGTGGTCGCGGCATTCGAATCGCAAAGGCGCTCGCGACCAAGCGTAGCAGTAAGCGGCGTGACCACTCCCGGCAGAAGAGACAGCCGCTCTGCGTTGTTACTCCGGCTGGTGGCCAACACGGCAGCCGGCGGATTCACGACCGGCGCCGTGGTAAGAGCGAGCAGGGACTGTGCGGCCATCAGGGCGCCAGCCGACATTTCGGCATCGCCGATGCCGTTCACCACCAGTTGGTGCGCCGGCAAAGGGGTGTTCACATCGTAGAATTCCGGGAGCACAACGAAGGTGTGAAAGACCTGATCGTGCAAGAATTTTTGCAAATGTACATTGCCGCCGGTGGTTGAACTCAGCATAAGCACCGGCACAGGCGGGCGTGCGCCGCGATAGGGCAGTGGGATGAGGTAGCGATTCTGGAAGGCCTGGCGACGGTGCCACGCAGCCTTCTCGCTTTCCCCAAAGTGTCCCAGCACATAGGACAATCCTTCATGCGCCTTTTCGAAGTCTGCTCGCAAACGCAGAGCGTGTTCGAAGTGAGCACGAGCTTCGCACAGAAGTTGGTGCGCTTCCGCGGTCCTCTCCTGGGCCTCCAGCATCTCGCTTTCTTCAAACAGGCTCATGCCCAGGTTGATGCGGCTGGGAAGATCGCTGGGATGCCGAGCGACGGCTTCTTTGTAGGCAAGCCGGGCCGCGCTACGATGGCCGGTGGCGACCAGCGTCCTGCCCAAATTGTTCAATGCCGCCACGTGATACGGCTGGCGTTCCAGCGCCTGAAGCACTTTGATGTAATCGTTTCTGGCAGCGACGGGGCGACCCAACTCCAGGAGCAGGAACGCTCGTTGAAAGCGAAGATCAACCGAGTCGGGATCGGATGCCAGTTGGCTCTCGAGCTGATGTAACTCGGTTTCCCATCTCACTCTTGGCGAAGTGTCTGCGACGATGGGCTCGGCCGCGCGGGGTTGAGGGTTGCGGTTCGTCAAGTTGCGGCCCAGAGACAGCGTCATGTTGACTGGTGCGGTGATTGACGATGGCTGCCCGGATCGCCAAGCGGCCGTCGATCATGGTCGTGGAGGGCGCGACACTTCCCGACTCTTGCATCTCGACTACAATCCTTCCATTCACGCGATCAGCGTCGTCTGCCCGGTAGCGAAAGCAAACGATATTCAGCTCGACCGGGGCCAGCAGCTCCAGCTCCGGCGTGCTGGCGATCCGCTGTTCCAGATAGCGGGCCAGAGCGCAGGTCCGCGAAATGACTGCTCCCAACGCTTCGGTGCCGTAAACCTTCAGGGTGAACCACGTCTTCAACGCGCGAAAGCCACGCGAAAGATCGGGACCGTAATCGCAAGGCCAGGGCGACCCGGCGGCCAGCCCGCGGGTTTCGCGTCGCAAGTAAGAGGACGAGGCCGCAAACGCATTCCGCTGGAGAGCGCCGTCGCGGACCAATAGAAAACCAGCATCGTAGGGAACCTGGCCCCACTTGTGAAAGTCGAAGGCCAGCGAATCGGCCCGCTCAATGCCGCGCAGCCTAGGCGCGAGATCGGGAGCCAGCATGGCCAGGGCTCCATAGGCGCCATCGATGTGAAACCACAACTTCTCGCGGTGGGCGAGCTCGGCGAGAGCCGCAAGGTCGTCGATGGCACCGGTATCTACAGTCCCCGCTGTACCCACAAGCAAGAAAGGATGGAAGCCGGCTTCGCGATCTTTCTTGATTTCATTTTCCAGCGCAATCAGACTGATGCGGTGGCGGCTGTCGGTGGGAACCAAGCGAAGCGCGTCGCTGCCGATGCCGCAAAGATCCATGGCCTTGGCAATACAGCCGTGCACCGCAGCCGAGGCATATGCGGTCAGGCGCATTGGTCTTGCGGCCACGCCATCGCGGCGCACGTCGCCGCCAAGCCTGGCATCGCGAGCCACTACCACGGCGATGAAATTTGCCATTGACGTTCCGGTGACAAACAGTCCGGCTGCGGTCTCTGGAAAGCCAAAGATCGATTGCATCCAGCGCGCGACCTGACGCTCAACCTCAATGGGAACTTGATCGCGACCACCGAGATTGGCGTTCAGTCCCGCCGCCAGCATTTCCGCAACAATGCCGACGGGAGTGCCGCCGCCGTGGACCCAGCCCATGAAACCGGGATGAACATTGCCCGTCGCGAACGGCAGGATGTACTGCATGAACTCCTGATGGACTTCGGCGGACGAAGAGGCTTGGACTGGTACAGCGCTGCGAAATCGCTGCCGAACTTCGTCTGGAATCGGCTGCCAAACTGGGCGCTGCCGTATGTTCCGGGTGTAATCGAGAATGTCGTCGAGCATCCGGTGCGCCTGGGTTCGAAAGCCTTCCCAATCGGCAGGGTCGAGCGACTGAACTTCCCGCCCACTAGAACGCGGCCCCAGCTTTTCGGTATCGCTCGGCAGAAGAAGAGGCATCGGGTTTTCTTGGACGCACATTCTTGGCGCACGCTGCGGATTGCTCTCTTTCACACATGCAATTTGGCGGCCATGCAAACCTGCAAGAAGTTGATCTGCATTAGGATTTCTAACAATCGCGGAGCGAACAGTGGAAAGCGTCAGCCCATTTCCGTGGAAAGCGGTAAGATGAATTTCCCACAGGAGCTTGCCAATGGGCCGCCAACCTTTCCCGTCTCTCTCCCGCAGATCATTCCTGCAAGCCACCACCGCGGCGTCGGCGGCACTGGCCTTGCGCATCGTGACCGAGCCCATGCTGGCCTATGCCGCACTGCCCGATCATCACCCGAGTCATCCCCAGGACGCCGTGCTCATCAACGCCAATGAGAACCCGCTCGGTCCGTGCGCCGCTGCTCGCGAGGCCATCGCCACGGTCACTCCGCAGAGCGGACGCTATCTGATGGAATCGGCTGACGAATTGTCTACGCTGTTTGCCCAGAGTGTTGGAGTCACCGGTGAGCAAGTTGCGATTTACGCGGGGTCGACTGAGCCGTTGACCTTCACGGTGCGGGCGTTCTGTTCGCCGCACGCCAGCTATGTAACCGGCGATCCCGGCTTCGAAGGCGGGCTGTTTGCAGCCGATCGGGCAGGCGCGCGGGTGGTCAAGGTGCCGCTCACCAAGACCTACGCCCACGACGTGAAGGCCATGCTGGCCGCTGCTCCCGATGCCGGCGTGTTCTACGTGTGCCAGCCGAACAATCCAACCGGAACGCTGACCAGCCGTTCCGATATCGAGTACCTGGTGGAGAACAAGCCGAAGAACTCCATCGTGCTGGTGGACGAAGCTTATATTCACTTCAGCGATGCGCCGTCAGCCATCGAACTGGTGAAGGCCGGCAAAGACGTCATCGTGCTGCGCACCTTTTCCAAGATCTACGGGATGGCGGGCCTGCGCTGCGGATTTGCGATTGCCAGGCCGGAGCTGCTGGACAAGCTCCATAATTATGGCGGCTACAATTTCATGCCCGTGACTGCCGTAGCAGCCGCGTCGGCCAGTCTGAAGGACCCGCAGCTGGTAGCGGATCGGAAGCGGACCAACCAGCAGGTTCGCACCGCGACGTTTCAGTGGCTCGACAGCAATGGATATTCCTACATTCCTTCCGTTGCGAACTTCTTCCTGCTCGATACGAAACGCCCGGCGAAGGAAGTCATCACCGCCATGGCGCAGCAAAACGTCATCATCGGGAGGGCGTGGCCGGCGATGCCAACCTATTCGCGCATCACCGTGGGAACCAGCGACGAAATGGAGCGATTTCAGGCGGCGTGGCAGAAAGTGATGAAGGGCTGAAGGTGAGTGCCGGCCCCCTCATTCGAAAACCGCGAATGAGGGGGGCACTCCCGCACTCGGGCAGCACCAGAAGACTCCAGTCGTAGTTGCGACACCGTCCCCTTCAGCCCCTGCCCAAGAGCCGCAATCCGTCCGGGCGAGCAATTGTGCTCAGATTAAGCGGCAGCGGGCACCGTACCATAGTCTCTGATCAACGCAATGAGGAGAATACATGAACTTTAAGAGACTACTTGCTGTCGTTCTGGGGTCGCTCGTCGTGCTCGCCCTGTCCCTGCCGGTAATGGCACAGAGCACCACACAATCCAGCACCTCGACAACGACACAGAATCCATCTGCCGCTCAGACGCAGAGCACCACCACAACTTCGCAGGACACGGCAGCTGCGCCGGAGACTCAAACTACCGATACCAAGACCAAGTACAAGCACCACAAGGTGAAGCAGACCGACACCACAACCACAACCACGCAGCCGGATGAGCAGATGAACCGGAGCGACACGACGACCACCACGACTACACCGCCGCCGCAGCAGGTGCAGAGCAACACCACCACGACGACTACCACTCCGCGGTAATAACTGGTAATCGGTCACGATGTTCTGCGGTTAATTCGGCGTTTTCATTGGTGAATAAGACGCAACAATGGCAGCGATGCGAAGGGAAATTCCCGCCCAAGCAAACCGGCTTGGGTGGGCGCCCTTCGGAATTCTTGCCTGGACCACTCGCCTTTTCGAATAAACCGGCCGCCGAGGTGAGCATAATTGCTCAGCGCGTCGCCGCCGGGTAGGGTCGAATCTTCCGTAGGACTCCAAAACGGAGTCCTGACAGCGGATGTCTATGAGGCGGTCGTTATCCTTGCTAGACAATTTTTCCCACCTCCGCCTCTAACGATTCATTCTTGTGCCCGATTCGTACGAGAAGTAACCGGTATCCCTGGGGTCACAACGAAGAACACTTTACCCGGGAGATATTGCCGATGCTCTCCGTGGTACACAAAAGTATTCCCAATCGTCATCGGCGTATGAGTGCAGGGGGAGACCGAATCTACAGGCCCGGATGTCAAAGTTCATTTTGGGGAGAAAAGTATGAAGCGTCTTTGCAGTGAGCCGTTGATGATGCTTTTGCTGGCGGGAATGTCCTACGCGCAGGCCGCAAGTCCCAAATTGCAGCCAGCCATCGCGACGACATTCGGTTCTCGCTCCGGCGCGACACCGGGGACAAATCGCCCTAACATTCTCTTCATCATCATGGACGATGTCGGCATCGACCAGATGAAGATCTTCGGTTACGGAGGAGCGACTCCACCCGCGACGCCAAACATCGATGCCGTTGCCCACGCCGGTGTGCGTTTCAGAAACACCTGGTCGATGCCGGAATGTTCGCCTAGCCGCGCCATCTTCTTCGAGGGACGTTATCCCTTCCGCACGAATGTGTTCAACGCAATCTTGAGCGATGATCTGGCGAATTCTCAAGTCTCACCGTTTGAAGCGACCACGCCGAAGATTCTGAAGACCGCCAGCTATGCAAGTGGGTTGTTCGGTAAGTTCCATCTCGCCGCCGCGACCTACAATCCTTACGGTGCAGCGACGCCCCACTCGCTGGGCTGGAATTACTTTGACGGGTTCCTGGAAGGTGCGCCCCATCCCATCGACACGACGATTGGGGGGCAGTTTTCGGCCAGCACCAGTCCCTTCACCTGCGGTTTTGTAACCAATGCGGCTTACGGCGGCGCCGACACCGGAGCCTGCCACTTCGCCGACAATACTTGTAAGGTTATTTCCAAAGACCCGAACCATCCAACTCCGGGTCGCAGCTGCATGGAACTGGGAGGATTGTTTATTCCCAGCCAAAGCTGCGCGTACGTTCCGCCGACTCCCCTCGTGTTCGACCAGGCGAATGCTTACTACGTGTGGAACCGCACCTACAACGAACCTGACGGGACCGTGGTGCAGCCTCCGCTGACGGACCCTCGAACGCGAGGCTACGTGTCTGACGCTACAACCACGTCGGCCGTGGACTGGATCAATTCCGAAAACACTCTGAACCAATCGTGGATGGCGACGGTTGCTTACGCCAATATTCATTCGCCCTACCAGCAGCCACCCGCTTCGCAGCTGCCGTCCGGCTCTCCGGATAGCAGCAACTTCAAGTGCACCGGTAACGATCCCGCGGACGAAATCTTTACCCGCGTTATCAGCAACCAGATGCTGGAATCCATGGACACGCAGATTGGCGACCTGCTGGTGCGGGCCGGTCTGGCTACTTGGAATTCCGACGGCAGCCTGAACTACCAGCCGGACAAGACCAATACCATGGTCGTCCTGATTGGTGACAACGGTACATATGCTCCCGGAGTGAAGGCGCCCTTCGATCCTTCGCGCTCCAAGGGCTGGGTATATCAGACCGGGGTTTGGGTGCCGCTGATTGTGGCCGGTCCGTTGGTTGTGTCGCCCGACCGCGAGGTCACGTCGATGATCAACATTGCGGACCTGTTCCAGTTGTTCGCGGAGATCGCCGGCCTGGACATTCACCAGGTGGTTCCCCCAACTCACACCATCGATTCGGTCTCCATGCTGCCCTATCTCGTCAATCCTAACCAGGCGGAGATCCGCACCAGTAATTTCACGATGGGGGCCAATAATATCCACGTCGGCAATACACCACCTCCGCCGTGCGTGATCGCCCTCACCGAACCTCCCACCTGCGTGCAACTTTTCAATGGCCCGGGACTCTGTGAATCCGAAGGCGGAGACTGGTATGGACCGGGAGCACCGCAACAGTACTCGTCGTGTTGCGCCGTGCAGGCCGCACAACTTCCCGTGTACCCGAACGGTATCCAGTTCCTTCCGGAAGCGCAGTGGGCTACGCGAAACGACAAATACAAGCTGATACAGAAGTCTCAGGCCAACTGCGTCGATGGAAACACCACGCTTACGGAGTTCTACAACGTCAACGAGGACCCTGTGAATCCGAAGTTGGACGACCTTGACGTGGCCTTGTGCTCGGAAGTGTCCGCTGCGCATCGCTGTCCAGCCGGACTCAACCAGGAACAGTTAACCAACTACAATCAGCTCCTGACGGACCTGCAGACGACGCTGGCTTCTCAGGTCGCGTGCCCCGGCGATGGTAACGAGGACCAGGCCGTTTTTGGCCTTGACGTTCAGTGGTGGCGGTATTTCTCTACGTTGAATGGCGGAGGATCGAGTTGGTACGACTTCAACTACGACGGGCTGACCAACGAAGAAGACCTGGCAGTAATTCAACAGCACATGGGAACGAATTGCCTGCAGCAGGGGAGCCAAGCGAAAACGATGGCGCTGAAAGTTAACTGACATTCAGGATGCGATTTGCCTGCCCAGACCCAGGCGACGTTGCAGTGACGTACGAAAAAGCGTACGCTCTGACCATGAACAGCATGAATGCCAGCGAGGCTCGCGAGAAACTCTATCGACTGCTGGACGAAACCGCCGCCGCGCACGAGCCGGTACTGATCACCGGACCTCGCTCGAATGGCGTTCTGGTCGGGGAAGAAGACTGGAACGCGATTCAGGAGACGCTTTATCTGCTGTCGGTTCCTGGCATGCGCGAGTCCGTCCGCGAAGGACTGGCTACGCCGGTCGAGGAGTGCGAGAAGGAACCTGGCTGGTGAAGCCGTGGCAGGTTGTCTTTACCAGGCAGGCGCAAAAGGATGCTCGCCGGCTTGCATCCTCGGGTCTCCGCCCTAAGGCCGAACAGCTTCTCGCGCTGCTTGCCGCTGATCCCTTCCAGAAGCCACCGCCCTTCGAGAAGCTTCTTGGTGATCTGAAAGGCACCTACTCCCGCCGGATCAATATCCAACATAGGCTCGTATATCAGGTGCTCGAAGAAGAACGCATCGTCAAGGTGCTGCGGATGTGGACGCACTACGAATAGGCAGCGGCTCCCACCCCGTCGCCAAAAGCGGGAGACCGGGGTGGGGGCAACGCCGACCTCCCGGGCAAGGTTGTTTCGTGATGACATCATGATTTAACTCTTGGTTTTTGAGCCGCTTAACCGTTGACCTGAAACTTACCTCCAAATGATCTCCTGAGTATTGATCGCGCAGGCAAACGGGCGCATTGTGCTCATGAAAGCGAGGCTTACCCCGATGAAAACTGACTTACGGAAAAACTGTCAATCCGCGCCGACCGCAGTCCAATTGGCTGTCATAATTCTCTGGGCCTGTTTCGGCATCGGGCTCCTTAACACCTTCTTTGTAGTCCCCCACGCCACACCCCCACCTCCGGGCACTTACGTGATGGGATTCGTAATCTTCGGAGCTGAGGCCCTAATCATCGCGGCGATTGGCCGAGGCCGAAATTGGGCGCGAATCACGTTGCTCGTGTTTTGTCTGCTGGGCTTCGTTTCCGTGATCTTGATGATGCACGTATTGCTCCGACTCAATGGGCTGCTCCCAGTCTTGATCGTGTTGGCTGAGAATATTCTCCAGTATGTTGCTCTGATTCTCCTGTTCCAGCGGGAAGCATCGGAGTGGTTTGGAGGCGGCCAACGCTCCGGGCTCACTCCCCAGAATCGCATCAGAGCGCGGGCGCCCTACTCATACGCGAGGTTCGAATGAATCGGCCGGGTGGCCCACTCATTCGCGGGGTTCGAATGAGTGGGCGAGTCAAGTCACAATCCCTGGTTCATCCCATCACAGACGGTCCGCTTCCAAACCGCTAACTTCGGCCCGTGACCGGGCTTATGCTCGCATGGAAGAGGACGGCGTACGAGTGAACTGTCAGGAATGGCCGCTGACCATCAGTTATTCCCCTGCGCGCACCCACTCATTCGCCCCCCCCGAATGAGTCGGGCACCCGTAGGTGAGTACAATCTACGGCCTCATGGATGCCGACTTGGCGGGCAACTGGCGCAGTCGTTCCCCGATATTAAGGCGTTCCAGCCCACGCACAGTCGCCTCCGGAACCAGGATTTTCCATCGGTCATCCCCGTTGAGAATTTGTTCCCGAATAAGGCGCCCTGTGACTTTCTTTTCTCGCTCCCAAAGCACCTCGACGGCATACCCTTCCCTCTTGAGCACTTCGATTTTCTCAAGGTTCCAAGGTTCGCAGATGGTAGTGAAGCAGAGCACCTCTGCGGGGAGGAATTGCTTCAGCTTGTGAGGATGTTCAATCGGGAATGGTATGAATGAGAATGTAT
>JBEKTC010000227.1:0-7931 GCA_049516475.1 Candidatus Korobacteraceae bacterium | reverse complement strand
AAAACACCATGAGCACGGCGATGGCGCGCAACACGTCGAGATTGGCGGAGTTCCTGGACACAGGCAGACTTGGGCTTAGTCGAACCCGAAGGTGCCCTTCACTTTACCCCAAAGTTAACCCCGCCTCAATTGAAAGGGGAGGTGCGGCCACCGCTTGACGTTGTGGCTTCACAGTGCGCCGGAGTTGGTTTTGAAAGCTTAAGCGGCATCGGTGTACCCCCTGTCTGTTGCGAGGTCGCCGAAGTAAAGTGTTTTTCGAGAGACCGTAGGCGTTTATGGCTGGAGGTAAATATCTTAGCAACCCGCAGTAAATCGTAAGTTCAAGGAAGCATTATCTACCGTGTCGCTGCTGCTGTCGTAACGCGGTACAAATTTATCGAGGCGTCCGGAGACGTGAAGTCAATGCTGTTAGGCCCAATCCGGGAAAAAGCTCCACCTCCCTCCCCACAGCTAATGTCCGTGCCACTTGAATAAAGGGAAGACTCCCCTCGAACCACCCCCCTATACATCGATATGTCCAAAACTGTTTTCGATTTGACATTTGAAGTGATCACACAGCTCCCCTCTGGAAAAAACTCGACTGATTGCAGTCCGTCCTTGGTCATCCATTTTCCATAAAAAAACTTGTTTTCTGCCGCCCGTTCTGCGGTAGCCGCAGCAGCGTTTTCGGGTCTATCGTCCGAGGGTGGGGCGTGGGTGCAGTCGTAATAAGAGGACATACCGTCGCGGAACTTGAATTCTCGGGGAGAAAGATAGCTAATTGTCCAGAAAGGCGGTGGATCGCCACTGCCGATCCTGATTTGGCTTGAAGCGACAACAGAATAAGGAGTTACTCCGATGACTTCAGGAGCCCAATACCGCAGATGTTTCGCCGTAGGCGTCCAGAACTCCGCAGTGAATGTTCCGTTTGGACTAAATACAAACCGATGGATGCCCTTATGGCTGTCGGTGCAATACCAGCTTTGACCGATGAGATTCTTGCTCGTTGCCGTATCCGCGCTGGCTGCTGGGATTGACAAACTAACGGTCACAAAGAAGGCAGTTAGAAAATTATAGTAGATACCCAATATCGACCTCCCTTGCAGTCTCGATAGTACGATACACCCAATAATCGGACACTGGCTTTCGACGCTGCTATGCAGATTGTGAGGAGGGAAATGCTCTTCTAAACGAGATACCGGGGTAACTGTCGAGAACAGGACAACTCGCACTCTATCTGAACCGGATGGAATATGTTCCTCGGGAGTCGGCCAGCATCCGGCAACCGTATTGGCTCCGCCACTTGGCCGTATAACGCCCAACCCGTAGATCCGGTTCAGATAGGGTGCGAGTTGGCCTGATTACAACAGTAATCACAGACAGCCAGTTTACGGAGCGGGTAAGTAGTGGTGGGGACTACTGATTTATCGCACGTACCTGAGAAGTTTCAATCGCTCATTGTCGCTGACCTAGACTCTAAGACTGTCGATTCTTCTGACACCCGCAGCTGGGCGGCGAGAGGAGTCGGTTCGGCACGCTAAGCGAAGAGCTAATCACCGGAGACAAACCTTTGACAAATCGTTTACACGGCCGTGGCAAGTTTTAGTTGCATTGGGTGGTATGGTGCGGCATTGGGGCTTGGCCTGTCGCCAATGAAGCACTCATTACAGCGTGAAAGGATAATTCTCATGACGAACCCAGGGCAACTTCCGTGCCGGATTCCGGGGACAAAGCGGCTGGCGGCAAAGGTCGCGTTTATGCTGTTGGTTGTCGCGGCGCAATTCGCGCAGGCGCAAACGTTCAACGTACTCCACAGCTTTAATGGACTGGACGGGCGACAGCCCTATGACGGCGTGACGTTGGATAGAGAAGGAAATCTCTATGGAACCGCCTACGGCGGCGGCGACGGTGCCGGCACGGTTTACAAGCTAACGCATGAGGGCTCCGGTTGGATCCTCAACGTCCTCTCCAGTTTTGCCGGAGGCGGCGCCAGTCCTTATGCCGGAGTAGTCTTTGGCCCAAACGGCACTCTTTATGGCACGACCTCCAAGACCAGCGTCGACGGAGGGAATGGCACAGTCTACAATCTGAGTCCCTCGCCGACCGTTTGCAAGACCTCACTCTGCCCCTGGACGGAAACCCTGCTTTATGTTTTCGCGGGATCTCCTGACGGATATGGTCCCGGACCAGGCGACGTCAGTTTCGACCATGCCGGCAACCTCTACGGCACCACCTATGGCGGGGGTGGTGGCTATGGCATCGTCTACGGACTGACGCCCTCGGGTGGCGGCTGGACGGAGAACATCCTTCACTCCTTCGGCTACGGCGACGGAGCATATCCTTATAGCCGCGTAATCCTCGACAACGCCGGCAACCTCTACGGTACGACGTGGGGAGGCGGCGCAAATGGCGACGGCACGGTTTTCGAAATGACTCCTTCAGGATCTGGCTGGACACACACTGTTCTATACAGTTTTCAGAGCGCAAGCGACGGAGGCAATCCCTATGCCGGCCTGATCTTTGACTCATCGGGCAACCTTTACGGCGCCACCAGCAGCGGCGGCTCGGGCGGCGGCGGTACAGTTTTCAAATTGACGCCCTCGAACAACGGTACCTGGACGTATTCCCTGATTAACAGCTTTACCGGAGCCACTGATTGCGGGCCGCAGAACAGCCTCGTCATGGACGGGGCGGGCAATCTCTACGGCACCACCTATTGCGACGGCGCGAATAACATTGGCAATGTTTTCAAGCTGACGCCGTCGGGCAACGGTTGGACGTACAGGTCGCTGCACGACTTTACCGGCGGCAGTGATGGGGAAATTCCGTTTTGCAGCGTGGCCTTCGATACCAGCGGTAATCTCTACGGCACCACCGTCAGCGGCGGCTCACAGGGGGTCGGTACCGTCTGGGAGATCACGCCCTAGCTGAGACTCTTCGGCACTGAGCGTTTCGCTGTAATTGGCGTGAAATCCGCATGGCGTACACAGCCAGCCAGGGTCCTAACTGTGATTTCTCCGATTGATCGGAGCGTAAAATCAAAGCAGAGGACGTTAAGGCTATGGAAAAAGGAACAGTGAAGTGGTTTAACGACGCAAAGGGGTACGGTTTTATCACTCGAGAGGAAGGCCAAGGAGATGTATTCGTCCATTCTTCAGCCATTCAGGGGGACGGTTTCCACAGCCTGCAAGAGGGGCAGCAAGTGCAGTTTGATGTCGTCAAAGGTCCCAAAGGCTTGCAGGCTGAAAACGTGAAGCCCCTGTAATTGTCAAGTAACAGTCCGCCTAGAATATCCCTCTCCTAAGCCGCGTAGAATGGCTTTGCATACCGGAGGCACCCATGTCTGAAGTTGTCTACACATCCAATGTGCGCATTGAGCGCATCAAGGGCCCACTACGCCGGGCCTCTCTGCCGGGCGAACCGCAGCCTGTGATGTTCAGCGTTCATGGTGGGATTGCAAAGCATTATGGCATCGACGAGAGCCGCTTGCCGGAGCCTCACGCTGCCACGATCGACTACGTCATCGCCGCCCTCGGCGGTTGAATGCTGGGCACCTTTGCTGGCGCGCTGGATGCGCGCAAAATCAACGCCCAAGATGGCCGCCTCAGGTGCGAAGTCCGCGGTGAAGTCGAGGACGATGGAGGTGTGTTGATAATCAAGCGTGTGCATGTAACCCACTACCTGCGTGCTGACGATCCCGCCGTTGTACGTGACACCGTGGAGCGTGTGCATGGCGTGTATGCGCAAGGCTGTCCTGTATATCGGTCTCTGATTCCAGCGTTCCCAATCACCTCCAGCGTGGAGATCGTGAACGAGGCGTCCGGCGGATACCAGGAAAACGTCGGCACGTGAACCCAAGCCTCACGCCGTGACAGGCTGCGTCACCGTTTCAACTGCGAATCCTCTTCCAGCCCGAGCGAAGCGTCATCGCCAACCGCGTCGATGCCGTGAAGACGAAGAGAAGTAAAGCACGGTTGCCGTTGGATCCGGCCCTGATTGAGGTGTTGCAGAACTGGCGAAGCCTATCAGACTTCAGGGCTGACGATGATTGGGTGTGGGCATCGCCATGGGTGGCCGGCGCGATGCCGCTCTGCACGAATGCCATCCAGCGTGACTATCTAATTCCCGCAGGTCAGCGGGCAGGTCTCGGCAACGTCGGCTGGCACACGTTGCGGCACACCTATCGTTCCTGGCTCGACCAGACGAAGGCGCCCATGACGGTGCAGAAGGACCTGATGCGCCACGCGGACATCAAGACCACTATGAACGTATACGGTAAGGCTATGGCTGAACCGATGCGGGAAGCGAACAGCGAAGTGGTGAGACTGGTAATCCAGTAACGGAGTGCGAACCCGGTCAGCCGCTTGTAAATTATTGAGACTGAATGAGTTATGGCGGAGAGACAGGGATTCGAACCTCGTGATGCACCGTAACCTAAACAATCTGCTGGAGCGGGTAGCAGCCTATACAGCCGATTGAAACCCACCGCAGCCGTTATTGGAGTGCGGTGTGGAGTGCGGAGTGCGAGGAGGATCAGGCCGTGCCATTCCGTTCAAACCATCTCAAACTCAAGTCAAGACCAGCTATGTCCCCCAAAAAAAGATCCTTCGAAGCCACGGGCGAATATGCACCTAGTATGCACCCGACGTTTGAGGGCGCCGAGCTAAGCGCATGAAACACATCATTTTGCTAGGTTCGATCCAATCTACCTGACGGTTTAGAAAACCGTCGGCAAGCTGTTCAAGGAGTTGCTGGAAATATCATAGATGGGGCGAACGGCTCTATTGTTACCACGGGCCACCCGTACCGCTTAAGCGGTGTGGAGTACCGTTTCGATGACTGCTTGCCGTTATAGCTTTGCCCTGCGCCAGTGTTGCTTCCGACCGCTTAAGCGGTATGGGTACTGGTTCAGGCCTGCGGCGAGTTCCGCCTGCGGCTCCAAATATATTTATACCCTTCCAACCCTCCCAGCGTTTATACAGCCGGTTCTGCGTATACAATCGCAGTTCGTCAGCCGTGACTTCCTCGGCTCTGACTGAAGTGCTGCCCGAGCTGCGGAAATCGTGGGACGCTGCTTTGGCTGGAAGAGCAGTCGGCTGGCGCGCGATAGCATGCCGGCCCATGATTGAAGTTCGCGGACTCCCGGCTACGGGTTTGTGATCTCCCAGACCACACCGCAGCCTGCTCCCTCGCAATCGTTCAGGTTGCCGCCTTTGGACGCTGTGCCGTAAAGATTGCCATTGGAGTCCATGCTTAGATCGCCTTCGGGATAGGACCCATCGCTGCCGCCGGTAAAGTCGTGCAGGTCGGTATAGGTCCACGGCGGTTCCGGCGTAGGCGTCAGCTTGAAGACGTTGCCGAGATTATTATTTCCACCGCAGTACGTCGTGCCGTACAGATTGCCGGCGCTGTCCATCACGAGGTTACCCACAACCCCGCAAAAAGCAGACGCCGGAAGAGTGCCAAGAACCGTCAACATTCCTGAAGGCGGCAGCTCGAGAACCGCCGCCTGGAGACCGAAAGTCACAGTGTACAGATCGCCCGACGGATCCATGATCAGTCCAGCCGCGAGGTATACTGCGTCGCTATTACTAGAGGGGGGAAGGTTTGCGAGAATTGCTTCGGTCCAGGCAGATCCCGAGGGCGCCAATTGGAAAATTGTCCCACAGCCCAAGCCGCAAGACCCATTGCCACCATGATAGGTAGTGCCGTCAAGATTTCCGGCACTGTCGAAGATTACGTTGGACTCCGGCTCGTAGCCGTCATTGGGAGGGCCGGAGAAGTTGTGAAGAATCGTCTCCGTCCAGTTGTTCCCCGAGCCTGCGAGCTCATAGACCGTACCGCACCCGTTGCCTTGGCAGCTGACATTGCCGCCCCAATAGGTCGTGCCGTAGATATTACCCGCTTGATCGAAGGTGACGTCACCCTCGGGGGCGTATCCGTCCGTACCGCTTCCGAAGATATGAAGCTGCGTTTCCGTCCAATAGCAGATTGCGGTTTTGCAAGCTGTCGCAGGTGGCCTCAGGTTGTACACCGTGCCGCAGCCCCCGCAACTACCCCCGCCGCCAGCATAAGTTGTCCCGTAAAGACTGCCGTTCGGGCCGAATACTACTCCAGCAACGGGGTTTGCACCGTCGCTGCCTCCGCCAAACTCGTAGAGCGGGCTTAAGATATAGCTGGATCCGGAGGGTTTGAGCTTATACACCGTCCCATAGCTGTGGCTGCCTCCGTTGTACGTCGTGCCATAGAGATTTTCTCCCTGAATGGTCACTCCGCTGGAAGGATTTGCGCCGTCCGCCCCACTAAAGGTATGAATCGCGCTGAAGGTCTGCGCCCTCGCCGATGCAGTAGCAAAGAGCATCAAGAGAAGCGTAATACCCAGCGCTGATGCTAGGCTTTGGTTCCCGGCGAAAATCCAATGCCGATGTTGCCTTGAGTTAGCAATAACCGTCCGCCCTGCGAATTGACTGCGAGCGAGCACGAGGGTTGATCTTTCGTGATGCACGTTTGTTCTCCTTGATTGAATTTCGTTGTGGCACCGAAGAGCGACTTGGCGGTGCGGGTTCGGTCCAATTGACCAATTACAACGGGAGTTTCGGTCCAAACCATGCCCGAAAACAAGTGTCATTCGGCAACGACACGGTGGCATTGCTTCTAAGTTGTTGAGTTGATTTGTCAGTTGTCCGGCGCGGTTGAGCCGGGCTATACTGCCAGCCACGCTCCCCAAGTCTGGTCGCCTAACCGAGAGACAGCCCCACGAGGCATCCATCCATGACGGAACCTCACTGAACTCGCGAGACAAGGAAGATTTATCCTCTGTGGTCGACCTGCCAACTTCCGACGTTGAAGCCCAACTACAGAAGATTTTGCAATCCCCTGCCTTCCGCAGCGCGCCGCGCCATAGCAGATTTCTGGCTTTCGTTGTCCGCAAAGCGCTTGCCGGCCAGGCCGACTCCGTCAAGGAGTACTCCATTGGCCTGGAGGTATTCGACCGCGAGGCCGACTTCGATCCGGCGGCGGATCCGGTGGTGCGCTCCGAAGCCCGCCGCCTGCGCTTCCGCCTCGCCGAGTACTACCGCACGCACGGCACTCTCGATCCCATACACATCGATCTGCCCAAGGGCACTTACGTTCCCGTCTTCTCTCGCAACGGGATTGCGCCACCGTCGGTGGAAACGAATGCCGAGGAGCCGCCGATCGGCCGCAGCGACAATCTCATTGTTCCCCGCGCTGAGCGTGCTGCATCTCGTCGGAACAAATGGCGTTTTGCGGCGTGGGCGCTGGCATTCTCGGTTCCGCTTTGCGTCCTGGCAGGATATGGCGCCCATGTGCTGCGCGCCAGGATGGGTCGGTCTGGGCCGCTCCCTGCCTCCGCCGCGCAAGTCAAAGTTCGCCGCTCGGTGGCGGTGATGGGTTTCACCAACCTTTCGCAACAGCAAGAAGCGGCATGGCTCTCAACCGCGCTGTCGGAGATGTTGACCACCGAACTCGGCACGGGCGACAAGCTGATGACGATTCCAGATCAGACGGTGGCGCGAGCCAAGACGGAACTAAAGCTGGACGGCATGGACGGTCTCTCCAGCGATACTTTGGGCCGCGTGCGGCAAAATCTGGGAGCCGATGTTGTGGTCAGCGGAGCCTACACCGTGCTGCCCACCGCGAGAGCGGCGCAAGAGCTGCAAGCGGCTAAGGTCGCCCGGCAAATTCGGCTTGACCTGCGCGTGCAGAACGCGGTCTCCGGCGAAACTCTGCAATCCGTCAGCGAGACCGGAAAGGAATCCGATTTGTTTGCTATGGTCGCTCGTGCCGGCGCGCGCGTGCGTCAGCTCCTGGGCGTCGAGGAGCTGGCAACGACCGAAGCTGCGGAAGCCAGATTTGCTGTCACCGCAAATGCACAAGCCTTGCGACTGTACTCTGAGGGCATGAGCCGGCTGCATAACTTCGACCCATTG
>JBEKTC010000226.1:0-7963 GCA_049516475.1 Candidatus Korobacteraceae bacterium | reverse complement strand
TTTTCTACTTGTTGGTTGATGACTTTTTCGAGGTCGGGTGTTTTGGAAATCTTGTAGCTGATATGAACATTCATGAAAAGCCTCTCCGGGTGGACTGCTTCCACCCGCAGCTACAGTCCTGTTCTAGCTGGATTTTACTCCTCCTAATACAGATGCAAGTAGAAAATGATGAGTTACTTGTCTTGAGAGGTCGTTTCGGACCCGTCAGGGTGCCCCGTTCTGTTGCTTCCTGCAAAAGAAATGTCCGCAAGCACGGTGGAAGGGCATGGCTTTACAGGCCGCTGAAAAAGTCGTTGAACGCGAGTTATGCCGTCGGCTAAAGCCGACTCGGAATCGAAAATAAAGCACTTAGACGCTAGCCTGAAGGCTAGCTCTACCCGAACGGCGCAAAGTCACGACTTTTTCAGCAACCTGTTTAGCCGTGCCGAAAGCACGTAATTAGAAGCGGGCTTTAGTCCTGGCCACGTGGCTGAAGCCATTCCTGTCGCCGATTTCGCCGGGCTTAAAGCCCGGCGCTTCCACCGCCAAGACGACAGTTCTTTGGCAGGTATGAATAGACCGCCTTTGGCTAGGGCGGGGCCGCTAAACAAAAAGCCCTCCGCCGAGGAGGGCCTGATGACATCGCGACGACCGTTACCGTTCCGGAATTCTGACCTTCACGTCGGGGCGCCGGTCGAGGTGGATGGTTTCGATAAAGCGCACCTTGCCCTTGCTGAGCTTCATCACCAGCGAGGTTGTGCGCACGCCGTCGCCGAAGAAGCGCACGCCCTTGAGCAGTGTTCCTTCGGTGACTCCGGTCGCGGCAAAGATGATGTTCTTGCCGGGCGCCAGTTCGTCGGCAGTGTAAATGCGCTTGGGATCGCTGATGCCCATGTCCTTCATGCGCTCGCCCTGCTCTGGCGTGTAGCCCACCAGCCTGCCGACCATGTAGCCGTTCAGGCAGCGCACGGCCGCAGCGGTGATCACTCCCTCAGGAGCTCCGCCAGTTCCCATCACTGCGTGGACGCCCGATCCCAACATCGACGCTGCAACTCCGGGCGAAAGATCGCCATCCGATATCAGCCGGATGCGCGCGCCCGCTTTGCGGATTTCATTGATCAGCTTCTCGTGCCGGGGACGGTCAAGGATGATGATCACCAAGTCTGCCACGTCGCGATCCAGTACCTTGGCGATGACATGCAGGTTGTGGGCGACGGGAGCTTCCAGATCGACCACTCCCTTGCACGACGGGCCGACGACGATCTTCTCCATATAGCAGTCGGGGGCGTGCAGCAACCCACCCCTCTCCGACGCAGCCAGAACCGTGATCGCTCCCGGCGATCCGGTGGCGCACAGGTTAGTGCCCTCCAGTGGATCGACCGCGATGTCGACCGCGGGATAGCTACCTCCGTCCTGCTTGCCGACCTTCTCGCCGATATACAGCATCGGCGCTTCGTCGCGCTCGCCCTCGCCGATGACGATAGTGCCGTCCATCGGCACCGAATCCATGACGCTGCGCATGGCCTCGGTTGCCGCTTCGTCGGCGTGTTTGCGGTCGCCCTGGCCCATCGTCTTGGCCGAGGCAATCGCCGATTCTTCCACTACCCGCAGGAACTCCATTGCGAGATCGGTTTCAAAATTAGCGGTGGGAGTGTGTGTCGTCATTTCTGCTTCTTCGGTTTGAACATTGGTTGCCATGTGGCCTCCGTAGGCGCGGCCTGCCAGCAGAACTATGAGCTAGGAATGCGGATTACGCAAGCCGAGCGCCTGACTCTGATGTGCCGGGATCGACCGGAGGAATGAGTTGGCCAGTTCCAGCACAAACGCAAAGGATACACCTGTTGCGGAAACTGTTCGAGGACTTTCATCACAGGTAGCTGGTACGACGGTCTGGACGGGCCAGGCTCTCTAATTTTGGCATCCTGAGCGGAGCGCTTTCAACTGACAACCAGACACTGACCACTGTTATCAAAACGCCGCATGCCCAGTAATGTGCTCGCCGATAATCAGCGTGTGGATGTCGTGCGTGCCCTCGTAAGTTTTCACCGACTCCAGATTTGCCATGTGGCGGAAGATGGGATACTCGTCGGCGATGCCGTTGCCGCCCAGAATGTCGCGGCCCATGCGCGCGCACTCCAGCGCCATCCAGACATTGTTGCGCTTGGCCATCGAGACGTGCCACGGCTTGGCCTTGCCTGCGTCCTTCAAGCGCCCAACCTGCAACGCAAGAAGCTGCGCCTTGGTGATCTCGCTGATCATCCACACCAGTTTCTCCTGCACCAGTTGATGCGAGGCGATCGGCTGATCGTGGAACTGCTTGCGGAACTGAGCATATTGCAGCGCGCAATCGTAGCAAGCCATGGCCGCTCCAATGGCGCCCCACGCAATGCCGTAACGCGCCTGGTTCAGACAACTCAGCGGCGATTTGAGACCGCCTGATTGAGGCAATAGGTTCGTTGCCGGAATCCGAACGTCCTGCAACGACAGACTCGACGTCACCGATGCCCGCAACGACCACTTGCCATGAACATCGGCCGCTTTGAATCCCGGCCGATCCGTCTCCACGATGAAGCCGCGAATCAGGTCGTTCTCGTCTTCCACCTTGGCCCAGATGATGGCGATGTCGGCGATCGAGCCCGACGTAATCCACATCTTCTCGCCGTTCAGGACGTACTCGTCGCCGTCCTTGCGGGCGCGCGTGCGCATCGCCGACGGGTTCGATCCAGCGTCCGGCTCGGTCAGTCCGAAGCAGCCAAGAATCTCGCCCAGCGCCATCTTGGGCAGGTATTTCTGCTTCTGCTCGTCGCTGCCGAAAGCGTAGATGGGATACATGCACAGGCTCGACTGCACGCTGACGAACGATCGCACGCCGCTGTCGCCGCGCTCCAGTTCCTGCGTCATCAGACCGTACTCCACACTCGACATGCCGGCGCAGCCGTACCCCTTGAGGCTGGCGCCGTAGAAGCCCAGCTCGCCCATGGGCTTGATCAGCTCCTTGGGGAAGCGGCCGTCGCGGTTACACTGCTCGATGATGGGGACAAGATTTTCCTCGATGAACTTGCGAGTGTTGTCGCGGACCAGCCGCTCGTCGTCGTTAAGCAACGTGTCGAACTCGATGAAATCCACGCCCTTGAACTTGAGTGCCATGCTCCGTCTCTCTTATGGAACTTTGTGGGTAAGAAGAACCTTCGAAGGTATCAGGCAGTGGAGAGCGCGGTCAAACAATCCTGACCCTCAGGGTATACTGCTTGACTTGCTCGCACTGCTGGCATACTGTCCCGCTGATCCCGCAAAGGCGGACCGGCCTGGACCTGGATGCCCCAAAGGACTATGCGATCTATCTACTTTTCGAGCAATTCAACTGAGATCATCGGTGCACAAACCGACGGCGCGAAGTCCATTGTGTCGAACGGCGTCGTCCGGTGGGTTTCGCGATGGCCACAGATAACCTTGGTCCTGCTGACGCTCCTCTGTTTGGTTCCTTTCGCAGACAAGGCCATCCATATCGATGATCCTATATTCATCTGGACAGCACAACATATTACTAAACACCCTCTCGACCCATACGGGTTTTCTGTTATGGGATATTGGCATCCGATGCCTATGTGGCAGATCCAGCAGAACCCTCCTCTCGCCAGCTATTACATGGCAATGGTAGCTTCCATTGGCGGTTGGTCCGAGAGAGCACTGCACCTCGGTTTTATTCTTCCAGCGTTGGCAGTCATCCTGGCACGTATCATCTCGCACTACGATTCACCAAGAAACCCTTACTTGCAGCAGCAGCTACTCTCCTGACACCAGGTTTTCTCGTCTCAGCCACCGGGCTGATGTGTGACCCCATGATGCTGGCAATCTGGGTGCTGGCGATAGTATTTTGGGTAAAAGGGTTAGAAGAGCAATTACGGCCGCTCTATCTAATAACATCAGGCGTGTTGATCGCAGCGTCTACGTTGACGAAGTACTTCGGCGTAGCCTTGATCCCACTTCTTCTAGCCTACTCACTAGCACGACAGCGTAGCTTTCGAGGCTGGATTGGATATTTGGCGATCCCGGTTGTCATTCTAGGAGCATATGAGTTTTACACCCATCAGTTATATGGCTATGGGCTGATTTCACAAGCGATCCAGCATAAGGCAGGGGTCCGTGAACTCGAAGGGCGCTCTGCCCGGACACTGGTAGGCTTGGCCTTCACCGGTGGTTGCGCGCTTACTGCACTAACTTTTGTTCCACTCCTTTGGTCGCGCAAGCAGATTGCCTGGGGCGGTATTCTAAGCGCGCTCCTTGGTGTTTTCTTTTTTAGAGGCTGGGTCAACTTAGGAACAATCTATGCTCATGAAAGGTGGCTTTATGAGCACAGGTTCTCAATCAGCGTTCAATTGATGTTCTACGTCGCTGGAGGAATTTCGCTTTTGGCTCTTGCGAGCGCAGACCTTTGGCAAAGGAAAGATGCTGCGTCGCTGCTCCTGTTCCTTTGGGTTGTTGGTACCGTTTTTTTTACCATTGTCGTGAATTGGTCGGTAAATGCCAGGTCGGTGCTGCCATTGATACCGGCGATCGGAATTCTAATTGCAAGACGTCTCGACACGATAAGAGTTGGTGGTGCGCGGTGGCAATGGCTGGCTTTAGCGGTTCCGCTAATTGTCTCAGGAGCGGTCTCCTTATGGGCCACCGCAGGAGATGCGGCATTGGCGAATGCGCCAAGGATGGCCGCGAAGTATATTCAGGAAAAGACCCGTGATGACTCCAGCACGGTTCGATTCGAGGGCCGCTGGGGATTGCAGTACTACATGGAAGCGTTTGGAGCTCGACCGCTTGAGCCTGGTGTATACGATTGTAAGTTCGGCGATCTGATCGTAATCCCCACATACAGTACTTCGATATTCCCCTTTCGCTTAAAAACAACTGCAGTGCAGGTCATCGATTTCGAAATACACTCCTGGATAACTACAATGAACCCAGACGCGGGAGCGGGATTTTACTTCTCTGGATGGGGACCACTACCGTTCGTCATTGGACCTGTTCCTGTTCAGCATTACTCCACGGCAAGGCTGGTGCAAACAAGGTAATTCGTGGCGCTTGCGCAATCTTCTTAGGTTGGGCAAACCGTAAGACTCGTCTGGCGCTTTCTGCAGGCGATCTAGAAGCACTTGCGTCAAAACCATTATTGGCTAGGAGAACGCTCAATGACTCGTTCCGCACGGATTGTCGGCGCCGCCACATTGTGTCTGGTGTTTGGGTGCGTGGCCGGAGCCTGGCAGACGCCATCGGCTCAGTCGCCGGCAAAGGCCGGATCTCATGCTGTCAGCATCGCCGATGAAGACAATGGCAAAGATGTCGATCTTACATCTGGGGGCACCCTGATCGTGAAGCTCAAGAGCAATCCTTCGACGGGATACAGTTGGGCGGTTGCCGGCGATCCGTCTCCGTTGAAGCTGGAGAAAACTTCCTATCGAAAGAACACGGCATCCTCGAGAGTGGCCGGCGCCCCGGGAGTGCAGGTATTTCAGTTCAGCGCCAATTCGGCGGGGATGGCAACGCTCCAACTCATCTACCGCCGCTCCTGGGAATATAACGTGGCGCCGGCGAAGACGTTCAAGGTCAGGGTCGATGTTCGCTAGTGGCCGAGGAGGCTTTGAATGATCGGGCGACCGAGTTATAGGACTGGGATAAGCAAGAGCGGCCTAAAATCGTTTCAAGGTTGTTGCAACAATTCGCGCAAATGATGCAAGAATGCCGGTTTGGGCCGTATTTTCCAGGTTCCCAAGAACGTTCACATGTCACAAACGAGTGTGACTTTGGTCGTTGCCTGTAGGCGTGGAGGAGTTAGAATAGAGTTGGAATTGAAAATGATTTTCAACTTCATATTCGGCCGTCATAAGAAAGAACGCCACACCCAAGCCAGCGCCCTGGCCGATTTGCATGTCGGCGAGAGTGCCATTCTGTCCGATCTTGAATTGTCCCCGCCGGTCGCCGAGCATCTGATGAACCTGGGTTTTGTTCCCGGCCTGGTGGTGAAGGTCCTGCGCAGCGGCCCCGGTGGCGATCCCCGCGTTTATCGTGTGGATGGTACCGAAGTCGCCATGCGCCGCGATCTCTCACGTCACATTCATGTGGAGCTGATCGGCGCTCCCGCGTTTGGAGACTAGTCGATGGGGGCTTCGACGGTGAGCTGTCACGCGGTGGCGCCCCCACGGGATGAAGCTCTCGGCTCCTCGTATCGCACCATTGCGGTTGTCGGTCCGCCCAATTCCGGCAAGACCACTCTGTTTAACCGCCTCACCAAGTTGCGCCAGAAAGTCGGCAACTTTCCCGGCGTGACCGTCGAACATCACACCGGCTACCTCCGCGACGCCAACGGGGAAGAGATCGCGCTCATCGATCTCCCCGGCGTCTACAGCCTGACGCCGAAGTCTGAAGACGAAAAAGTAGCCATCGATGTTTTGACTGGGCAGATGCCTGGGACGTCTCGCCCGGATGCGGTCATCCTTGTTCTGAACTCCACGAATCTGCACACCCACCTGGTGCTGGCGGCGCGCGTGATCGCGCTGGGCATTCCCACACTGGTGCTACTGAACATGGCCGACGAGTTGCGCAAGCAGGGAGGCCATGTCGATGTCCTTTCGCTGGCGCGAGAGTTGGGAACTCCTGTGGCGTTGATCAGCGCCACTACCGGCGAGGGAATGATCGCAGTGCAGAACTTCTTGTCTTCTGCCGCGGCCACCCCGGAACCGTTGGAGCTGCCGGTGGTGGGAAGCACGCGAGGCTACCGCGAATGGGCGGTCCGGGTGGGAACCAACGCGGGATACCGCCGTCCCACCACGCCGGTCTGGACGGCCCGCCTTGACGCGATTTTTTTGCATCGCGTGTGGGGCCCGATTATTTTCGCGCTGGTCGTGATCGGAGTCTTTCAGAGCATTTTTGCTCTCGGCCAACCGCTTTCGAACTTGCTTCAGAAATTTCTCGACACGACCGGGGCACAGCTTGGCGCTCACCTGCCGGCGGGGATGTTCCAATCGCTCATCATCAACGGCGTGTGGAAGGGCACTGGCTCGGTACTCGTCTTTCTACCGCAGATTTTGCTGCTCTTCCTGGTAATCGGCATTCTGGAGGATTCGGGATACCTATCGCGCGCCGCGGTCATTGCCGACCGCACCATGTCGCGCGTGGGCCTGAACGGGAAGAGTTTTATCCCACTGCTCTCCGCCTACGCCTGCGCGGTGCCTGCCATCATGGCGACCCGCACCATCGAGAGCAAACGTGACCGCATCGCCACAATTCTGATAGCGCCATTTATGACGTGCTCCGCGCGTCTGCCCGTGTACACCATGGTAATTGCGGCGTTCTTGCCGGCACGTCCGTTGCTGGGAGTATTTCTCGGCACGCGCGCGGCGGCCATGCTGGGTCTGTATGTTCTAGGATTCCTGATGGCCGTGCTTACCGCCCGGCTGCTGAAGTCAACCATCCTCAAGAGCAAGGACGCTCCGTTTATCCTGGAGATGCCGCCCTATCGCTGGCCCATGCCGGCATCGCTGGCGTTACGAGTGATCGATCGCGGCAAGGCGTTCCTGTATCGCGCGGGAACCGTGATCATGCTGGTTTCACTGTTGCTGTGGGCGGCCACCAACTTCCCCATGCATCATGGCCAGCCACCTGAGATTCAGAACAGCGTCGTCGCTCAGCTTGGACATGCGATTGAGCCGGTGATTCGTCCGCTGGGCTTCGACTGGAAGATTGGCGTTGGCCTGCTGACCTCGCTGGCGGCGCGCGAAGTCATTATCGCTACCCTGGGCACGCTGAATGGAATCGATCCCCAATCGCATGCCAGCGGCTTGCAATCGGCGTTGCGTCAGGAACTGACGCCTGCCGGCGCAGTGGCCCTGCTGATCTTCTTTGCCTTCGCCATGCAGTGCATGTCTACCATTGCCGTGGTGCGCCGCGAAACCAACGGTTGGAAGTGGCCTATCCTGCAATTCACCTACATGAC
>JBEKTC010000225.1:0-7985 GCA_049516475.1 Candidatus Korobacteraceae bacterium | reverse complement strand
CCCCGAACAGGAGAGCGCACGGCATAAATCTTCAGCTCAAGTGTCGCTCCATCATCGAAGTGATGCTTCTCATGAAAGTCAGGCTCGCGTCTCGGCATTCGTTGCCCTTGTCGGAGTCCCGTGCTCCACTATGTCATAAAATGACATAGTTTGTCCGGGCAGTCAAGGACGCGCTTTCCGCGTCCGCCGGAGTCTAGCGTTCTGTCTCTTCTGACAAAAGGGGCGGGAGACCAAAATCCCCCACCCCAACGCCTGAAACTGGAAACTCGTAACTCGAAACTTCTCTTACACCCTCTCGATCGTGACCGACTTCAGCACCACATCATTATTCGGCTTGTCCTGGCGATTGCGCGGGAGCTTGGTGATCTTGTCCGCGATGTCCTGCCCTTCGATCACTTCGCCGAAGATGGTGTGATTGCCGGTGAGCCACGGCGTCGCCGCCACGGTGATGAAGAACTGCGAGCCATTGGTCCCCGGACCGGAGTTGGCCATCGCCAGCTTGCCCGGCTTGTCGAACTTGTGGGGCGAGCCCTTCGTCTCGTCCTGGAACTGGTAGCCGGGACCCCCCATGCCGGTGCCCGCCGGATCGCCGCCCTGGACCATGAAGTCGGGAATCACGCGATGGAAGATGGTTCCGTTGTACAGAGGCGTCTTGCTCTTGGCGCGAGTGTGCGGATGGGTCCACTCGCGCGAGCCTTCCGCGAGCTCGACGAAGTTCTTGACGGTGATGGGCGCCTCCGCCTCAAACAGGCGGCAGACAATGGTACCTTCGCTGGTATCAAAAGTGGCGTAAACGCCGGGGGTACGGGACATAGGAATTCCTTTCGTTGATGAGATTGGTATGAAGGGTAGAGCCAGCCCTCGGGCTGGCGTCCAAGGTGCCTTCTGTTCTGAAGTGAGCGAGTGCAGTCAATCCTGACTGCACTCGCTCACAATTATTCTCTGGCGCGCAGACGCGGCGCTGAAGCGCCGCTCTACCTCTTACCTGCTCGCCGCCAGTTCCTGTCGCTTCGCCGGCTCGCTCACGCGATACCACTCCACCGTACGTCGCAGACCTTCCTGGAAGTCCACCAGCGGCTGGTACTTCAACTTCGCCTGAGCGCGTGAAATGTCGGCAAGTGAATGTTTGATGTCTCCGGCGCGCTCGGGCGCATACTCGACGTCGCCGGTGTAGCCGGTCAAGGACCTCAGCAACCCGACCGTCTGGTTCAGATTGAAGCGATGTCCGGTCGCAATGTTGAAAGTCTGGCCGGCAACATCGGCCTCGGGAGCCGTTGCCGCCAGCAGGTTCGCGGCCACTGCGTTGTCAATGTAGTTGAAGTCGCGCGACTGCTCACCGTCGCCATAGATGGTGGGGCGCTCGCCCTTCAACATCAGAGTGATGAACTTCGCCAGCACGGCCGAGTATTGCGAAGTGGGATCCTGGCGCGGACCGAAGATGTTGAAGTAGCGCAGGCTGACGGTCGGCAGGCCGTACACTCCGTGAAATACCTTCATGTACATTTCGCCGGTCAGCTTGGCGACCGCGTACGGCGAGAGCGGAAGCGGCGTCATGTCTTCGCGCTTGGGCAAGGTAGGAGTATCGCCATAGGCGGAGGACGATGCCGCGTACACCACTCGCTTCACGCCCGCATCACGAGCGGCGATGAGCACGTTGACCGTGCCTTCAACATTGACCCGATTGCTGCGGGCAGGGTCGGCAATCGACTTGGGCACCGAGGGGATCGCGGCCTGATGCAGCACGTAATCCACGCCCTCGCACGCCGACTGAACCGCCTGAAAGTCGAGCAGATCGGCCTCGCGAAAGTCGATCTGGGAGGAAACCTCCTGAACATTTTCACGCCGGCCAGTCTCGAAGTTATCGAAGCCGCGCACCTGGTCGCCGCGTTCCAACAATGCGTGCACCAGGGCCGAGCCGATGAACCCCGCCGCGCCGGTAACGAGATAGAGCGCCATCGCTACAGCTTAGCATGGTGCGCGGCAAGGAAAAGACGCGACCCTGGGCGTCATGCTCCCGCAGCCCATTTCCGATTAGTGATGGTGCATACCAAAGGACTTCGCCTCATTAATATCTCCCGCGTCCCCGCATCGCGGCGGACCACCCAGCGGGTTGTAGTCGAAGAAGTTGTGCGGCACCATTTCGAAGCCAAACCAGTGGACCAGGGTGATGCCAGTGCGATCGCCACTGCCCATCTGGTTATCCGCATCGGTCGGCTCGTGGTGCGTCGAACCGAAATACCACAGCGCAATTGCGTCGCCCGTCCCGCCCAGCGGCTGGCCATTCAGGTACTGCAGCAGATAGCTGTTGGGGTTGTACCAGCTATAGAGCCAGTTGTTGTAGCCTGTGCCGGAACCATCTTCTCCAGGGTTCTCGTTCGTCAGGTCCTCATCGTGCTGGGTGAAGGTCTCCTGAAAATGACCCTGACCCCACCGATTGTAGGGATAAAACTGGTAGCCAATGTAGTGCCCGTAATCGTTGGTTTGCGTCAGGCTCTGGACGGTGACGCTGCTGAATTGCTGCTCGTTCCAGTCCGTGGTTTCTTCCGTGGGAATCGGCAGGTAAGAATCAGTCGCGATATATCCGTTCGAATCCTCCTGGTGAACGAACTGCAGCATTTCGTTGTCTTGGCGTCCCAGGAGCTGCGTACTCACCCGCCACAATCCGTTATGAACGTGAGGCTCAGACTCATCGCCGGGAAGGTTGTAGCCGGTC
Source organism: Candidatus Korobacteraceae bacterium (assembly GCA_049516475.1). GTDB lineage: Bacteria > Acidobacteriota > Terriglobia > Terriglobales > Acidobacteriaceae > Bog-257. The sequence goes on along the minus strand of JBEKTC010000225.1, from coordinate 5,272 downwards.
GCGCCACTGCGGAAGGTAATGCGGCCATCCTCATGGAAGGTGTACTCGATGATGTAGTCGTAGTTGAACGCATCGAAAACCGACCACACCACCACCTCCTGGATACGCCTGCGTGTGGGGTTGTCCCCCTTGCACAGATATCCGATTCCCTCGTCGCGGCATTCGACCCCGACTTTGGGAACGGAGTCGGGCACATACAGAAGCGTGCCCTGTTCTTGAGTACGGAAGTACACCAGGGCAGCATTCTGGGAGGGCAGATCGGCCTGATCGATCTGGTCCATGCGGTCATCGCCGAACGACATGTCGTAGTAGGTATGGCTGCGATCATCGTAGGGAACAAACATCTCCGCCATTCCCGCGCGCTTGATGATGTATTGTGGCGAGGTCCACTGCGCACCCTGAAGCGTCACATCAAGCGCCTGCGTGCCCTTCAGGCCCATGTTGCGCAACCCGAAGCGCCAATGCGTATTGGGATAATCGATACGCAAATAAAGGTCGTGGTGGAGGAGCGGGCCCACGGCATCTTCTTCGGTTACCTGGCAGCCGGTGCCGTTGATGATCACGACGTCGGTTGCACGCGCAGTAGGAATCGTCAGGAAGAAGATCGCCAGCCCGGTGCAGCCCGCAAGCAGAACCTGCGCGTTGCGCCGCCGCCACAGGAGCCACGTGGCCATCAGGATTGTCGCGGCGCAAACAGTTAGGCTAAGTGTTAACGGCGTGGGAGAAAGGAGAATCGCTGGAAGGTTCATATTCTATGCCTCGTCGGGAAATGCTGTCTGTCTGAAGTGAAGGAAAGTGGCGGCGGCAGAGGACGCCAAACCGCACCCCAAAAATCTGATGAAGGCATAGTAGTACGGTTTTTGGTTTTGGCAAGGGAATTCGTTGGTGGGGCTAATTAATAACAGGGAAGTGGGAAGCAGCAAGGCCTCCGCTCCCCCTCCCTTCGCTTCGGTCGGGATGACACGCGATGAGGCGCAGGACCATTCCTGCAGCAGCGCGATAGCTAGAACGTGCTCAACGCCGTGCCCGGCTCGCGCCAGGTGTAGGACCCGAGCATCTTGATGTAATTGCCGCGCAGGAACGCCGCCGGATTCTCGACGTTGACCATGCTCATGCTGCCGCGCATCTGGCGCACGGAAACGTACTCGTGCTCTTCCATCCAGCGTTCCATGCCGGCCAGCACCACGCCGATGTGCTCGATGCCGTACTTCAGCAGCGCCGAAGTCATCATCGTGACATGCGCGCCCGCCATCATGCATTTCAGCACATCGGTTGAGTCGTGGACGCCGCCGGTGATGGCGATGTAGGTCTCGACCTGATGATAGAGAATCGCGGCCCAGTGCAGCCGGAGGCGCAACTCGTGCGGGCTGCTGAGGACAAGATTCGGTGTGACCTCCAACTCCTCGATGTCGAAGTCGGGCTGATAGAAGCGGTTGAAGATGACGACGCCGTCGGCGCCGGCTTCCGACAGGCGCTTAACGAAATTCGCGCAAGAAGTGAAGTACGGGCCTAGCTTGACAGCGATGGGAATGCGGACGCTCTTGCGGATGGTGCGCACCAGGTTGCAGTAGCGCGTCTCAAGATCGTCAGCGGTGAGAGAAGGATCGGTCGGGATGTCGAAAATGTTCAGTTCGAGCGCGTCAGCGCCGGCCTGCTCCATGTATTCGGAGTAACGCACCCACCCGCCGGGCGAGCGGCCGTTGAGGCTGCCGATGACGGGGATGCTTACCGACTGCTTGCCTTTGTGCAGCAGCTCCAGATAACGGTCGGGGCCGACGTGATACTTCTGCATGTCGGGGAAGTAGGACGTGGCCTCGGCATAGCTATTGGTGCCGTATTCCAGCGCGTTGTCCATGTTCGCGCTCTCGGCCTCGATCTGCTCTTCCATCAGCGAGTACATCACGATGGCCGCAGCGCCGGCATCTTCCAGGCGGGCAAAGTTCTCCAGCTTTTCCGTCAGCGGCGAGGCCGACACCACGACCGGGTTCTTCAGCTTCAGTCCGAGATAATTTGTCGACAGGTCGATCATGATTTCTCCTCGCTATTTTTGTGCCGTTTCCATGGGACTTCAGGTTCGTGTCAGGGCACGACTTCAGTCGTGCCGAAAAGAAGCCTCTTTAACCCCGGGCTTTAGCCCCTGCCACAGGGGCTGAAGCCCAAATCATCAATCGAGCCTGTGGCGGCACGACTGAAGTCGTGCCCTGACACAAAGCGGTGTTATCAGACAGGCCCTGCGTTTCGTCCCTTGCAAGTCCAAGGCTTGCCCGAACTCCTACTTCTTCTCAAAATTCATTGACGCCATGTGCTGATACAGCTTCCAGCGCTCGTTGACGTTTTCCTGAGCGGCATGCAGCAGCTTTTTGGCCTCGTCAGGATTGCTGTTGACCAGCATGGTGTAGCGCGTCTCGTTGTAAATGTACTGCTCCAGCGGAATGCTGGGTGGCCGCGAATCAAGCACGAACGGGTTCTTGCCTTCTTTGGCGAGCGGCGGGTTGTAGCGGAACAGCGGCCAGTGGCCGGAGTTGACCGCAGCTTTCTGCTGGTCGAGGCCGTGCACCATGTCATAGCCGTGCGCGATGCAGTGACTGTACGCGATGATGAGCGATGGCCCATCGTAGGCGTCGGCTTCCAGGAAAGCCTTCATGGTCTGCCCGTCATTGCCGCCCATGGCGATATGCGCGACGTAGGCCCGGCCATAGTTGATGGCCATCAGGGCGATGTCCTTCTTCGGCGTCTGCTTGCCGCCGGCGGCGAACTTCGCCACCGCGCCCAGGGGTGTGGCCTTCGACATCTGGCCGCCGGTGTTGGAGTAAACCTCGGTATCCAGCAACAGGATGTTGACGTTGGCATCGGAGGCCAGCACGTGATCGAGGCCGCCGTAGCCAATGTCATAGCCCCAACCGTCGCCGCCGATGATCCAAACGCTCTTGCGGACGAGTTCGTCGGCGACCGCCAGCAGATCGCGTGCGCCCGCAGACTTGTCGTTCGCCAGTTTGTCCTTCAGCGCCTTCACCCGCTCGCGCTGGGCGAATATGCCTTCTTCAGTGGACTGGTCAGCGCTCAGGATTGCAACTGCCAGATCGTCGCCGATTTTGGAGGACAAGCGTTCGACAAGTTCCTTGCCGTACTGGTTCTGCTTATCGATTGCCAGGCGCATGCCCATGCCGAACTCAGCATTGTCCTCGAAGAGCGAGTTAGACCACGCTGGCCCGCGTCCTTCAGAGTTCACGGTGTAAGGCGTGGTCGGGAGATTGCCGCCGTAAATTGAGGAGCAACCGGTCGCGTTGGCGATCAGTGCGCGATCGCCAAACAGGCGAGTCATGGTAGAGATGTAAGGAGTTTCGCCGCAGCCGGAGCAAGCGCCGGAGAACTCGAACAGGGGCTCCAGCAGCTGCACGTCCTTGACCTGTCCGTGCGCAAGCTTCTCGCGCGGCAGTTCGGGAATCGACAGGAAGTAGTTCCAGTACTCGTTGTACTTCTCGCGTAGCGCAGGCTGCGGCTCCATGTTGATGGCGCGATGCTTGGCCTCGCTCTTGCTCTTGGCCGGGCAGACGGCGACGCACAGCCCGCAGCCCGTGCAATCTTCGGGAGCGACTTGCAAGGTGAACTTCAGATCGGTGAACTCGCGCCACTTGGGAACTGCAGTCTGGAAACCTTCGGGCGCGTGATTGAAGCTCGAATCGTAAACTTTGGCGCGGATGACAGCGTGCGGGCAGACCATGACGCACTTGCCGCACTGGATGCAGAGCTCTTCATCCCACACGGGAATTTCCAGGGCGATATTGCGCTTCTCCCACTTTGTGGTACCTGTAGGGAAGGTGCCATCGATCGGCATCGCACTGACGGGAATCAGGTCGCCGTCGCCAGTAATCATCAGCGCTTCCACATTGCGGACGAAATCGGGAGCGTTAGCTGGAACCGCCGGACGCATCTCAAATTTCGAAGTGATGGTCTGTGGGACCTTGACTTCATGAAGATTCTCGAGGGACGCATCGACTGCTGCGAAGTTCTTGAGGACAACAGACTCGCCGCGCTTGCCGTAGGTCTTCTCGATGGAGTGCTTGATGGCGGCGATTGCCTCGTCGCGCGGCAGCACGCCGCTGATAGCGAAGAAGCAGGTCTGCATGACGGTGTTGATGCGGCCCCCCATGCCCGCCTTGCGCGCCACATCCACGGCATCGATCGTGTAAACCCGCAGCTTCTTCTTGATGATGGTTTCCTGCGCAGTACGCGGCAGGTTGTCCCACACCTCGTCCGGTCCAAACGGACTGTTGAGCAGGAAGACCGCGCCCGGATCAGCGGTTTTCAGAACATCCAGCCGCTCCATGAAGCTGAACTGGTGGCAGGCAACGAAGCTGGCACGCGAAATGAGATAGGTAGAGCGAATGGGTGTTTTGCTGAAGCGCAGATGAGAAATAGTTACCGCGCCTGATTTCTTGGAGTCGTAGACGAAATAGCCTTGCACGTTCAGTTCGGTTTCTTCACCGATGATCTTGATGGTGTTCTTGTTGGCGCCCACAGTTCCATCTGCGCCCAGCCCAAAGAACATGGCGCGGACAGTGTCAGCCCGTTCGGTGGAAAACGCCGGATCATAAGCGAGGCTGGTATGAGTGACGTCGTCATTGATGCCGATGGTGAAGTGATTCTGCAACGTCGGCTTGGCCAACTCCTGGAAGATGCGATTGACCATGGCGGGCGTGAACTCCTTCGACGACAGGCCGTAGCGTCCGCCAATCACCTTGGGGAAAGCTGCCATCGGAGCTTTGCCGGCGGTGAAGCCTTCGGTCAATGCGATGATGATGTCCTGGTAGAGCGGCTCGCCGATAGCGCCGGGCTCTTTGGTGCGATCGAGTACGGCAATACTCTTGACTGTCTTGGGCAGCGCTTCCAGGAAGTGCTCCAGCGAGAACGGCCGCATCAGACGGACTTTCAACATGCCGACTTTCTCGCCTTTAGCGGTGAGGTAGTCGACAGTCTCGTGGACCGCCTCGGCGCCGGAGCCCATGATGATGATGACTTTCTCGGCATCGGGCGCGCCTTCGTATTGGAAGAGCTTGTATTCGCGGCCCACCAGCTTGGCGAACTTGTCCATCGTGTTCTGCACAATCGTCGGGCAAGCCAGGTAGTAAGGATTCACCGACTCGCGGCCCTGGAAGTAAACGTCGGGATTCTGTGCCGAGCCGCGCAGTACAGGATGGTCAGGCGAAAGGGCGCGCTCACGATGCGCGCGTACCAAGTCGTTGTCGATCATGGCCTTCATGTCGTCGAGGCT
>JBEKTC010000224.1:0-10434 GCA_049516475.1 Candidatus Korobacteraceae bacterium | reverse complement strand
CCGCGCGTGGAAACCGTGTTCATGATGCCCGCGGAGCAGTATTCTTACCTCAGCTCGCGGATCGTGCGTGAGATTGCCAAGCTCGGCGGCCCGTTGAACGGCCTGGTGCCGGAAATGGTGGAGCGGCGGGTGCGTCAGAGAATCACGCAAGGACATATTTCAGCCACAGGCAAACATCTCTTATGAGGGCCAGACCATGACTGCTGCCGGAACTCAGCTCGCTTCGTTTCTCACCAACCGGATTCAACGCATCGAAGTTTCCGCGACTCTGGCGGTAGCTGGAGAAGCGGAGAAACTTCGCGCGGCCGGCGCGGACCTGGTCGATCTGGGCGCGGGAGAACCGCATTACCCCACGCCCGAGCACATCAAAGAAGCGGGCATCGCCGCCATTCGCAACGACTTCACCAAGTACACGGCCGTGGGCGGCACGGCCGAATTGCGCGATGCCGTCGTCAAGCGGCACGCCGCCGACTTCGGCTCCGACTACAAGCGCGAGGATTGCATTGCCTCCGTCGGCGGCAAGCACGCGCTGTTCAATGCCATCCAGGTGCTGGTCGACCACGGCGACGAAGTCATTCTGCCGGTGCCCTATTGGGTTTCCTTCAAAGACATCGTGCGCTATGCCGGCGGCGAACCGGTCTACGTTGCCACCGACGAACGGCACGATTTCGCACTGACCGCCGACATGGTGGAGCGCGCGATCACGCCGCACACCAAAGTCATCGTCTTGAATTCCCCAAGCAATCCCTCGGGCGCGGTCATGAAGCCTGAGGACATGACCGCAGTGCTGAAACTGGCGCACGATCGCGGTATCTATGTTGTCTCCGACGAATGTTACGTCTACTTGAATCACACCGGCCGGCGATTCTCCGCAGGCTGCGTCCATGAGGTCAAGGAACGTCTCATCATCATCGGCTCCTTATCGAAGACCTACGCCATGACCGGCTGGCGGCTGGGCTACGCCTTGGGACCCGCGCCCATCGTGAGCGCAATGCTGAAGCTGCAAAGCCAGAGCACATCCAATCCGACTTCGATTGTGCAGAAGGCCGCTGTGGCTGCGCTGAATGGCTCGCAGGATTGCGTGCGGCAAATGCTGGACGGTTACATCGTTCTTCGCGACCAGGTCGTCGCTGGCTTGCGCTCGATTCCCGGGATCACCTGCGCCGCGCCCAATGGCGCGTTTTACGCGTATCCGAATGTCAGTCACTATTTCGAGCGCGGCGGCTTGAACTCCGCCTCCGATGTAGCGCGAAGACTACTTCACGATGCGCACGTCGTGGTCGTTCCCGGAGAAGGCTTCGGCACCCAAGATCACGTCCGCGTCTCCTATGCGACCTCGCCTGAGAATCTGCAGCGCGGATTGGATCGCATGCGCGACTTTTTCGCCGGCGTGTAACGAGGTTGGGTAGAGCGGGCCTTCAGGCCAGCGTTCATGGGCCATTTAGGATTGGTTCATGAGGAGCGGCGATCTCTGATCGCCGTTCCTCATGATAAGACAAAAGGTGAGATGCTATGACGCTGGCCTGAAGGCCAGCTCTACCATGTTCGCTGCCAAAGCTTCATGACCCAACTCTACCCATTTCTGGTGGTCCCCATCTTCGACGAGCGACCCTGGGGCAGCCTCGATCTGCGCCCTATCTATACCAGGATCGTGAAGGAACCGATCGGCGAAAGCTGGCTGACCTGGGAAGACAATCGCGTCGCCAATGGGCCGCTCGCCGGACAAAGCCTTGGCGACCTGGCGAAGAAGTTCGGGCGCGATCTTGTAGGGCAGGCCGCCGTCTACGACAACCGCTTTCCGCTGCTGGTGAAGTTTCTATTTCCTTGCGACAAGCTGTCGGTGCAAGTTCATCCCGATGATGAACAAGCGCGCAAGAGCGGCCAGCCCTGCGGCAAAACCGAATGTTGGTATGTTCTGCGGGCGAATCCCGGCGCGCAGGTTGCGCTGGGTTTGAAACCGGGAGTCACGCTCGCGGAATTCGAGCAGGCGATTCAGGACACTCGCGCCGAGAAACTGCTGAACTGGTTCGACGTCTACGCCGGCGACATGCTCTACGTGGCCGCCGGAACGGTGCACACCATCGGCGGCGGCATGGTGCTGGTGGAGACGCAACAGACCTCGGACATTACGTATCGCCTGTACGATTATGGCCGCCCGCGCGAACTTCACATCGCAGAAGGATTGGCCGCAACCAAACTGCACACCAATGCGGGAAAGGTGGTGGGTAGTGCGGCGCTTCAGCGCCGCGTTAACGCCGGAGAGAATTTGCTTGAGCCGGCTTCAGCCGGCGCGAACATTCTGGTGCGGTCCCCGTTCTTCCAGGTTGAAAAGATGCAGTTGCGTGAACCTTTGAGCTCGGAAGTGTCACGCGATTCGCCGCACATTGTGGTCGCGGTGAGCGGCGCCGGCATCGTAGAGTCGCAAGGGATGGAGCCGATCTCGCAAGGGATGGAGCCGATCAGCTTCGCCACCGGCGATGCCGTGGTGATTCCGGCCTGTGTTGGTGAATACCTCGTGCGGCCGCAGTGGGATCTGGAAGTGATGCGAATGTCGCTGCCCACAGGAGCGGTCGCCGAGCCGCAGACCGAACTGCCGCAATCGGTCAGTGCCAAATAGATATTCACCACAGAGACACCCTTCGACTGCGCTCGATTTTGCGACAGTTATTCCGCACAGGGCCCTGTCTGGGGCTCTGATAGCCGGTGGTATCCCCCAGCGAACGTCGACCAGTTTATGTGGTAGCACTGATATTCCAGGTATTGCCCTTTGTCATACCTGTACAAAATCGCCGTCCGTTCATCTGCCGAGTCATGCGATGCGAGGACAATGTCACGAAAACCATTGCTCGTTGAACCTAAAACTCGAATCTTCTCAAACCCCCCGCCAAGTTTCCCGGCACGGCTATCCAGCAATGTCCTCCATCCAGCGTCCGTGCTTTGCAGTACGAGTACGATGCAGTTACCCGTTCCCCCACACGGCCCTAGTCCGTTCCCTTGCGCGATGATCTCTTTCTTTCCGTTACCGTTCAGATCCACCGATTCGATACGCGTATCGGCCGCCAGTTTGCGCATCTGGTCGTCAGAAATGTCCTCAAACATCTCCTCGTCATGGGCGTTCACCGGGTGATGAAAACGATCGAGAACAAATGTCAGCAGGTCCTTACGCTCCTGCTGCGAGAGATCCTTAGCAGTGGCAATCGTGTGCTCGTAATCGAGTTCGTGTGCGTTCGTTTCTGACCAATAGAAGTGCTTTGCCCCATCGTTGGTCGGCGGTGTCGTTTGGCAACGGGCGGCGAGGGCGAATGCCGCAATGAGCCCGGCAAGACGGCTAATCATAGGCAGAACTGTAGCGGGTTTGGAAGGATACGTCAGTGATACCACGATTGTTGTTGTGGAGAGGTCCTATCATAGTTAATCCAGGGACGCCCGCGGAAACCCCTTAATGCATGCCCGAAGGCGACCGAAACCCTCGCGCGTCGCGCACTGCGTCATTCTTCGATAGAATCAAAATTCAAAATTCTCCGTGTCCTCTGTGTCTCTGTGGTGAAACGATTTGGCTAATAACTTTTATCCGGTCATCCTCGCGGGCGGACGCGGCACACGCTTTTGGCCTCTCAGCCGCAAGCGCATGGCGAAGCAACTGCTTCCGCTGAACAGCCAGAAAAGCATGATCCAGGAGACGGTCGAGCGCCTGCTGCCGCTGGCCAAGGCAAAGCGCTTCTGGGTCATCACTAATGACGACCTGCGCGCTCCCATTGTTCGTCAGCTCAAGAAGCTGAACAAGCAGCAGATCATTGCCGAACCTGCGGGGCGAAACACCGCGCCCGCAATCGGACTGGCGGCATTTCTACTGGAGAAGCGCGACCCCAGCGCGGTCATCGGCATGTTTCCCTCCGATCACGTCATCGGCGACGAGAAGCGTTTTCGTGACGACATCCGGCGTGCGGCCGAGATCGCCGCGAAAGGAGCGAACATCGTCGTGATCGGCATTAAGCCCACGCGCGGTGAAACGGGCTACGGCTACATCGAGGCTGGGAGCGAGACACAGAAAGGCGTGTTGCAGGTGCGACGCTTCACCGAAAAGCCGACGGCCAAGGTTGCTGAACAGTTCGTGAAGGCCGGCAACTTCTTCTGGAACAGCGGAATGTTTGTCTGGGGAGCGCGCACACTGGCCGACGCCTTGCGCGAACATCTGCCGAAGACCGCGCCAGTGCTGGAAGAAATTGCGGCAAGCTATGGCACACGCAAGTTCGAGAAGACGTTCGCCAAGCTCTATCCCAAGTGCGAAAACATCAGCGTGGACTATGCGCTTCTGGAGCCGCGTTCGGCGAAGGGCGAAAGCAAGTCGGGTATCTATTGCATTCCAGCCGGCTTTGGATGGAACGATCTGGGCTCGTGGACGGCGCTGTACGAGCACCGCAATGCCGGCGGCAAAGACCGCGCCAACGTCATCGCAGCCGAACAGTCCTTCAACCTGAATGCGGAAGGGAATTTCATCCACTGCCGGGCCGATAAATTTGTCGCCGTCGTCGGTGTGAAAGACCTTGTGGTGGTGGAAACTGAGGACGCGCTGCTGATTACCACCCGCGAGCACGCACAGGACGTCGGCAAAGTTGTGAAGTATCTGGACGAGAAGAAACTGAAGCGGCTGGTGTAATGTATCACTGAACCGAGCTGCTATACTTGTATAGCGAGGACCTCATGTTGGCTATCCGGCTTCCGCAGTCTCTTGAGAAACGCTTGGAAAAGCTTGCCCAGCGCAGCGGCCGTACCAAAACCTATTACGCTCGCGAGGCGATCTTGCGTCACGTCGAGGACCTGGAGGATGCCTACGAGGCAGAACGCATTCTGCACCGTGTCCGATCAGGACGAGAGCGGACCTATACGCTGGACGAGGTGGCGAAACGCCTTGGCTTGGACGATTGAGTTTACGGCCTCCGCCGTCCGGCATCTCGAGAAATTGGACAAAGCCGTAGAACGGCGCATTTGGAAGTTTCTGCACGAGCGCATCGCTCCTTTGGAGAATCCCCGCACCCTGGGTAAGGCATTACGTGGTGAGACTCTCGGAGAGTTTTGGAGATATCGAGTGGGCGATTACCGGCTCATCACCTCGATTGAAGACGATCGTCTGGTTGTTCTCGTAATTAAAATTGGGCATCGCCGCGAGATATACCAGTAGCGCGACGGAGGACTTTCCTGACCACTGCAATCAAATTCGGCACCGACGGATGGCGTGGCATTATTGCCGACGATTTCACCTTCGACAATGTTCGCCGCGTCGGCAACGCGATGGCGCATTACGTCCACCAACATGAGGACGCCGGCAAAGGTCTGGTTGTCGGCTACGACACGCGCTTCGCCTCCCAACGGGCGGCGGAGATCATCTCCGAAGTTCTAGCCGCGACAGGCATCGCGGTGCGACTTTCCGACGACTACACGCCGACTCCAGCTCTCTCCTACGCCGTGAAAAACCTGGGCGCGACCGGCGGCGTCATGATTACCTCCAGCCATAATCCGTTTAACTGGAACGGAGTGAAGTACAAGGCCGGCTATGGCGGCTCAGGCACACCGGCGATCATGAAGGCGATTGAGGGCGAACTGGATTCGCCGCCCGCCGCGGCGGGCAAGGGCGGCAGCGTGACGGTCACCGATTTCAAGACACCGTACGTCGCAGCCATCAAGAACTTTGTCGATCTGAAACTGATTCAGAAGGCTGGTTTCAAGTTCGCCATCGACGTGATGTATGGCGCCGGACGCGGCGTGGTGAAGGGCATCTTCGCCGAAGGCGGTATCGATCACCTTGAGATTCGCGGCGATCTCAACCCGCTGTTCCCCGGCATCAATCCCGAGCCCATCGAGCCGCACATTGCCATGTTGCAGGAGACCGTCGTACGCGAACGCTGCCAGGCTGGAATGGCGACTGACGGCGACGCGGACCGCATCGGCGCGGTCGCCGAAGATGGCAGCTTCGTGGATGCGCACAAGATTTTTTGCGTGATCCTGGAGTGGCTGCTGAAGCGCAAGCAATGGCCGGGCGAGATTGTGCGGGCGTTCAACACCACCCGAATGGTCGACCGCATCGCCGCAAAATACGGCCGCAAGCTGCACGAGTGCGCCATCGGCTTCAAGTACATCTGCGATCTCATGCTGGAACGCGACATCCTGATCGGAGGCGAGGAGTCGGGTGGCATCGGCATTACCCGCCATCTGCCCGAGCGCGATGGCCTTCTGAATTCGCTGTTGCTGGCCAACATCATGGCGGAAGAAGAAAAGCCGCTGGGACAACTGGTGCGCGATCTCCAGAAGGAGTACGGCGAGCATCACTATGGCCGCGTCGATCTTCACCTGAGCAACGACGTCAAGGACGAAGCCATGCGGCGCGTTCAGGCCAGACCTGGCAGGATCGGTAGCTTCGGCGTGCAGAAGGTCGAGACGCTGGACGGCGTGAAGTTCTTTCTAGACGCGCCTACCTACGGCAATGGAGCCGAGGCATGGGTGCTGGTACGGGCTTCCGGCACGGAGCCGCTGCTGCGAATCTACTGCGAGGCGGCGTCAGCCGACCTGGTGTCGCAGGTCCTGAAGGAGACCGAGGCCTTCGTGCAGGCTGGAAGCGAGACCTACGTGCCAGATCCGGCGAGCGCGAGATAGAGGCTCGAAAGACGGATCGCATAGGCCCATTGCTTTTCTGTAGGCCCAGCGCGGCAGTTGTTGTATACTAAGTCTGCGTGTGTTCGAACGGCGCGTTTAGCAGCCATCCCTCCTTCAGTCTCGAGCGATTCCTGCCTGTAACCTTCCGATTCACCAACGCAACATCAACATTAAGGAAAATCAAGAAACAAATGGAACAAGGAACAGTAAAGTGGTTTAACGATGCCAAGGGTTTTGGCTTCATTTCACGTCAGAACGGCGAAGATGTTTTCGTCCATTTCTCCGCCATTCAGTCGAACGGCTTCCGCTCCCTGCAGGAAGGTCAAGCCGTGAGCTTCGACGTGAAGCGTGGCGCAAAGGGTTGGCAGGCCGAGAACGTACAGGTTCTGTAAACAAGAAGCACGAAGCGAGGGTAGCAGACGCTGCCCTCTGCTATTTGCGACGATGAGAAGGCGATTGAGTCTTTGGTCGTAACACCCCAATTCATGCCGCGTAGGGCTTGCCAAAGGATCGGCCGGCAGGCGGCCTAATCTAAGAGCGAGGAACCAATGAAGAACATCTACGTGGGGAACCTAAGCTTCGATGCGACTGAAGACCAGGTACGCGCGATGTTTGAAGCGTATGGCCCAGTCGATAGGGTCAGCATTGTGACTGATCGCGACACCGGGCAATCGCGCGGCTTCGCATTTGTCGAAATGTCGGACGATGATTCCGCCGGCAAGGCTATGGAAGCCTTGAACGGCACCAACCTCAGCGGCCGCAACCTGACCGTGAATGAAGCCCGTCCCAAGACGGACCGGCCCCGGCGCGAAGGCGGCGGCGGTGGTGGGCGCGGGGGCGGCGGCGGTGGCCGTGGACGCGGGGGCGGCGGTGGCGGTGGCGGCGGTTGGGGACGCTACTAGTCTCTAGTCTGAGGCTGTAGCACAAATTCGACGATGGACATTTATGCCGGGGCAGAACGCTGCCTCGGCATTCGTATTTGCCGCTCGCAATTCCTATTTGCGCTTCGCAATTCCACAAGAAGAAACAACTCTGATAGGCTGGAGCGGCATTTTCGCGTGCCCCTGCACATGCCCAACGATTCCAGAAATGCCATCCAATTTGCCGGCGTCGGTTTTCGCCTGCCGCAAGGAAAGAGCCTCCTATCCAGCCTGGACTTCACCGTGCGTACTGGCGAGACGTTCATGCTGGTGGGCCGAAGCGGATCAGGGAAGACCACCTCACTGAAACTGATCAATCGGCTGCTCACCGCAACCTCGGGCGAGGTCCGGGTTGAGGGCACGGCCGTCGAGCAGTGGGACACGGTCCAGTTGCGGCGGCGCATCGGATATGCCATCCAGGACGTTGGACTTTTTCCGCACTACAGTGTTTTCGAAAACGTAGCCCTGGTCCCAAAGCTTGAGGGATGGGACGGGCGCAAGATCGCGTCTCGCGTGGAAGAGGTGTTGGCCCTGGTGGGGCTGCCGCTTGGCGAGTTCGCCGGCCGATATCCCGATGAGCTCTCCGGCGGGCAGCGCCAACGGGTTGGACTGGCGCGAGCATTGGCAGCCGAGCCGCCCATTTTACTGATGGACGAGCCCTTCGGCGCACTCGATCCCATCACCCGGGCCGAGATCCAGATGGAATTCCAGAAGCTACAGCAGAAGCTGGGCAAGACGATTGTCTTCGTGACTCACGACGTGAGCGAGGCCTTGCTGCTCGGCAGCCGGATTGGGCTGATGGAAGCGGGCCGATTACGTGGAGTGTACAGCCCGAAAGAATTTCTGGAGACGCCGGACGCCTCGGTGAAGGCGTATGTGGATGTATTTCGCACGCGGCAGCAGATGTTTCAGAGTTGATTTGAGGAAAATCCTCGCAGAGGCGGAAACCCCGTGTTCTTGGTATGTCCTGTTCGGCACAACCCAGAAGGGCTTGTGAGACGGGTCTAATATCTAGCGAAAGAGCCAGACGCAATCTGTGAACTTCATCTTCACCCACAAACGCGAGGTCGCCACGCTCACCGCAGAACACCTGTGGCTGGTTGGCGTCTCGATGTTGCTGGCGATCGCCATCGGCGTGCCGTTGGGTATCCTTCTCACCCGCCAGCCAAAGTGGAAGGCACTGGTGCTGGGCAGCACGAACGTTATTCAAACCATTCCCAGCCTGGCGCTATTCGGACTGCTGCTGCCGTTGCCGTGGCTTGGCGCGCGTGCCGACCGTCTGGCGATCGTCGCCCTGGCTCTCTATGCGCTGCTGCCCATCGTCCGTAACACCTATGTTGGCATTGCCGGCATCAGTCCGCCGGTGCGGGAGGCGGCGATTGCAATGGGACTCACGTCGACGCAACTCCTCTGGCATGTCGAATTACCGCTGGCGCTGCCGGTGATGCTGGCGGGAATTCGCGTTGCCGCGGTGATCACGATTGGCGTTGCCACCATCGCCGCCGCTATCGGCGCGGGAGGTCTCGGCGAGTTTATCTTTCGCGGCATCGCCATGGTGGATAACGGAGTGATCCTGGCGGGCGCGATCCCAGCGGCCTTGATCGCGTTGGCCGCGGACACGCTGCTCAGCGGCGTCGAGAAGCTGCTGGTGAGGCACCGAAGCTGACGATGAACCGGCGCACGTTCCTCTCCGCAGTGGCGCTGACCGTTTGCAGCGGGTGCTTGTCCCACGAGACCGAGCTGACTGTCGGCTCCAAGAACTTCACCGAACAGCTCATCCTGGGCGAACTGCTGACGCAATATTTGCACGGCGTATGCCATATGCCGGTTGACGGCCGCTTCTATCTGGCGGGTACTTACATCTGCCAGCAGGCAATACTCGCCGGGCGAATCGACGTCTACGTCGAGTACACGGGGACAGCGCTGGCGGCAATCCTGAAGAAACAGTTCGCCGGCGACGCGGCCAGCGTCTACCAGCGCGTCAAGCAGGAGTACAAACGCCGCTTCAACCTCGATGTCATGCCGCCTCTGGGGTTCAACAACAGCTTCGCCATGGTGATGAGAGGCGACGACGCGCGGCAGCGCGGCGTGAAAACGCTGTCGCAGCTAGCTCAGTTCGCTCCGCATATGCGGCTGGGAGTGGGTTACGAATTCCTGGAGCGACAGGATGGCTATCAAGGCCTCGTCAAGACATATGACCTGCACTTTGCCGAAGCTCCGCGCGTGATGGACCTCGGGCTGCTCTATCGCGCCCTGCAGAATCGGTCAGTCGATATTGTTGCGGGCAACAATACGGATGGCCTCATCGCCGCGCTTGGCCTGGTTGTGCTTGAGGACGACAAGCATTACTTCCCTCCATATGACGCCGTACCGATCGTGCGGCCGGCCCTTTTCCAGGAGTGTCCGAGGGCGCAGGACGCGTTCGCCCGACTGGCAGGCCGCATCAACGCCGACGATATGCGCGCGATGAATTACGCCGTCGACGGAGAGAAGAGAGACGCCGGTGTGGTGGCGAGAGAGTTTCTGGTGAGCCAACGTCTCCTTGTATGACAACCGCAACCCAGGCAGGCTATGGAACTGACAGCGAGGCGACGCCTGCGATCCGATCCACTTCCGCCAGCTCTTCGGCATTGAGCACCCAATCCGCCGCTTTGGCGTTGGCTTCGATCTGCTCCGGCTTGGTCGCCCCGGCGATCACACTGGCCACCGCGCGATGCGCCAGCAGCCAACTGAACGCTAATTCCAGCAGTGTATGTCCCCGCTCTTTGGCGAAGTGCTGCAGCCGCTCCACCTTCGCGTGGTTCGATTCGCTCAGATAGCGCTCGGCGAGGGACGGCTTATCGCCGAGACGCGTCCCCTTGGCCGC
>JBEKTC010000223.1:0-8036 GCA_049516475.1 Candidatus Korobacteraceae bacterium | reverse complement strand
CTGCCGGAGGACCGCTTCATCTCTGCCTTCCTCGATCCCACACCCCACAGCAGCGCCGAGGCCATCGCGGAGCTTCCCGATCGCGTTGCCGATGCCATCGAAGTCCTGCGCACCAGCAGCATGAGCACCTACGAGAACCGCCGCATTGCGACCGGCGTGCTTCTCTTCGGCTCCATGCCCGAGCCTTGCCATGAGCCGCCGCGTACCCCAAAGCGTGCACTGCGCTATTCGCACCTGCTCACAGGCATTCGTAGCTTCCATCGCTTGTGCGACGGCCTGCGCACTATCGCGCTGGTCGACAAGAACGGCTTGCTGGCGGAACTGGTCGACGTTCATGAATGGGCCGAGCCTTATCGCGATATGCCGCTGGCAGTTCCACCGGCGGCCGCGTACGCGGACCACTGCCGCGCCACCTTATGCGGCGGGCACATCTGCCTCATCCTCTCGCCCAACGGCGAGATCAAGATCTACTCCGACGGTGTCCCCGTCTTCCGTTTCATCGACGGCACGTGGCGCCTGGTGGACGCGCGTCATCGTTACGGCCTGTGGAAGAAAGCGATCGGCAACGCTGAACTGGCGGAGCGGCTCTTTACCGTTGCGCTGAACCTGATCGAGAGTCGCCGCGGCGCGCTCTTTGTTGTGCTCGACGATCGTGAGTCGGCGCGGGTGTTGGTGTCGCAGCCCGATCTGCTCGACAATTTCAACCGCGACAGTGCAGATGACGGCGTCACCAGCAAAGACCAACTGCATTATTTGTTGCGCGACAAGAGCATCCTCGACGTTCCTTCCACGGTGCTGGAGAACATCGCTCGCATCGACGGCGCTGTGGTGCTTTGTCCCGATGCCAACCTGCTGTCCTTCGGTGCCATCCTGCATCATGATTCCACCGAAGAGGCCTTGAATCGCACAGTCGAAGGCGGACGCACCACCGCCGCCATCGCCGCGTCACGCTACGGCACAGTGCTCAAGATCAGCGAAGACGGCTTGATCTCGATGTATCGCGGCGGTCAGTGTTTATGGGAGATGTGAGAAGGCAGAACTCATCTGGCTCTGTTGACGTCCCGCTTGAAGGGGTGCGCCTTTAGGCGCGCCGTAAACTTGAAACTGGAAACTGCTTTTGTGATCCGGTCACAATCTCTGGCGACGCATGTCACAGCAGGACGTTCATCTGCCTGTCATGCTGACTACGTCGCTCTTCGCCTCTCGCTGTTCGCCGTTGGCCAGAAATAGGTTGCGTGCGCTTCTGGCGAAGAGCGAATAGCGGAGGTTCGCCATGGATGCCATCTTCGACACCTTCAAACTACGCGCAGAGGCGGTAAGCGCCGAAGTCCACCGATTCCCGCACAAGAAAGCAACACTCAACTTCATCGTCCATTATTTGCAGGAGGCCGGTGTAGCCGATTCGCCGCAGTCCTACGCTGTGTGGGCTGATTGTCCGTTCCTCCGCGGCGTCAACAAAGATCTATTGAGCGAGCGAGTTCCCGGCTTGAGCTTCGACGTTACTCGCGAGCGCGCCGCTGACTCGAAGGTAGGCATCAGCCAACTGGATTGGGCGATGGCCAATACCGGTTCGTTAATCCAGGACGCGGCGCCAGTCGACCGGCGGCTCGTTTCGACGCTGCCGAACATTCACATCGCGATCGTCGAAACCAATCGTCTGCTTCCCGATATGCCGGCGGTCTTCAGCAAGATCCGGCCGGAGCAGACCAACTACATCTCGTTTATCACGGGGCCCAGCCGCACCGCCGACATCGAGCGCGTGCTGACCATCGGCGTTCATGGGCCGGAAAAACTCATCATCGTCTTCGTCGACGATATGGCAGGGGTGAACTGATGCGCAAAGAATTTCGCGATTCGATCAATACCGCCCTGCACAATCCCAACCTCACCGGCGCGCTGGGACGCTTCTCCGAGGCCTACCGCATCAGCCGCGAGAAGGCTTACGAGGGCATCGATTTCGAAGCGGTGCGCACGCAGATTGCGGATCGCAAAGGCTATGCCGCTTCGCATCTGGACGAGCTTGCCGAGCGATTCACGCAGCAGGCCGAAGCGCGTGGCGCCAAAGTGTTTCGCACTGACGATCCCGCCAAGGTCCGCGAGTACATTCTCGCACTGGCGCAGCAGAACGGCGTGAAGAGTGTGGTCAAGTCGAAATCGATGGCATCGGAAGAAATCCATCTCAACCCTTATCTGGAAGAAGCCGGCATTGAAGTTCGCGAGACCGATCTGGGCGAGTGGATCGTTCAGCTCGCGAAGCAAACGCCATCGCACATGGTGATGCCCGCGATTCACATGACCAAGGAAGAGGTTGCAGACGTCTTCAGCCAGGAGGTCGAAGCGGGCCAGATGCCCGACATTCCGAAGCTGGTGAAGTTTGCGCGCGGCAAGTTGCGCACCAGGTTCCTCAGCGCCGGGATGGGCGTTACGGGCGCGAACATCGCGGTCGCCGAAACCGGCAGCCTGGTCATTATTACCAATGAGGGCAACGCGCGGCTGGTTACAACGCTGCCTAAGATTCACGTTGCCATTGTCGGCATCGAGAAGCTGATGTCCGACTTCGCCGACGTCGTGCCGGTGCTCACGGCGCTGCCGCGCAGCGCAACGGCGCAGTTGCTCACCAGCTATGTCTCGATCATTAGCGGGCCGGTACCCAACACCGACGGCACGCCCAAGCAACTGCACATCATCCTGATGGACAACCGCCGCACCGAGATGTCGCGAGACCCGAAGTTCAAGCAGGCGCTGCAATGCATCCGCTGCGCGTCATGCTTGAACGTCTGCCCCGTGTTTCGGCTGGTGGGCGGCCATGTCTTCGGCAAGATTTATACCGGCGGCATCGGGACAATTCTGACCGCGTGGTTCGACGCGCTGAAGTCATCCGACGAGATCCAGAGCCTGTGCATTCAGTGCGGCAACTGCACGCAAATGTGTCCCGGCAAGATCGACATTCCCGGACTGATTCTGGAGTTGCGCCGCCGGCTGGCAGTCGAGAAGGGACAGACCGTCGCGCAGAAGGCGATCTTCTCCGTCGTCAACAATCGCCGGCTGTTTCACTCGATGCTGCGCACCGCATCGCTGGCGCAGAAGCCGCTCGCGAAGGACGGCTTCATCCGCCACCTGCCGTTCTTCCTGTCCGACATGACGGAGTTCCGCAGCCTGCCCGCGATCGCTGACGTTCCCCTGCGCGATAAGTTCAAGCAGATCGCGCAGCCAAAGCAAAAAGTGAAAGCGGCGTTCTATTCCGGCTGCCTCATCGACTTCGCGTATCCGGAGATGGGCGAGGCCGTGGTGAAGATACTGAACAAAGCGGGCATCGAGGTTATCTTCCCCGAAGGCCAGACCTGTTGCGGCGCGCCCGCGCGCTACAGCGGAGCCTACGAAGTGGCCGCGCAGAACGCGAGCGACAACATCAACGCGTTACTGGAGCAGGACGTCGAGTACGTCATCTCAGCCTGCCCGACTTGCACGGTAGCGCTGAAGCACGACTTCATCAGCAACTTCGAGAGCCTTGGGCAGATGGACTCCCTTCACCGTGCCCGCAAGCTGGCGGCCAAAGTTGTCGATTTTTCAACGCTGGTGAAGAAATTGGTCGACGAAGGACGCCTGACCTTCAAAGAAGGACAGCAACTCGGCAAAGTGACGTATCACGATTCCTGTCACCTGAAGCGAACGTTGAACGTTTCGCAGCAGCCGCGCGAACTGCTGACCCAGGCCGGCTTCGAAATTTCCGAGATGTACGAGGCCGATATGTGTTGCGGCATGGGCGGGTCGTACTCGTTGAAGCTGCCGGAAATTTCAGCGCCCATCCTCGAGCGCAAACTGAAGAACATCAAAGATACCGGCGCGCCGCTGGTGGTGATGGATTGTCCCGGCTGCGTCATGCAAATTCGCGGGGGCATGGACAAGGACGGCGGGGGGATCAAGGTGGAGCACACGGCGCAGCGGCTGGCGGAGGAGCTGGAATAGGTAGAGCCAGCCTTCAGGCTTGGCGTCAAGCCTGTCTCATACCAAAATAGGGCTGCAGTGGTCGTTGTAAATGACCACTGCAGCCCCATAACTTGCCCCGGCGCGAACGCGGCGCTAAAGCGCCACTCTACGCTCGCCTTCATAGTGGTCATTGCGCGGCTGCCGCGGGAGCGAGTGCAGCCAATTTTTCTTTCGCCAGCGGGCGGGCAAAGGCATTCGAGGGATTGTGCAGGTTGATGGTCAGGACCTTCTTGTAATACTCGATCGCCTGCGCCTTGTCGCCGGACTTCTCATAGGCTTGCGCCGACAAGCTCAATATAAAAGGATCATCCAGGCCCGCTTCTCGCAGTTCTGTAATCGCGGTCTTGTAGTCGCCGCCATATAACGCGACATATCCGACGAAATAAGGATAGAAACGCGCCTGGTCAGGAATGCCGGACTTGTCCAGAATCGCCTTCGCCGCCGCCACGTGTTCCTGGGCTTTGGAGGCTTGCCCGCGGCGCGCGGTGATGCGGGCCATGGCCCCCTCCCAGCGGAAGTTCCACAGGTCTTTCTCGGCCGGCGTGAGGTTGGGGACTTTCAGTCCGGTCGAACGTCCCGTCTGATACCACTGGAAGGCATTGTCGGTGTCGCCCGATTCAAGATAGATGCGAGCCAACTCGTTCGCCGTGGCGGCGGCATCCTCATACCTGCTCCAGTTGTACTGCAGATCGTAAGCGCGGCGTTCGTACTCCGAGGCCTTGGCGGTGTTGTGTTCGAAGGCGTAGGAAACGGCCATGACGCGCAGGGATTGCGTGGTCTGCGCCTCGGAGGCGAGCTCGATGGCCTTCGCCAGATGCTGACGCGCCTCCGCATACTTGCCCTGTAAGTCCAGGGCCACGCCCATGTAAAGTTGCGCGTCGTAGAGGTCGGGAACGAGTTGCAGCGCCTTCTCGTAAAGCGCAATCGCCTCGTCCAATTTGCCGTCGGCGTTGAGGTCCTGGCCCTGCTTCACTAACGCCATGGCTTCAGTCCTGGGTTGCGGGGCCGCGGCAGATTGAGACTGAGGCTGAGACTGCGCCGGCAGACACAGACTCGAAAACAGCAAGGCAAACATCGCAAGAGATGGACGGAACGGACAGGTTTTGGCCTGCATGACGCCGTAATTATGGCACATTGGCGAATGAGGTTGTCTAGGGAGTGACGGCGAGTTACACTTCGCGAGACCCAATCTCCTTTAAAGGAATTTCCCATGAACGGATCTAATTCGGAGCATTCCCTGTCGAGACGCCGCATGTTGCAGATGAGCTTAACGGGAGCCGCTGCCGGAGTGCTGGGCGGCGGTCTGGGGCTTGCACTGCCGTTATCGGCGCGGGCGCAAGACGTTTCCACTCCCGACGCAGCGCTGGCGGAGTTGATGGCCGGCAACAAGCGATTTGCAAACAACGATCTGCCTTCACTGCAACACGACCTCGATATCCTGAAGCAGCACACGGTCGAAAAGCAGGAACCGTTCGCGGCAGTGCTGTCGTGCGCCGATTCGCGGGTGCCGGTCGAGATCGTTTTCGATCAGAGCATCGGTCACATTTTCGTGACCCGAGTTGCGGGTAATATAGTTACGCCGGAGATCATAGGCAGCCTGGAGTACGGCGCGGCGGTGCTGGGGACAAAGGTGATTCTGGTGATGGGGCACTCGAACTGCGGAGCAGTTAAGGCAACCATCAAGGGCGAAGCGGTGCCCGGCCAGATCAGCTCGCTGTTTCCGCACATTCAACCGGCGGTTAACGAGGCCGGACACGACCTGGTAGCGGCGACGAAGGCCAACGCGAAGATTCAGGCCATGCTGCTGAGCCAGTCGTCGCCCGTCATCTCGGGGATGGTGAAAGACGGCAAGGTCAAGGTAGCTGCGGCGTACTACGATGTGGGCAGCGGAGTGGTATCCCTGATCCAATAGCAAAAGTCCAGTAGCAAAGCGAGTTCTATTCTTCGCGCAGGGTCTTCATGGGATCGACCCGGGCCGCGCGGAGAGCCGGCAGGACGCTGGCGAGCAGGCCGACGGCGGTGGTAAGAACAGCGACGGTGCCGAAGGTAGCGAGGTCCCTGGCGCTGACGCCATAGATCACGCTGGCAAGCACGCGTCCCAAGGCCAGCGCGCCTACGAGACCGATGACCACGCCCAGCAGCGTCGGCTTCATGCCTTCGATAACTACCATGCGCAAGACATCGCTGATCTGCGCGCCCAATGCCATGCGAATGCCAATCTCACGCATGCGGCGGCGCACAGCGTAAGACAGCACGCTGTAAATCCCGATGGCTGCCAGCAACAAGGCCAGTCCTGCGAACGCCGCCAGCAGCAGCATGGTGAAACGCTGCTGGGTCAAAGACTCGTCCACCGTATCCTGCAAGGTTTCGATTTGCAGCAGAGGCACCTCGGAGTCGACCTCATGGACGGCATTGCCGATCGCTGAAACCAGGTTGAGCGGCTCGGTATTCGTGCGCACGGCGAGCGTCATGCCGTAGGATTGCCACTGTTCACCTCGCGCAGCTGAAATTTGGTCCAACGGGAGGTAAAAAGCGGCCGCCGATCGTGTCTGGTTTAACGTATCCAGCTTTACATCGCCGACCACCCCCACCACAACGCGCGGCAGGTCCGGAAAAAAGTAGAGGGTGAGGCGCTTGCCAATCGGGTCCTGGTTCGGCCAGAATTCCCGTGCCATCGACTGGCTGATCAACACCGCTCGAGGACGTCCCACAACGTCAGAGTCGTCAAACTCGCGGCCGCGCAGCAACGGGATATGCATGGCGCTCATATAACCTGGGCTGATCAAACGCATATCAAGCTCGGGCTGATCGGCCATGGCCACGACCGGTCGGCCCTCCACCTGCACGGGCTGGTGGGAGCCATAACCGCTGAGCGGCAAAACGTCGATGACGCCGGCGGATTGCACGCCCGGCAGAGTGCGAACGCGTTCGAGAACGCGGTCAAAGAAGCCGATCTGCTGCGCCGGGGTAATGAATTTCTTCGGCGCAACGGACAAGTACATGGTCACAACGTGATTCGCATCGAAGCCGGGATTGACGGCGCGCAACATCCACAAGCTGCGAATCAGGAGACCTGCGCCGATCAGCAGCATCAGCGAGAGCGCGACCTCGGAAACCACGAGTGCGCTGCGCATGCGGCTTCCACCGGACTCGGAAGCGGTGCGGCCCGAACCTTGCTTCAGCGCTCCGCTCACATCTTGCCTGGTCAAGCGCAAGGCAGGTAGCAGGCCGGCAGCGAAGCCGGTGAGCAGAGAAATGCCGAACGTGAAGGCCAACACCCAGCCGTCGAGTCCAATTGCACCGGCGCGCGGCAACTGCTGTCCCACAAACTTCACGATAAACATGGTTCCGTAGTGCGCGAAAATCAGACCGAACGCGCCGCCCGCAATAGCGAGCAGAACGGTTTCCGCGAGCACTTGCTGCAACAAGCGACGCCGGCTTGCGCCCAGGGCGGCGCGAATCGCAATCTCCTTGCGTCGCGACAACGTTTTGGCAAGCACCAGATTGGCCACGTTAGCGCAGGCGATCAGCAGGACGAACGCGACTGCTCCCAGCAAAATCAGCAAGCCGGGACGAACGTCACCGACCAGATCGTCACGAAGCGAGATGGCAGTCGCACCCCAGCCCTTATTGTCTTTGGGATACTGTTGCGCCAGCTGGTTGGAGACGGTGTCGAGCTCGGCCTTCGCCTGCTGCAGCGTGATGCCCGGCTTCAACCTCGCAATCACCCCAAAGTTATGATCGTCGCGAATGGCACGTTCCTGGGCGCTCCAGGCCAGCGGCTTCCACATCTGGGTGCGAGAATCGGGATCGCCGGAAACGGGGAACTGAAAGCCGGGCCGCATCACCCCGATCACCGTATAAGCTTCGCCGTTCAGTTGAATATTTTTTCCGACGATTGCCGGGTCGCCGGCAAAATGAGTTCGCCACAGGTCATAGCTCAACACCACTTCGTGTTCACGGCCTGGCTGGTCCTCGCTCTCCATAAAGACGCGGCCAAGTAACGGCTCCGCGTGGAGGATCGAGAAGAAGCCGTAGGTCGCGGCTAC
>JBEKTC010000222.1:0-8056 GCA_049516475.1 Candidatus Korobacteraceae bacterium | reverse complement strand
GGCACCCGACTGACAACCAACAACCAACAACCAACAACTGACAACTACTTCACTCGTACCGCAACGCCGCAATTGGATCCAGACGCGAGGCCTTGATGGCGGGCAGCATCCCGCTGACCAGTCCCACGAAGATCAGGATCACCGTCGCGACCACGACCGTCGATGGGTCGATGATGAGGCGAATGTCGGCAGCTTCCGCGTTCTTGGCCAATGCGCTGTAGAAGGTAATTCGGCCCACTCCAATCGACACCGCATAGGCCAGCACAAGTCCCGCGATGCCGCCGACAAAAGTGATGGCCAGCGCCTCAGCCAGGAACTGGAAGAGGATGTCGCGGCGACGGCCGCCGAGCGCCTTTTCCACGCCAATCTCGCGCGTGCGCTGGGTGACGGAGACGAGCATGATATTCATCAGCCCCACGCCACCGATGCCCAAGGTCAGCGTTCCGATGAAGCCCAGCAGGACCTTCAGTCCGGCGGTGATGATCTCAAATTGCTTCAACTGCTTCATCATGTTGAAGACGAAGACCGCGCGCTTGTCGTCAGGATTGAAGTTGTACTGGTGGGCAAGGGCGCCGCGAACTTGCTTCTCGACCAGCTCGGAATCGTTGCCTTCATAGGACATCCAGATCCCATCGAGATAGTGGGTATCTTTGAAGTCGCTCATGGTGCTGAACGGGACGTAGATGGTCTTGTTGACACTGTCATCGCCTTCCTGCATGTGAGGCGCAAGCACGCCGACCACCTGATAACTGATGCCGCCAATCCGTATGTGCTGGCCAAGCGCATACTCGCCCGAGAACAGCTTGAGCTTGGCGTCGGAGCTGATGACGGCAACACGCCCGCGCGTACTTTCGTCGTCGGGATTCAGCAGGCGGCCTTCGGCGAGGTGCAGGGCCTGAATCTGAAACATGTTGGGATACACGCCTTCGATGGGAAGGTCGTAGGTGCGAACGTCGCGCTGCACGCTGACCGTTTTGTCCTCCTCGGGCGTGATGCGATTGACTAGCGGCGCGGCAGCCGTGATGCGGTCGAGGTCGTCGATGGTGAGCTTGATTTGGGTGCCGGCCTTTTGTCCGCCGGCCTGCTGCGAGGTGCGGCCAGGAAAGACGCCGATAATGCGGGTGCCCCAATTGGCAAAGATCACTTCGATGGCGCGACCAAATCCGGCGCCGTAGGCCAGCAGGAGGACCACGGTCGCAATGCCCCAAGCCATGCCCAGCATGGTGAGGGCGGTGCGGCGGCGGTTGTAGCGCATCGCTGCGTAAGCTTGTGTTAGTAAATCGCGCGTCATGACAACGTCCTTCTTCGAAAGTCGCGAAGGTAGAGCGGACCTTCAGGTCCGCGTCTTGGTTGCTTTTCTGAAGACCGGGTCGGCTTCAGCCGACGACAGAGTGTCGCCCGCTGAAGCGGGCTCTTCTACATGGCCCGGCAGTAACGCGGCGCTGAAGCGCCGCTCTACCCAGTGAGACATTTTCACTCCTGCCTCAACGCGTCAACCGGCTGCAACATGGCAGCCTTGCGAGCGGGATAAATACCCGCGATGATGCCGGCGGCAGCCAGCGTTCCAATAGCCAGAGTGGCCGACATGAACGACATGGTGGGCGGATCGAACCCGGGCACTTCGCCAACCCCACTCATCATGAACATCAGCAAGCCTGCGCCCGCCATTCCGATGCCGCCGCTCATCAAGGTGAGGAATGCGCCTTCCAGGAAAAACTGTAGCAGGATGCTGCGATTGGTGGCACCCAGGGCTTTGCGCAAGCCAATCTCGCGGGTACGCTCGCTGACCGCAACCAGCATGATGTTGATGATGCCGATGGCGCCGAGAGTCAGCGTCACCAGCCCGACTCCACCAAGGAACACATCCATGGCATCGAAAATCTTGCCCACAGTCTCGGAATTCTTGATGGTGTCCCAATCTTCAAAGGCGTCTTCGTCATGCCAGTCGAAGCCATGATTGCGCGCGATGATCTTGCGCACCTCCTCGCGCGCCTGTGCATGTTCCTGGCGAATGCGGGGACGATAGTTGATGAAGGAAACCGCTTTTTCCTGACCATCCTTAGTCAAGGGAAAGTATTCCCGCATGGTGCTGAACGGCATGAAAACCCGATCGTTGGTGGAGTTGTTGTCGCCGTGGCCCACCCGCTGCACAACCCCGATCACTTCAAAGCGAATTCCATTCAGCAGAATGGTAGTGCCGACCGCCTGCCGGCCCGAGTAAAGATTCTTCAGCATCTCATCGCCCAGCACGGCGACCAGCCGCTTCTGCGATTCGTCATCCCGATTGAACCAGCGGCCGTCGGCCAACGGCAAATAACGGACGACATCGTAGTGCGGCGGAACACCGCTGACCTCGCCGTTGGTGTTGTTGTAAGCGCTGACTTCGCGAATATCCAGCCGCGACAGCACCGGTGCAGCGGCCCGCACGTGCGGCGCTTCCTTCAGGATGTCCTGATAATCCTCATCGGTGAGGTTGTAGTTCCGGCCTGAACTCATGTTGCCGGCGACGGCGGGAGCGCGTCCGGGAAAGACGAACATGATGTCTTCGCCTAGCGAGTTCATCTCGCGCCGGTTGCCGGAGCGGAAGCCCTCGCCGAGTCCGACCAGCAGCAGCAGCGATCCCACGCCCCAGGCGATGCCGAACATCGTGAGGAAGGAACGCAGCTTGTGCGCCCACAGGGTGCGCAACATCTGGCGGAGAATCTCAAAAAACATCATGAGGCGCAGGACTCCGTGGCTGTTATGCCCACAACCTATTTCGTAAAGCGATTTGTGTCAGGGCACGACTTGAGTCGTGCCGTAGTTGACTCAATAAAACTGGGGGCTTTAGCCCCTTGGAGGCTGGATTCGGCAGGGGCTAAAGCCCCAACCCTCATCCTGGTTTCTTATGGCACGACTCAAAGTCGTGCCCTGACACAAGTCATAACCATTCATGAGATGGCTTCCAATCCGATTTACGTAGCTGTGCCTATCTTGGTTCCACCAAAGATGGAATGACCAGGTATTGGACACGGCTAAGTGGCGAAACGATAGCAAGTTAGAGGCGAGCGCCCATAAGCTGATTCAAGGTTGATGAAAATCGTGGGAACGGGCACTAGAGCGCCCCCAAACTTGGTCGAGATTGTTTATAGTAGAAGTAACACCAGCTGCTATCAGTAGGTGAAATTTTCAGGGTTTCAGGAGTCAAGGAAGATGCCGAAAGTACCACGGGAAAACGACAGCGCAACGCCCAAGAAACGCGCCCGCAAAACCACCACGCCGGCTGGAAATGGCGTTCATGCGGACAATGGAAATGGCGCCTCAGCGCAGTCCGTAACCGTCTCGCCGGAGGTTGCCCATGAAACGCGGGTCGCGTCCAGCATCGAGGAGCAGATCCGCCAGCGCGCCTACGAATTGTATCTGCAGCGCAACGGGCATGGCGGTTCTCCAGAGCAAGATTGGATTCGTGCCAAGGAAGAAATCTGCGGCCAGGGGGAAGTGACCCGGAACTAAGCTATTCAACGCGGCTTCAGGTTGCCGATTCAGTTTCGAATGCTGCGGCAATTCGCGGGGAATCGGCGACCGGGGGCACGGTTTAGGATGGGCAATATGCAGTTGCAAGTCTGCAGCTTACCCGCATCGCGGTTTGTTGGGTTGCGCGCAGGCAGGGGATCGACTACTATAGCCGCCGTTGCCTAACCGTTGGGCTGCGCGCAGCCGGGCTAAGGGACTTCAAAGGCCGAATATCTTGAGCCAAGTTCTACTGGTCGACGACAATCCATCGCAACTAAAGGTCCGCGAAACTGTATTGCGAAATGCGGGGTTCCAGGTGTGTGTGGCCACGACGGCAGAAAGTGCGCTGGCCACGCTGCGGGCGTTGCAGGAACGCATCGGAGTAGTCGTAACTGATCACCTGATGCCGGAATGCAACGGCGTGGGGCTGGTCCAGCAAATCCGCGCCAGCCAGAATTGGATTCCGGTGATTGTGTTGAGCGGTTTGCTCGAGGCGGAATCCGAATACCAGGGTCTGGACGTGATCTTCCGGGCCAAGCCGTTTCCTCCTCTCGAATTGATTGAACTGGTGCAGTCCAGCTTGGACCGCACCGACAAGCGCCGCGGCGCCGCGTAGATCAGCGGACTCGGACAGTTCCGGCTTGCACACCGACCAAACCACGCATCTTCCATATGTGACTAAAGTCACATGGATTTGTGCGTGCCATAGCGGTATGCTTAGTCCAACCAGTGCGACCCAGCGGTCGCCGCAGATGGAAGATGGAAGGGGCATCATTCAATGTCTGAGCAGGGACGCAGATACATGCGTTTTGGCGCGGTGATGGCCGTGATTCTCATGGCTCTCGGCTATCTCGCTTATACCGGCGTGCAGGACAGCAAGAGCTACTACGTCACCATCAAGGAACTGAACGGAATGGGCAACGGCGCCTATAGCAAGCGCTTGCGAGTTGCCGGCAACGTGGAGCCGGGCTCCATCAAGCGTCAGGGCACTCACATTGAGTTCCAACTGGTGGAGCAGGACCGCACCCTCCCGGTGGTTTACAACGGCACCGAGGCTCCGCCGGATACGTTTAAGGACAATGCGCAAGCTCTGGCTGAAGGCCGGTTCGGGCGCGACGGCGTCTTCCACGCTACTAATCTGCAAGCCAAGTGCGCGTCGAAGTATGCTCCCAAACAGCCCGGCCAGCCGGGAGCTGCTCCGGCCGCGGCTAATGCACAGAAGGCTGAACTATAAGAAGCTAGCTTGTTGAGCATGGGGTGCGCAGTTGACGTTGCACTGTGGAGGTAGAATGGTTATATGACGAATGCCCAATTCTTCACCGCGCTGTGTCTGCCGCTGATCGTCTTCCTGGTGGGCATATATTTTCAAAACACCGGCATTCGCGACCTGCGCTCTGACATGAACTTGCGTTTCGCGCGCTTCGATCAAAGGTTTGATGACCTAACCAGTAAGGTGGTGGATATCGACAACCGCCTGATTCGCGTGGAGGAGCGGCTTAAGCTTTAAGCTATTCGCCGCCCTTATTCAAGGAACAGTTGATCGCCACCGCCCCGCCTGTCATCGTCCTCGATAATCTCGTGAAGTTCTTTGGCCGCTTTGCCGCCATTCGCGGCATTTCGACGAGCTTCTCGCCCGGTCGCCTGTATGTCATTCTTGGCGACAACGGAGCAGGGAAGAGCACGCTGTTGCGCATTGTCGCCGGGCTGATGGAGCCCAGCCAGGGCAGCTTTACCTTGCTCGGCGCCAAGCGGATTCGCGACGTAGCCCACCGCGTCGGCTACATGGGACACGCTCCGCTGCTCTACGACGAGCTGAGCGGCATGGAGAATCTGCGCTACTTCGCAGGACTCTACGGCATTCACGACGACGAGGTTGGTCGCAACGCGATGCGGATGGTCGGGCTCGATCCCGAACTGTCGCGGCGGGTAGGTCAGTACTCGCAAGGGATGCGGCAGCGGCTTTCGCTCGCTCGCGCGGTGCTGCACGACCCGGAATTGATGTTGCTCGACGAACCGTTCTCCAACGTCGACGTGCGTTCTGCGCGCGAGATGGCGGCTGTGCTTGGTCGGGTGCGCGATCAGGGAAAGACGATCTTCGTGGTGACTCATCAGGCGGCGCTGATGGAAGGCGTCGCCGACGAGTTTGTGCACATGACGGCGGGACAGATCGCCAAACGCGAAGAATGCCTGCGCCATGCGGCGGTGGAAGAAGCTGGTCGCTCGCGGGCTGGAGCCGGCTCGGGATGACAAGTATTAAGAGGCTTTTGACGTCGCGGCTAAAGCCGCGCCCCTTCCATGAGGTGATGACGCGATGAGCACGGCCGGCGTAACGCGTGCGACCCTGATGAAAGACCTGCGCATGGAGTGGCGCTCCAAGGACGCCATCAACTCCATGCTGTTTTTCGCGCTGCTGGTGGTCGTCATCTTCAGCTTCGCCTTCAATCCCACGGCGGAGGAGTCGCGGCACATCGCCGGCGGGCTCATCTGGGTGTCGTTTCTGTTTGCTGCGGTGGTCGCACTGAACCAGACATGGGCCCGCGAGTTGCGCAATCAGGTGCTGGACGCGTACCGCGTGTCTCCCGCTCCGCCCAACGCGCTGTTTCTGGCCAAGGCGTTTGGCAACTTCCTCTTCGTAGTTATCCTGGAATGCCTGATGGCGCCGCTGTTCGTTATCTTCTATGAGCTGCGCTCGGTCGGGCCGGTGTGGCAGTTAGTTGTCGTGGCCTTGCTGGGAACGTGGGCGCTGGTGGTGAACGGAACATTCTTTGCGGCACTCTCGATTCGCACTCGCAGCCGCGAGATCATGCTGCCGCTGATTCTGTTTCCTATCTCGATTCCGGCGCTGCTGGGCATGGTGGATGCGACGACCTCTATTTTGACGGGCGACGCTTCGCCGAATTTCTGGATCAAGCTGCTGGCGGTTTACGATATCGTCTTTACCATGATCTGCCTGTTGCTGTTCGAGGCGGTATTGAACGCGGAATAGGACGCTCTTCGCCGGAGTGAGCCGAGTAGATTGCGGAGTGAATTGAGTAGAACTGGTATCGGAGAGCCTTGTAACAGGGCACGACTTCAGTCGTGCCGCAAGAAGACCGCCAGTAGATGCGGGCTTTAGCCCCTGGCATTGCTGTGGCGCCGGCTAAAGCCGGCTCGGGAAGAAAACATAAAGGGCTTATCGGCACGACTGAAAGTCGTGCCCTGACACAAAGCAATTCATCAGACAGTCTCTGGCGAACAGCGAACAACGAAAGGCGAATGGCGGCGCGAAGCGCACAATGAAAAAACTCGCACTCATTACCGTTCCTCTGGTTCTTGCTCTGCTGGCATTCACCAGCTATCTGGCCCTCGTGGTTGCTCCCACCGAGCGCACGATGGGCGACGTGCAACGCATCTTCTACTATCACGTGCCCTCGGGATGGGTGGCTGGCCTTTGCTTCTTCGTCAACTTCCTGGCGTCCGCGATCTATTTGTGGAAGCGGAGCGCAGCCAGCGACGCTATGGCAGCAGCATCGGCCGAAGTGGGCGTAGTGTTCTGCACCGTGCTGCTCATCACCGGGCCGCTGTGGGCGCGTCCGGTCTGGGGCATTTGGTGGACCTGGGACGCGCGCCTGACCACCACGCTGGTGCTGTGGCTCATCTACGTCAGCTATCTGGTGCTGCGGCGCTTCGCCGCCGGCGGACAGACGCAGGTGCTGGCCGCGGCGTTTGCCATCTTCGGCTTCGCCGATGTGCCCATCGTCTATATGTCGATCCGCTGGTTTCGCACCCAGCATCCCTCGCCGGTGATGGGCGGTGGAGAAAACTCCGGACTCGATCCGGCGATGCTGCACGTCTTTCTCACTAACCTGGCGGCATTCACGGTGCTGGGAATCCTGTTCGTCTGGCTGCGCTACAAATTGCAGATGCAGGAGCAGGCGCTGGAGTCAGCCCACGCGCAGGCAGCGCTGAGAGGAGTATCGCAATGAATCCGATTCCGTTCTTG
The DNA here is from genome assembly GCA_049516475.1 of Candidatus Korobacteraceae bacterium. Classification (GTDB taxonomy): domain Bacteria; phylum Acidobacteriota; class Terriglobia; order Terriglobales; family Acidobacteriaceae; genus Bog-257. The sequence goes on along the minus strand of JBEKTC010000222.1, from coordinate 582 downwards.
CACGCAGCCTACATTGTGGCGTGGGTGGTTTACGTGGGATATCTGGGACGCATTCTGCTGCGCATGAAGCGGGTGGAAGAAGAGAGAAAAGAGATGGAACGGTGAAATCACCACAGAGACACAGAGAATTTCTTGAACACGGAGATCACGGAGCGCACGGAAGATCAAAGAATGAAAAACTCCGTGCGCTCGGTGTCCTCCGTGGTGAAATGAATTTCCGAACTCTGTGCCTCTGTGCCTCTGTGTCTCTGTGGTGAATGGCTTTTCCGTGCCCCTGTGGTGAATGCCTGTGACCAGCGAAAAACGCGGCGTCCTTCGGTTCATCGGAGTGGCCAATCTCATCGTCGGCGGATTGTTTTTCATCCTCAGCATCCCGTTTTTCTGGGGACAGGTTCAGGTTCTGCGCTCGTGGCCGGTCCGGCAGGCGCAGGTGGTTCGCAGCCAGGTGGTGACGCAGCCTGCGGCGAAGCATGATCAGCTCTACGCGGCAACTATCCAGATCGTTTACGTGGCCAACGGCCAGCCGGTTACCGCCGAACTCACCAGCTTCCAGAGCAGCAACTACGAAGAGACCGTTCGCCG
>JBEKTC010000221.1:0-8092 GCA_049516475.1 Candidatus Korobacteraceae bacterium | reverse complement strand
GATCTCGAGATCGTCCTGCTCTCACGCTCCGAGTCCCCCCAAGGCAACATGCAAGGAAGAACCGGCGGCGGAGCAGGCAACCGCGGATTCCAGGCGTTGTCGGTGATGCAGAGTGAGGCAGGCGCGGACCAGGGTGTGAATGGCGGTGACTCGGTCACGCCTTCCGGCATGCCGGTTCCGGGTGTGCCGCCAAACATGGCGACAGAATCGATTGCCGTTTCAGGCTCAAGTTCGCCGAGTCTGGCCGGAATGAATGCGGACGACTTGCGCGCCGGCTTTCAGAATAACCAGATGGGAGGCGTTCCCGGCGCGTCGGGCGGAGCAATGGGCGGCGGCGGTGGAGGGTTTGGCGGCCGTGGTGGTGGTGGCGGCGGAGGGCCCAGGATGGGCGGGCGCGGATCCAACAACAATCAGATGCACGGGACGATTTACTATTCCGCCAATGACGCGGCGCTGAATGCCGCGCCCTTCTCTCTTACCGGCCAGCCATCACCCAATCCTCCGTATTTGCAGCAGCGCTTTGGAGGCAACGTCGGCGGTCCGCTGATCATTCCCCATGTTTATAACGGCGCGAAAACCTTTTTCTTTCTGCATTACAACGGCACGCTAGGCGACACCCCCTACAGCTACTTCTCAACCGTGCCCACGCTGGCCGAGCGGAGTGGCAACTTTTCGCAGACGACGGTGAACGGGCAGCCAGTGCAGATATTCAATCCGGCAACCGGGCAGCCTTTCACTAATAACACGATTCCGCAGAACATGATCAGCCCCGCGGCCAAGGGCTTGCTGGCGTACTTTCCGCTGCCCAATCTGCCAGGCCAGGTGCAGAACTTCCAGTCCATTACCGCGGCCAAGAGCGACAGCAACGATCTCAACTTTCGCTTGAATCAGGCGCTGGGCGCTGCCAGTCAACGCGGCCCCGGACGTTTTCGCGGACCGCAGAACAACCTCACCCTCGGATTCCACTATCACGAGTCCGACCAGACGCTGACCAACGCTTATCCCAGCGTCGGCGGACAAATCATTACCCACGGCTACGATGTGCCGGTGGGCTACGTTCGCAGCTTCGGTCGGCTCATCAACACTTTTCGAGTTGAATACAATCTCAGCACGATCGACACGCAGAACCTCTATGCGTACAACACCAATGTCACCGGCCAGCTCGGCATTAATGGAGTCTCCCAGAATCCGGCCAACTGGGGTTTGCCCAATCTTTCCTTCACCAACTTCGGAAGCCTTCAGGACACGGTGCCGGTCTCCGATCGCAATCAGACCGTCTCGTTCACCGATCAGATGGTCTACACCCACAAGAAACACACGCTGCGCTGGGGCGGGGATTTCCGGCGACTGGAAATCAACAGCAGAACCGCGAGCAATCCGCGCGGCAGCTTTGTCTTTACCGGACTGAACACATCCCAGATTGTCAGCGCTGTGCCGGTCGCAGGCACCGGCTTCGACTTCGCCGACTTTCTGCTGGGTCTGCCGCAGCAGACTTCGGTGCAATACGGGACCAATCCTTCCGGCTATCACTTCCGCGGGAATTCCTGGGACCTATACGCGCAGGATGAATGGCGCTTTCGCAGCAACCTGAGCTTCAACATCGGTCTGCGATATGAATATGTATCGCCTTTCAGCGAGACCGCCAATCAAATGGTGAACCTGAATATCGCGCCGGGTCTAACCGCGGTGGCTCCAGTTTTGCCGGGTCAGGTCGGCCCGCTGACGGGAACGGTTTACCCCATCACCCTTGTGAATCCCGACCACTTTGACTTTGCCCCACGCGTGGGCATCGCATGGAAGGTGCATAACGACACGGTGGTACGCGCCGGATACGGCATCAACTACAACACCACCGTCTACGCCAACATTGCGCAGGACTTGGCGTTCCAGCCGCCATTTTCGTTCACTCAGACCAATGTCGAGTCGTCCACCAATCACTTGACACTGCAAAACGGATTTCCGGTCCAGCCAGTGAACACCATCACCAACAACTACGCGGTCAACGTGAATTATCCGCTGGGTTACGTGCAGATATGGAATCTCGACCTCCAGCAGACCATTACTCCAACGTTGGTGTTGAACCTGGATTACACAGGAACCAAGGGAACACATCTCGATCTGCTGGACGCGCCCAATCGAACTCCGTTGGGACTCTTCAATCCTGCCGTGCCGGCTTTCTACTATGAAGACTCGGTCGCCGATTCCAACGCGAACGCGGGCACCGTCCGCCTCCGCAAACGATTGGCTCACGCCATCTCAATTGGAGGTACATATACGTGGTCCAAGGCGCTCGACAACGCTTCCACCATCGGCGCAGGATCGGCGCTGGTCAGCCCTACCGGAACCGTTACCGGCCAAACGCTGGTGGCACAAAATCCATTCAATCTTAAAGCTGAATACGGCCTTTCCAGCTTTGATCAGCGCAACAAGTTCACCGCCGATTACTTGTGGGAGCTGCCCTTCGGTCATGAAAAGCGCTGGCTCTCGGGATCCGGTATAGGACGCGATGTCCTGGGTGATTGGCAATGGAGCGGCGACTGGACCATCGCCTCCGGATTTCCTTTTACGCCGCGTATTCTTGGCTCGTTCAGCAATGTGAACAGCGGCGTCAATGGAACTTTGCGGCCCGATCTAACCGGCGAACCCGTCAGCCTGTCTAATCCTGGTATTGCAGAGTGGTTCAACGTCGGCGCGTTTGTTATTCCACCGCTCGGGCAGTACGGCAACGCCGGACGCAACAGCATCGAAGGACCGGGCGAGGTCGACTTCGACATGGCCATGACCAAGGTCTTCCCGCTGAAGGAAAACCGCTTCTTCGAAGTACGCATGTCGGCGACGAATGTTTTCAATCGTCCCCAGTTCACTGCCATCGATACCGTTGTGAACTCACCAACATTCGGGCGAGTGATTTCCGTAGGCGCGATGCGCACTCTGCTGATGACGGCCAGGTTCAGATTTTGACTCGGCAAATGTTGGCGTTCTTGGTTTCGAAAGGGCGCGGCTTCAAAGCTGGACTGCAATAATTGGGAAATGGTTCTAAAAACTCTATGACCAGAATTCGAGAACTCGCGCTGCATAGGGTGACAGCTATCGCCGTCGCGTGTGCATTGCTTTGTCCTGATCTGGGGCTTGCCCAGCAGACGGGCTACACCTTCAAAGCGGAGGCGGAGCTGGTGCTGGTGAACATCTCGGTTCGCGACCGCAATGGAAATCTGGTTCGCGACCTGAAGCCGGAAGACTTCACCATTTTGGAAGATAACAAGCCGCAGAAGGTGTCGAGCTTCGACATCGAGAACATGCAGAACACGCCTGCCGTTGCAGACCAGCAGGTCGCGCTGTTGAGTACCGCGCCGAAAAAGGCGACTGCAATGGCTGCCAATCCTACCCTCTCAGCCCAGACGCAGGCCATTAAGGACCGGCGGCTTATCATCCTCTTCTTCGATTTGTCGGCCATGGAGCCGGATGAGATTGAGCGGTCCGCCGCGGCGGCGCAGAATTATGTCGACAAACAGATGCAACCAGCCGATTTGGTTGCGGTGGTGTCGCTCGGAAATAGCATCACGCTAAACCAGGATTTCACCTCCGATCGCGCTCAGCTCAAGAAGGTCCTGGAGAGCTTCAATCTCGGGGCCGGAGCTGGCTTCGAGGAAGGCAGCACGGGCGCCACCGAAGGCACTCCCGACAACGCGAATTCCTTCACGGTTGACGACACCGAGTACAACATCTTCAACACCGACCGGCGGCTGGAGGCGATCCGCACCATCGCGTTGCAGGTGGCCAGCGTTCCGCAGGAAAAAGCCCTCATCTACTTTTCCAGCGGCATGGATCGTACGGGAATCGAGAATGAGTCGGAGCTGCGCTCCGCCACCAACGCAGCCGTGCTGGCGAACATGGCCATTTACACGATGGACATTCGCGGCTTGCAGGCGCTGCCTTCCGGCGGCGCAGCGCAGAACGCCAGCTTGCGCGGTGTCTCACCCTACAACGGCCAATCTACCTTGAACGACTTGAATTCCAACTTCACCACCCAGGAAACATTAGTCTCGCTCTCTGTCGATACCGGCGGCCGTGCTTATCTTGATTCCAACGACTTCAGCCGCGTCTTTCGCGGCGTGCAGCAGGACATGGATATGTACTACCTGCTGGGATATCACAGCACCAACGCGGCGCGCGATGGAAAGTTCCGGCGTATTACCGTGCGGGTCAATCGGCCTGACGTGAAGCTGGAATATCGCAAAGGTTACTACGCCGCAGCCGATTTCAAGCATTCGAACAAAGAAGACCGCGAGCGCCAGCTTCAGGAAGAGCTCGCATCGGATTTGCCCAACACTGATCTGCCGCTTTATCTTGCAACCGGGTACTTTCGGCTCGCCGACAACAGATTCTATGTTCCGATTTCGCTGATTGTTCCCGGCTCGGCAATTCCATTCACTCGGAATCGAGATCAGGACAAGGCGACGCTGGATTTGTTGGGGGTGGTGACGGACGAGAGAAAAATTCCAGCAGGCGGCATCCGCGATACGGTAAAGCTCGCGGTCAATGCCGCGAATGAGGTGCAGCGCAAGAATGTTCAGTACGACAATGGCCTGGTCTTGCCGCTGGGGAAATATCACCTGAAAATTGTGGTACGGGAAAACGAAAATGGCCAGATGGGAGCCTTTGAAACGGACTTCACAGTTCCCGATCTCAAATCCACGCCGCTGAAAATGAGCTCGATCGTCATGGCCAGCCAGCTTCAGCCTGCCGGCAAGCACGATAATCCGAACGATCCGCTGATTCGTAATGGTTCGGAAATTGTACCGAGCGTGACTCGTGTGTTCTCCAGCGGCCAGCACTTGTATTTTTATTACGAGGTTTACGACCCAGCACGCAGCCGGAACGCGCCCACCGAAACTGCAAGTGGCAAGAACCACCCCAACAGCGACACGAAAAACTCGCTTCGCCTGTTAAGTAACGTTTCCTTCTTTAAGGGCGATGTGAAGGCTTATGAGACATCGTTGACGGAAGTTCAGGAAATCACTGTTCCTAACCGCCATGCAGCAGTTTTCCAGTTAGACGTGCCGCTGTCAGAGTTGAAGCCCGGCTTCTACACCTGTCAGATCAATGTTATTGATGACGCGGCTGGGCATTTTGTATTTCCGCGGCTGTCAATGTTGCTGCGGCAATAGGAACGATAGAAACGAAGTGACGCTGCGAGCATCATCTGCGCAGCGCGCGGCGGAAGGTCCCATGACATATCGTTCTGCAGGATTCCCGGTTTTCTTCCGACGAAGTGTCCCATATTGCACAGACAGCAATTTGCGGTTCGTAGAATATCGGTGCTGGTCTTCAACATGTGGCCGCAAGGATTCTCAGAGGGGTGGCAAGTCCATCCGGCGCAAACTCTGGTGATTCTTGCGGGCTTTTAGAGTTCTCCTTACGCCGCCTTTGCCCCCAACGGCGACACCGGATGGTCTCGTGAAGGCCATGCCACGGTCACTCCCGTCGAAGAACAAACAGCTGGAAATCTGGAAGACGAAACCCGAAAACTGTTCTAATGTTAGCGGTTAGCTTCACGGTGCGCCTGCGATTTGAGCGGCGGCTAACATTCCGGGACCCTCAATCAAATCCCTCTACTGTTCGGTTTGCCGTAAGACTGCCGTTGCCGGAGCATTTTGTGTTGCGAAATCAAGCCCCGAGCCGAGGAAAAACGTCACCTGTTTGGCAATTGTTGTAACCTCGCTTTACTGGAGGCCCCGTAAATGAATTCGACTGAGTCCGAGAGAATCTTCAAGGCACTGGAGTCATTCCGTATCGAACTTCCTTCTTGGGGCTTTGCCAACACCGGGACACGTTTCGGAAAATACATCCAGGCCGCCGCGGCCACGACGATTGAAGAAAAGTTCAGTGATGCCGGACAGGTGCATCTGCTTACGGGGGTGTGTCCAAACCTAGCCCTTCACGTCGAGTGGGATTTTCCGCAGGGCACGAAGAGCATCGACAATGTGAGCGAACTCGCAAGTCGTTACCACATCCGTCCCGGTTCCATTAATCCAAACCTGTTTCAAGACCAGTGCTACAAGCATGGGTCATTTGGCAACCCAGACCCGTCAGTCCGGCAACGCGCTCTTCAGCACACCCGCGACTGTATTGCGATTGGAAAGCGGCTCAACAGCCGCGACATCTCGATGTGGTTTGCCGACGGATCGAACTATCCGGGCACTGCGAACATTCGCCACCGCAAGAGTTGGTTTGAGGACAACCTGAGAGCGGCCCATGAAGACTTATCTGCAGATCAACGCATGCTCGTAGAGTACAAACCATTCGAGCCCGCCTTTTATCACACCGACATCGCCGACTGGGGCATGGCTTTCCATTTGGCCAAGGTTGCAGGGCCCCAAGCCAAAGTTCTGGTCGACACCGGCCATCATTATTCCTCTCAAAATATCGAGCAAATTGTCGCCTGGCTCCTGTCCGAAGACATGCTGGGTGGCTTCCACTTCAACGATCGCCGCTATGCCGACGATGATCTAACGATGGGCTCGATCGATCCTTACCAGGTGTTCAGAATCTTCCACGAGATCCTGTTGTTCGAGCATGAGAGCGGAAAGCGCGCTGACATTGCTTACATGATCGACCAGAGCCACAACTTGAAGGGGAAGATCGAGGCGATGATTCAAACGGTCACCATGGCGCAGCAGCTCTACTGCAAAGCCGCACTTGTAGATCAAGACGCGCTCGCCGTTGCGCAAAGCAAGTCTGAGCTGGTCAAGGCCGAGAGCCTGCTGCAAGATGCATTCGCCACCGATGTGCGGCCGGCGATCAAGGAATGGCGCGCCACGAAGGGACTTCCTACAGATCCGATGGACGCGTTCCGCCAGAGTGGCTATGTGGAACAGATCACGAAAGAGCGGTCGGCTAAGAACTCTACGAGCGTTTCCTCCTATGCCTGACGGCAATTCCATCAGGGTATATCTGGCCTTCGATCTCGGCGCCGAGAGCGGCCGCGCCGTACTGGGATATCTGCGCTCCGGCGTGTTGCGGACCGAGGAAGTGCATCGGTTTCCCAACGAGCCGGTGGAGTACGGAGGCTCGCTGCACTGGGATGTAGCCCGGCTCTGGTTGGAAATACGCAAAACGCTTAGCAGGCTGAAGGAAACCCGGCTTGAAGGAATCGGCGTGGACGCATGGGGAGTGGACTACGCTCTGCTCGGCGAGCGCGGAGAGCTTTTGCAGAATCCCTATCACTACAGGGACAATCGTACTCATGGGGTGATGGATGAGGTGTTCAGGATCGTCCCGAAGGAAGAAATTTATCGAATGACCGGCATCCAGTTCATGCCGATCAACACCTTGTATCAATTGTTCTCCAGCAAGAAGAACACGCCCGGAATCTTGAACGCGACTCAACGTCTTATCACCATCCCCGACCTCTTCAACTATTGGCTGACCGGCAACGCGGTGTGCGAATTCACGAATGCCACGACCACCCAGATGGTCGATCCTCGTACTCGCACCTGGGCGACGGATCTTATCGATCGCCTGCAACTGCCCGCACGGTTGTTGCCGCCGATTGTCGAGCCCGGATCGCTGCTTGGAAAGCTACGCTCCGAACTTGCCGGTGACTCTGCATTGGCCGGGACAAATGTCATCGCACCGGCATGCCACGATACGGGCTCGGCGATCGCGGCGATTTCCGCGCGTGAAGGCACTGCTTTTCTTAGCTCGGGAACCTGGTCGTTGCTGGGGACGGAAACCGATGCCCCGGTGATTACCGATGCAGCGCTGCGTCTGAACTTCACCAACGAAGGCGGCGTGAACGGCACGACACGCTTGCTGAAGAACGTAATGGGTTTATGGATGCTTCGCTGTTGCCGGCAATCGTGGGCAGAGCAGGGGTGGGAATGCGACTATCGGGAACTGATGGAGCTTGCCTCTCAGGAGAAACCGTTTCAACACTTGGTCGATCCCGACGATGAATTGTTCCTGCGTCCTGACAACATGTGCGATGCCATCGCCGCGTACTGTCGGAAAACACAGCAGCCTGTTCCTGCCGGCCCTGCAGCTTACGTCAGGACCATTCTGGAGAGCCTGGCGATGAAGTACCGCTTTG
>JBEKTC010000220.1:0-11283 GCA_049516475.1 Candidatus Korobacteraceae bacterium | reverse complement strand
ACGGCCGTCGAGCCGACAATCACGGCGAGTACCAGGGGGCGATGCCAGCTCGGCTGGGCATTGACTCCGTTGGGGAAGAACGCGAACTTGGCCCATGTCGGCGAGTTGTCGGCTGCAATGGATGCAATTCGGGCAATCGTGAGATTGATGCCGAAAGCGAAGCTCAGTTCCTTGCCCTTGAACCATCGCGCCAGGGCAGTGGTAACGGCTACGATCTGCGACTCAGCGCCGAGTCCAACGACGGCACGGCCGGCGACCATTAGATAGAAGTTGCCACTCAGCGACGTCAGCAGGGCGCCCAAGAGAATGAGAACGGAAAAGAATAGGAGAGATTTCTTGATGCCGAAGCGATCAATGAGGATGCCGCCGATCAACAGCGTCGCCACCGCAGCCACGCTGTAGCTGGCATTCAACCAGCCGAACATGGAAGCAGAGAAATTCAGCTGCTGGAGAAATATCCGCTCCAATGGGTTAATGCTGTCGTAAATGTAGTAATTGCCGAACATGGCCACGCTGACAAAAATCAGCACCTGCCAGCGGTACATCTTGCTGGGTTGCGGGCGGGCATCGACCAGCGGTGGGGTAATGGACATTCAGCGGCCTCGATTGGACTGAATCAGCAAAGATATCAGAATCGATAGCAATCAGCATTCAGCAATCAGCAGTCGGAGACGGCCGACCGCAGACGGCCGCCAAGGGCTGACTGCTGGCTGCTAATATGTCTCCGATGATCACACGCGACCAAGCCGCTGACATCTCCGACAAGCTCCGCAAGCACTCGACCGCAGACGAGATCGAATTGCTCATTTCAGGCAGCCGCAGCGCGCTCACTCGTTTCGCCAACAACACCATTCACCAAAACGTTGCCGAAGAGAGTCACCAGATTTCGGTGCGTGTTTCCTTTGGCGGCCGAACGGCGCGCGCTACCACCAACAAGGCCGATGACGACAGCCTGCGGCGCGTGGTGCAGTCCGCCGAGGCGCTGGCCAGGGTGCAGCAACCTGATGCGGACTTGCTGCCGATGCCGTCGCCAGAGGAAGTGAAGCAGAATGCGGCAGAGTCGGGCGCGACGACCGTGCAGCGCTACTTTGACGACACCGCGCGCATCACACCGGACGGCAGGGCGAACGCTGTTGCCCAGATGGTCAAGGTCGCCACCAGAAACGGTCTGACGACTGCCGGCATTTTTTCTACTGCGGAACTGGTTGAGGGTATCTTCAATTCCCGGGGAGTAACCGACTGGTACGAACAGACACTGGCAGAGGTTTCGGTCACCATGCTGGGCGATACCTCGTCAGGATGGCAGAAGGCCAACTCGCCGGATGCGGCACAACTGGATCCCGCCCGGCTGGCAGAGATCGCCGCCCAGAAAGCCGTCGCGGCGAAAAATCCGCGTGACCTTCCGCCTGGCAAATACACGGTGATCCTCGAGCCTGCTGCGGTGCTCGACGCCGTCGGATTCATGTTCTGGGACTTCGGCGGCGCAGCCTTGCTGGAGCAGCGCTCGTTCTTGAACGATCGTATCGGAAAACAGCTTCTTGGCGAGAACATCACGGTTTGGGACGATGTGTATCATCCGCTCCAGACGGGCGTCCCTTTCGACGGCGAAGGGATGAAGCGACACAGAATCAAGCTGATCGAACATGGCGTCGTTAGTGAAGTTACCTACGCCCGCTCCAACGCGCGGCGGATGCAACAGTCCGAGATGGCCAGTCGCGTCGGACGGGTTACTCCGACCGGGCACGGCTTTGCTTTGCCCAACGAAATCGGAGAGGCGCCAATGAATATTGTGTTCCGCGGTCCTGAGCCAGGTCGATCTAAAACCGTCGAGCAGATGATCGCCTCCATGGAGCGAGGAATTCTGGTGACCCGCTTGTGGTACATCCGGGAAGTTGATCCCTACGAGAAAATTCTTACCGGCATGACCCGCGATGGCACATTTCTGGTGGAAGATGGAAAGATCCAGTGCGGCATCCGCAATTTCCGCTTCAACGAAAGCCTGATTCACATGTTGCAAAACGTGGATGCCATGGGCCTGCCGGTGCGAGCCACCGGCGAGGAGTCAATGGATATGGTGGTTCCGGCGATGAAGGTTCGAGGTTTCAACTTCACGGAGACCACGAAATTCTAGCAGCAGAATTCCATTCCGGTCGGGTCCTGGCCAAGCGCGGCGCGGCGAGACTACGCCCCCACGTTCCCATCCTGAGCGAGGTCTTCAGAACTCCCTGCCCAATTTCACAGTTTCCAGATTGACGCTGGGATTCCTGAGGTAACCACATCCGGGGGTTACTTTGGTAACAAGCGCCCGAGCGCTATCCAAGGTATGCTGCTCTCGTCAACCATTATGTTCGCCAGCGGCCAGTCTGATTTGCGCAATTCGATCCGGTTTCCGCTACACCTTCGAGTTACGCTGAAGACGACCGCAGGGGAGTACTACGCAGAGACGACGGATATTTCTGCGGGCGGCATTTCGTTCGCAATCGACTCCCTGATCGAAGTGGGTTCGCAGGTGGAGTTTGCAATTGAAATGCCGTCGGAAGTATCCGGTGGCCGTCATAGAGTCAGCGTGATGTGTGTCGGGCGTGTGGTGCGTTGCACGGAAGAGGTCTCAGGACGAACTATTGCGGTAGTGATCGATGGTTACCACTTCAAACGGATCTAAGAGCGCAAAGCAGCGCGGCCGGACCAAAGCGAAAGGCGCAGGTGCCACCCGTGAGGCGCCCGCGCAGACGCCTGCGAAAAGCGATCTACCTCCAGTGCGAATCATCCTGGCCGACTCGGAAGCGATCTTTCGCGTGGGAATGAGCAGGATCTTCGCACAATGGGAGGACCTGGAAGTGGTGGCACAGACCGAGACCTTACCGCAAACTTTGCATGCGGTAGCCGCAACCCCTGCCGATGTAATTCTCTTCGAGGTGGGACTGGCAGCGAGTCCGGCTGACGCCGTAAGCGAGATAGCGGCGCGCGCTTTGCCGGGAGCGAACCTGGTGGTGGTCACGCAACGCGCCGGCGAGCAGGAAACCGTGGATTACCTTCGCCGGGGAGTGCGCGGAATTCTGGCGCGCGCCGTTTCACCGGAGTTGTTGGTGCGATGCGTGCGCAAAGTCGCGGCCGGCGAAACCTGGCTCGACAAACAGGGAGTCAATTGGGTGATCGAGGCCTATCGGACGCAGGCGCTGCAGGGCAGCGCTCCGCAGCAACAGCTTCGTCTGAGCGACAAAGAGATGATGATCATCAGCGGCGTCACCCAAGGGATGAAGAATAAAGAGATCGCGCGCGAGGTGGGGACGACCGAACAGGTAGTGAAGAATTATCTGCGCAAGATCTACGACAAGCTGCATGTTGCCGATCGGCTGGAGTTGGCGCTCTACAGCATGCACCATCGGCTGCTGGACGGCTATTCGTTCCCGCCACTCGAAGATTCGCCCGAGGCGACCGCTCCTGCTCTTGAAGAGACGCCAGTTCCCGCTGCTCCAGCGTTGGTTCCTGGACCGGTGCGGCCAGCCTAAAGCGTACACTCCGGCAAGCAGGATAAACGTGAACTCACCTGACGCCTTTGGGGGTTGCTTATCGCGGATCAGTAACGTTTCTTCACGAATGAAAAAGAGCGGCCAAGGCGGCCGCTCCTGCTTAGAGATCGCGTTTTAACAAGCTGTGACTTGCAACTACTGCTTCGTCGCCATGTACTTCGTGGTCGTTCCGTGCAGCTTGTCGTCGTAGACGATGTTCAGTGTCTTTCCGTCCGCGCTGATGGTCGTTTTAGCTACGCCAATTACCTTACCGTCGCGTTTGTCGGTTTCCTCAATCGTGCTCTTTCCCATGCTCTTTACGGAGACCGTTGTCACGCCGGGATCGCCCTTCATAGGCGCTTCGCTGCCGTCCATCTTCGCGGTGTAGGACTGACCGGTCGGACTGTTCATGGTCAGTTCGTCACCACTTACCTTGTAGGTCCAAGTGATCGCGTTGTCGGAGAGATTTTCCATCTTGGTGGTTCGCCAGGAACCGGAGATCGCATTGGCTCCTGCCGGGGCTTTTGCGCCCACTCGCATGGCCTCGCCTTTACCGGTGACGGGCGCTCCATTGGTGTTGCTGCTGTCGCTGAATTCGAAGGTCAGCGTGTTTCCGTCAGGAGAAACCGTCATGCTGGACGTCGCAACGGTTTTGCCGGCCTTCTTGTCGGTTTCCTGCACCTCATGGTCGTTCACGGCCTTGATTGCAATCGTGTCAAAGTAAGGATGGCCGGTGACCTTCTGGTCCTCGCCATTGGCTTTAACGTCGACCGGTGGCACGCATGTCTTGCATTGAAACATTCCGTTCTGCAGCAGATAGACGTCGGGCTTCTTTGGAAAATCAACCTTGTTCATGTTGACCTTCCATGTGCCGTCAAATGCGTTCTGGGCCGTTGCTAAAACAGGCATCAGCAAGAGCCCAAACAGCGTTACCAAGTACACTTTTCTCATTGCCAGCCTCCTCTTTGCGCGGTGTGATTTGTGACCACGAAATTATATCCAAATCGGGCTGATGTTCAACATCAGTGGCGCCCCACTCGGTTCTTGCCGATTAACCGGGCACATCAGGAAATGGCGATCATGAAGCAGGACTTATGTAATGGGTGCGATAGGTTCTATGTGCAGGGGCCTTCGTGGCCTTTGCACTTCGACATGATTGCCGAGCGCAAACGGCCGCGCAGATCGTCGGGAAGCTCGTAGAGGTGGGAGTCGCGGTAGATCTCGATGGTCATCTTCGTCGTGTTGCACACAACATAGCAGTTGTGACACCACTGGAGGTGGTCCTCCAAATCCGCCCTGGTTTGGGCGTCCATAGACTCATCAAGATAATCGGTGAGCTCTTTCAGAAAATCAGAGCAGGTCACTTTTTGCCATCTCCACCAGTTCGATTTTTGAAGTATTTGCTCAAACGTTCACGCAATTGCAACCGGGCGCGAAGTAATCGGGACTTCACTGCCGGAATACTCAAATCCAAGGCGTCCGCCGTCTCTTCGGTGGAAAGGCCCTCAACGTCGCGCAGGACAAATACGGTGCGGAAGCTGGGTGGCAACCCCTGGATTGTCTTGCCCAGAATCTCTTTTAGTTCGCCCTGCGTGTAAAGCTGTTCCGGATTCGGCGACCAGTCCGCCACTTCCCGTGGCATGGAATCTTCTTCGGTCTTGATGTCCTCGTCAAGCGACACCATCCGTTCCGGACGACGGCGGCGCAAGCGCATCAGCGCTTCGTTCACCGCGATCCGCACCAGCCAGGTGTAGAACTTCGATTGCTCGTGGAAGTTCGCCAGGTTCTGGTACGCCTTCAAGAATGCGTCTTGCACCACGTCTTCCGCGTCCTCGCGGTTCTGCGTGATGTGCTGCGCAATCCGGAAAACATTGCGATCGTAGCGATGCACCAGCTGCTCAAACGCGCTGATGTCACCCGCTTTGGCCGCATGAACCAGCGCCAGCTCATCGCCAGCGGGTTCTGCTACTTTTGGTTGGATGGTCCCCATGTTTATCCAGATTCAGGATTTTGGACCGATAACGCAACTGCCCTGCCCATTTTACCTACTCGGAACGGCATTGGGCCAACTGGGATGTATTTTTAGCATCGCGTGATTAGATCAGCACCGCCCTCGGTCGGTCAAATCTAACGTCCGCTTCAACCTGGCCTCGCCCTCGCTCGGATAGCGTTACCAGCCGACCCCCGGCAGCGAGCAATTGCCGCCATTCTGCAGCCAGCGTGCACCCGAGCCGGTCAGTTCCAGAATGTTGATTGGGGTACTGACCTCATTGGGATGCGCTGCGATTTCCAACCGAATTAGCCGGTCAATCGACGCTGCCGAGCTGACGTTGCGAGGGCCGCTTGCGGTTGCCACGTACGGCTTGATGCGCTCCCAATATCCCAGGTAGAACAACTGGGTATTTTGCTTACAGTTGCCCGGACAAATCGTTGTCCTGGTGGTCAGGTTATTTCCCGTCCCACTGCGCCGCAGTTCGATAATCCCGAGCATGGGCTGAGATCTCACCGTTTGCGCGACGGCCAACTGTACAAGGTCTGATGTGTAATTCGAAGGCTGCATCAAAGTTCGATACTGGGTTGGATCGCTGGCCTGCAGATTTGCCAGCAAATTTTCCACTCTGCGTTTGAGAATCGCCGCAGTGGACCCTACGTGGGATTCAAACGTTCCTGGCCCGGCAAAGCCTTCTCGGATCGTGTCGGCTACACGATAGCTTCGACCATAATGAGCCAGCCCGGAGACGGTGGCGTAGACGCCCTGCGCTTCAAACAGTTTGCACTCCGAGGCATTTTCATTCAGGCCGTATACAGCGCGGCTGTCGGCAGCCAACACAATCCGATAACGACTCCGCACGACGATTTCGGTGGTAGCCCGCGATGGCACCGCCGGGGCAGTGCAGATCGTGGCCAGGATGACCCCTCGAATCGCGACGAGGCTGGCTCTCGGCAGGTTCATCATCGTTTGCCTCGGTTGTTTCCAGGATAGGGCTACTGGCGTATAGAACGCCAGCGGGCGGCGAGTTGCAATTTCTGGCATGGATACGCTCTCAAGGCACCAGCGCACGATGAGTTGGTAGTATCCTACGATCATGGATAAGAAGGAGATCAATTCTCCAAGACTGACTGCACATTTCGTGATCTGGATGATCGTGGGATGTTTGCTGCTGCTGGCCTTCCTGGGACATTACCTTTGGAAGGTGTTTTGAAGATAGTTATACGAAAGGGTCGAAGCGGTAAGGAAGATAGACCGGCTCCCAGACATTGGAGCGGATGCGAGATTCCACGGTTTGCTCGTCCAACGGGTCGGCCACGCCATCAGTGATTGCTTGAAGCGCGACTGCCTTTGCTACGGCGCATGACACCGAGCGAAGCTCCGAAACCGGCGGCAACAATCGTCCCGACCTGCTGAGTCGAGCGGGAGAAAGTTCGGCGAGACATTTGGCGGCAGCCATGAACATCGTGTCCGTTACCCGCTGCGCGTTTACCGACAGGACACCCAAACCCAGGCCAGGGAAGATGTAAGAGTTGTTCGTCTGATCGATTGGCACCTCGCGGCCATTCCAGCTCACGGCAGCGAACGGGCTGCCGGTGCCGATGAGCGCGAGTCCGTTCGTCCATTTCAGCAAGTCCGCTGGCTTGGCCTCAGAGCGCGACGTTGGATTTGACAGCGGGAAAATGACCGGCCTTTCGACCGCGGCGGCCATCGCGCGGACCACTTCCTCGGTGAAAGCTCCAGCCTGTCCCGAAACGCCAATGAATGCCGTTGGCTTGGCGTTCCTCACCACGTCGAGCAGACTGACGCGATCCTTATGCTCCAGATTCCATGTGGCGATCGCAAAACGGGACTGCACAAATGGCTGCTGCGCCGGACGGATGTCCGTCATGCCTTCCACCAGCAAACCATCTTTATCGACCGCATAGAAACGGCGGCGCGCTTCCGCTTCGCTCAGGCCGGCATTCTTCATCGCGGTCAGCAGAAGCGAGGCGATGCCGATGCCGGCTGATCCCGCTCCGAAGAGCGCGATGCGTTGCTCGGTCAGGGGCGTACCGGTAACGTTGATGGCCGCCAGCAGAGTTCCCGCAGCCACGGCAGCTGTGCCTTGGATGTCGTCGTTGAAGGTGCAGAGGCGGTCGCGATAACGCTCGAGCAAGCGTCCTGCATTCATGCCGGCAAAATCCTCCCACTGCAACAGCAGCTTGGGACAGCGCTCAATCACGGCGCTGACGAAGGCTTCGACGAAATCGTCGTATTCGGCGCCGCGCACTCGCTGGTGGCGCCAGCCGACGTAGAGAGGGTCTTCGAGGAGTTCAAGATTGTCGGTACCGACATCGAGCAGCACCGGCAAACACTGCTGGGGATGAATGCCGGCGCAGGCAGTATAAAGTGCGAGCTTGCCGATGGGGATTCCCATGCCTCCCGCACCCTGGTCGCCGAGTCCAAGAATGCGCTCGCCGTCGCTGACGACGATGGGTTGGGATAGCTGAGAAACAGTCCGCGGGGCTTGCGCCAGATCTCGCTGAAACGTTGGCATCCTTCGCCGACTGTGGGCGTGTACACTAGCGGCATCATCTCTTCGATGTTGCGCACCAGTAGAGCGTAGAACAGGGTTTCGTTGGTGTCCTGAAGGTCCCGCAGGTAGGTATAGCGCCCGAAATCAGTATGACGGGAGTGCAGCGCTTTGAGACGGCGCGCGGCCTGATCTTCAAGATTGCCGACATGTGGCGGCAGCAGTCCGTGCAAGGCGAAGTCGGTGCGCTCGCTTTCGGTGAACGCTGTTCCCTTGTTCAGCATGGGAAAGTTAATCAGGTCGAAGCCGGAGAGCCCGGTCTCCAGAACTCCCTCGGCTGTGATGCGATATTTCATGCTTGTCCGCCACCCAGGGCTTCCCATATTGTAACGAGCGGTTGAGCTGGAGGCGCTGAGCCGGGGTCGCTGCTGTGGCCGGACCCCAAGAGGATGGGGAGGGTGGCCAAAAAAAAACTAGTAGCAATCCGTCGGAGATTCAGCTAGAAAAGCACATAACCACGTAAACGGAAAAGAGTCGCACCTAACGCCTTATTCTCCCTGAGCAAGAAGCAGGAGTGTGTCAATGCGAAACGGATCCGAGTTTGTCTGTCTTGAAATGTCGCCGGCAGACGGCGGAAAATGCCAGCCCTCATACCAGGCGCGACGCCATGATTGGCGCGTTGCAGCTGTCGTTAGTTTGTTTCTGGGCACGCTGTTGCTCGCGGGCTGCGAAAAGAAAGAGGAAGCCCCCAAGCCCGGGCCGCCCGAAGTCGGAGTGATGGAGCCCCTGCAGCAGGATGTCCCCATCGTTGACGAGTATGTGGCGCAACTGAATGGGCCGGTGAATGCCGACATCACCCCCAAAGTTCAAGGCTATCTGCTCAAGCAGAATTATCAGAACGGCTATTTCGTTAAGAATGGCCAACTTCTGTTTGAGCTCGATCCGCGGCAATACCAGGCTTCCGTCGATCAGGCAAAGGCAGATGTTGCGGTAGCTGAAGCGAATTTGACGAGGGTCCAGGCTGATGTGGCCCGCGACACGCCGCTGGCCGCGCAAAGCGCTATTCCGCAAAAGCAGCTCGATAACGATGTCGCTGAACAAGCCTCCTGGGAGGCGCAGTTGAAGGCCAAGAAGGCCGCTCTGGCGAATGCGGACCTAAATCTCGGCTGGACCAAGGTGTACTCCCCGATTGACGGCATCGCCGGGGTTTCCAACTCCCAGATCGGCGACTTAGTGGGCACCACGACCAAGATGGCAACCGTATCGCAGGTCGATCCTATCTGGGCCTACTTCAATATCAGTGAGAGCCACTTCCTGGAGATCGCGCCACACGTTACGCAAATTATTACCGGCAAGGCGAATGTATCCTCGACAGACTCGACACCGATTGAATACATTCAGGCCAACAACCAAACGTTTCCGACAAAGGGCGAGTTCGTTTACGTCAATCGTCAGGTCGGTACCCAGACCGGCACTATTCAGGTGGCGGCGCAATTCCGCAACCCCGGCGCAGTGCTACGTCCCGGTGGTTTCGGACGAATTCGCATCCAGTCCGGCGTGAACAAGGGGGCGCTGCTGGTTCCGCAGGCCGCGGTTACGCAAGTCCAATCAATGTACATGCTGGCTATCGTCACTCCCGAAAACAAGGCCGTATTTCGCCCGGTGAAGGTGGGAGATCGGGTGGGGACGAACTGGATCATCACCGAGGGGTTACAGCCCGGGGAGCGAGTGGTGGTGGACGGGCTGCTGAAGTTGCAGATGTTCGCGGCACAGGCGCCGGAGCTGGCCAAGACAGGTATTCCGGTCGTCGCCAAGCCTTATGTGCCTCCCGCGGCGCCGGCAGGGGGCAACTGACCATGCCGAAATTTTTCATCAATCGCCCCATCGTGGCGATGTGCATTTCCATCCTGATGGTTCTGGTCGGGGTGGTGGCGATGCTCAGCCTGCCTACGGCGCAATTTCCCAACATTGCCGATCCCCAGATCCAAGTATTGGGCATCTATCCCGGCGCCGACGCGCAGACTGTGGCAGAGTCAGTCGCGACCCCGATCGAGCAGCAGATGTCGGGCGTTTCCGGCATGAACTACATGTACTCCACCAGCGCCAGCAACGGCCAGATGACGCTCACCGTTGACTTCGCCCTGGGAACAAACGCTAACACCGATCAGATTCTGGCGCAGATGCGTGCCGGGCAGGCCAACTCGCAACTGCCCAGTGCGGTGATTAACAGCGGCGTTACTGTGCAGCAATCGACTTCATCGCCGCTGATGTTGCTGGCGCTGTCGTCGCCCAACGGGACCTACGACAATATCTTTCTGGCAAATTACGCATTCATCAATCTGAATTACGCACTGACGCGCTTGCCGGGCATAGCTTCGGTATCGGTGTTCGGCGCCGGTCAGTACTCCATGCGCATCTGGGTGAACCCGGATACGTTGGCGAACCTCAGCGTCACCGTTCCCGATATCATCAGCGCCGTTCAGGCACAGAATGCGGTGAACCCGGCAGGCCAGATCGGCGGTGCCCCTGTTCCGCCGGGACAAACGTTCACCTACAATGTGCGCGCGCCGGGCCGCCTGACGACCCCTGAAGAGTTCGGACAGATCATTGTCCGTGCCACGCCTGATGGTGGCGTGCTCCGCCTGAAGGACGTAGCGCGCATAGAGTTGGGCGCGCAGACCTACAACCTAGAAGGGCGCTTCAACGGGAAGCCTGCGGCGCTGCTTGGAATCTATCTCACGCCCGGCGCCAATGCGCTGCAGACCGCTGACGAAGTCCGCAAGTTCATGGAGGAAGCCAAAGGCCGGTTCCCCCAGGACCTGACGTACAGCGTCCCGCTGGACACCACGCTGGCCATCACCGCCGGTATTCACGAGATCAAGAAGACGCTGATCGAGGCGCTGGCGCTGGTCATTCTCGTAGTCTTCGTCTTCCTGCAAGGCTGGCGAGCCACCTTGATCCCGCTGCTGGCGGTTCCAGTCTCGCTGGTTGGCGCGTTTATCGTCTTTCCGATTCTCGGATTTTCTATCAACACGCTGTCATTGTTCGGGCTGGTGCTCGCCATTGGATTGGTGGTGGACGACGCGATTGTCGTGGTCGAGGCCGTGGAGCACCATATCGAGCAGGGCATGACGCCGCATGACGCCGCCCAGAAAGCAATGGAAGAAGTGGCGGGCCCGGTCGTCGCCATCGCCCTGATTCTGGCCGCAGTTTTCATTCCTACCGCATTCGTTCCCGGCATTACGGGGCAGCTCTACCAGCAGTTCGCC
>JBEKTC010000219.1:0-18960 GCA_049516475.1 Candidatus Korobacteraceae bacterium | reverse complement strand
CGCATAATAATGGCGGTCAACGATGAGCTTGCCCTCGGGCGAGCGCAGGATCGCCTCTGCCAACGGGCGTGAGGACAGATCGGGATCGAAGGTGATCAGCGCCAGGCGCGAGGCCTGGAAGAACAACATCATCATCAGCGTAATGCAGACGAAGGCGCGCTTCGTCCCGGCGCGAAATGTTCCAACGGCGCCAATCACGAAAGCGATGGCGGCCAGCAGAAGCGGCATGCGCAAATAGGCAAACGACTGCAAGGTCAGGTCTTCCATGTGTCCGAGCGAGAGGCTATAGGCTGAGGGATGCGAAATGAGAGCGCTGAAGATGTCTCCGGGGGTCGGCACATTGCGGACCAGAACCAGGATCGCGATAGCGGCGGCCGCAGCACAGGAAGCGATTGCCGTCAGAATCGCCGTACCTCGCCGGATCCATGCGCCTTCCATCGCCATCGCCGAGCCTAGTAACAGAGCCAGCGCCGGATAGCACGGCATGGAATAGTATTCCTGCGTTGTCGAGAAGGTGAAGAATATCAACACGAAGCCGATCCAGCAGAGCGCCAGCAAGCGAGTGCGTCCGGCGCGGTCCAGCGGCCGGAACGACAATTTGGCAACCGCTGGGAGGTAAACGCTCCACGGAAACAGCCATGCCAGGTGGAACAGCCAGAACCAGAGCCGGGGAACGGTGTTGTAGTCGCGGGGGTAACGGAGGTTCAGGAAGCGCAGCAGTTGCTCGTTGATGAAGAAGAACCACAGGAAGCCGTGATACTCGCCACGCCCGCTGTGCATCGAGAGGGAGAAATACGGCGGATTGCGCAGCGTCGCCAGAACATGCCAGGGAACGGCGATCAGCAGAATGACGAGCAGTCCGCTGAGGGGATGAAGGCGCTTCCAGGTTTCTTTCTTAACTAACTGGTTAGTTAAGAATAGATAAATTGCCCCAGCCGCAACCGGGAACAAAACTCCGATCAGACTCTTGAGCAGCAGGCCCGTTCCCAGGCTCCCGGCCAGAGCGAAGGCCCAAAGACGCGGATGAGTTTCGGCTTCGTCGGTCACCCGCAGCAGGGCCCACATCGCCATCGTGATGGTGAAGGTCAGAATTACGTCAGGAATGAGAACGCGGGTGAAGATGTACAGACCGACGCAGGTCGCCATGCATAAGCCGGCATAAAAGCCGGCCTTCCTGCCGAAGGCCCAGATACCGAAGGCCGCAGTCAGCAGGCAGAGCCCCACGGAGAATAGGGCGATGGGAAGTCGCGCCGCCCAGTCGTGCACGCCAAAGACCTTGTAGGAGCAGGCCATCACCCAGTACACGAGCGGCGCCTTCTCCAGATAGGCAACTCCGTCGAGGCGCGCCGTGACCCAGTCGCCCGTCGTCAGCATGTTCCGGGCGATCTGCGCCTGTACTGAATCCACATCGTCTTGCAGAGAAGGAGGAGAGATGGTCCCGGTGAAGTATACCGATCCCGCGATCAACAGCAGCGCTAGGTATACGCTCCAACTCCGGTAGTGGAAACCAACTGGGTGGCTACGGCAGGGCTCGGCGGCCGAATGTTCCACTTTTTCATCCACAAGAACAGAATCATCAATCCCCATAAGTGATAGCCAATATTTACTCGCCTTTCCAAATGATCTTGTAGATGGGTCTCCAGCACATCGGGACGAAAGATTTCCGGATATTCCGCGCCGCCCGCGCGCAGGGTTTCCACCAGCAGCGTCCGTAGTGGCCCGCGCAGCCAGTCATGCGCCGGGATGTCGAAACCAAGCTTCGGCCTGTGCAGGATCGAATGCGGCAGCTTGTCTTTCATCAACTGCTGCAGGACCACCTTCTGCCGCGAGCCCGCAATCTTCAGCGACGCCGGAAGCCGGTTGGCAAACTCGACGATGCGGTGGTCGAGAAAGGGCGGCCGCACCTCCAGCGAGTGGGCCATGCTGATGCGATCCGACTTCACCAGAATATCATCCGGCAGATAGTACTTCTGATCGAACCATAAGTAGGCGTTCAGGTCGCTGCCGTTTCTGCCCAATTGCGCGCGCAGTTGCGCCAGAACATCGTTCAGGGCCGGAGGAAGCTCGTCCGCGGTCAGACGCTGCTTCTCGAGATCGGAAAACGTGCCATTCCAGTAGACATGGCCGCGGTCGGCCGACATCAAGCTGCCCGCCAGAAGACGGTTGACTTTGTATTCCAGGCCGATTTTTTCGTCGGAGACGGGCCATGCCTGCATCAAGCGCTGCCCGAGACGAAGCGTGCTGGACGGCAGACGGCGCAGGTTCGCAGCGATGCGGCTGGCGCGATAAGTCAGGTAACCGCCAAACAATTCATCAGCGCCTTCGCCGCTTAGGGCAACTTCAGTACGCGTCCGGCTTAACTTGGCCAGAAACCACAGCGGCAGCGCGCCCGCATCGGCGCTGGGCTCATCGGAGTAATAGGCGAACTCCCGGATTGCGCCTTCCAGGTCCTGCTCCGGACTTAAATCCATCTCCTCGTGCTCAGTGCCGTATTCCTCCACCATCTTCCGGATGTAGCTGCTCTCGTCAAAACTGCGCCCACGGAATGAGATGGAGAAGGTTTTCACCTGCGACGAAGACGCTTGCGACGCGTAATGCAGAATCGTGGAAGAATCCAGGCCGCCGCTGAGCCAGACGCTGAGCGGCACGTCGGAGATCAAGTGCTCTCGCACCGATTGTTGGAGCAGTGAATCCAGTTCCTCGCAAGCCGAATCGAGCGTGTACTTCTCGGCGTGCGGCGAAGGCAGGGCCCAGTATGTCTCCGAGCGCATCGCGCCGTTGCGCCACTCCACCCAGCTGCCCGGCATGACCTTGAAGATTCCTTCGATCATCGTCCACGGCGCGGGAATATAGTTCAGCGCGAGGTAGCAGTCCAAAGCAGGCAGGCTGAGGTTGCGCTCGATCTCAGGATGAATCAGGACCGCCTTCAGTTCGGAGCCAAAGTACAGCTCTTCGCCGTCGAGGGCAATGTAAAGGGGCTTGATTCCGACGCGATCGCGGACCAGCACCAGCCGCTTGGAGGAGTTGGTCCACAGCGCGATGGCGAACATGCCACGCAACTTCTGGAAGCTGGCAGTATCCCATTGGAGGAAGGCGTGGAGAACGGTCTCCGTGTCGCAGTGGGTGTGAAAGCGGTGTCCCAGCTTCTCCAGCTCAGCGCGGATTTCAAGGTGGTTGTAGATCTCGCCGTTGAAGACGATGGTAGTGTCACCGTCTTCGGAGCGAATGGGCTGATCGCCGGACTCCAGGTCGAGGATCTTCAGGCGGGTTGCGCCCAGAGAACACGTAGCGGATTCGTAGACGCCTTGCTGGTCCGGCCCGCGATGGATGAGGGTCGCCGTGGCCGCTGCGATCCGCTCCGGACGCGGCAATCCATCTTTATGTGTGAAACCAACTATCCCGCACACGACGTTTTGGCCACCACCTCCAGCTACCTATTTAACTAAACTATCACACAGGCGGCTTACAAAACGGGCGCGATGAGGCAGGCTGCTGGCGCCTCACGCGGGGGCTCGTCGAGCAGGCCACGCCGCGGCGTGGGTCAAACGCGGCTTGCGCGAGCAATACCCCGTCAGCTTCACTCGACGTTTGCGCAAACCGAACATTCGCGCAGAACGGTGAAACGGAAGACCGTGCCGTCATTGCTGGTGCCGCCGTCGATGGTACTCCCGTAAAAGTTGCCGCCGGGAGCCAGGAGCAGTCCGGCATCAGGTTGCTGGCCGTCAGTGCACCCACTCCGGCTACAAAAGTTATAGAGCGTCGTCAAGGTGCCGCTGGGGGTGATTTTGAAGAGCGTGCCACAGCCATTACAGTAGGCGCTGATCCCGCCTGCGTAGGTGGTCCCGTAAAAATTGCCGTCCGTGGCCTGCACCAGCCCGGCTGTCGGCGTCCAGCCGTCAGAGCAGTTGTTTCCAGAGCAAAAGCTGTAGAGCGTTGTCAGGGTGCCGCTGGGGGTGATTTTGAAGACGGTGCCACATCCGAACTCCGCACAATCTCCAACGTCATTGGCTCCGCCATCGGCCGTGGTCCCGTAAAAGTTGCCGTCGTCGGCTTGCAGCAGCTCGCCGTTAGGGGACTCGCCGTCAGGGCAACCCGTTTGAATACAGAAGCTGTAGAGCGTGGTGAACGCCCCGCTGGGGTTGATTTTGAAGATGGTCCCACACCCCAGATCGCTGCAGTGATTGCCGGCCCCGCCGTGGCCGGTGGCCCCGTAAAAATTGCCGTCCGTGGCCTGCATCAGCCCCCAGGCATTGTAGCCATCGGGGCAATTGCCCTGAGACTGAGAGCAGAAGCGGTAGAGCGTGGTCAGGGAACCGCTGGGGGTGATTTTGAAGATCGTCCCACAGCCGTCGGTACAGTTAGAGCTGCCGCCTGACGAGGTGGTCCCGTAAAAGTTGCCATCCCTGCCTTGCACCATGGCGCTGGGGTATCTGCCGTCGGTGCAGTTGCTTTGGGTGCAAAAGCTGTAGAGAGTGGTCAGCGTTCCGCTCGGCGTGATTTTGAAGACCGTGCCGGCATTATCGGCTCCAGTTCCGCCCGAGGATGTGATTCCATAAAAGTCGCCGTCCGCCGCCTGCGCCAGGGTGCCGTAAGGATCGTGGCCGTCGGTGCAGGACTCGGGGTAGCCTGCGCAAAAGCTGTAGAGCGTGGTCTCCGTCCCGCCGGGCGTCATTTTGAAGATCGTTCCACAGCCGACAGGGGCGCAGTTGTCCCCGCCCCCGCCAGTAGTTCCGTAAAAGTTACCATCTGAGCCCCGCGCCAGTGCGGAGTCAGGCCCGGCGCCTTCGCGGGGGTATCCCGTAAAGCTGTGCAGCGTGGTTAAGACTTGCGCCGGAGCGGCAATCGCCGTTGCGGCACAAAACGCGAAGTGGATGCAAGCGATTTTCAACAGTGTAGCTTTGTTCATGGCTCCTCTTTTTCCGGCCTGGCGCCGGCACGGCTAGATCGGGCGGGTTCGCGCTTCAGAAATTCTGTAGAAAGGGGAACGAGCCGGGATTGGGAATGCAAGAAGCCAACGCTGGCCTCCGCAAACAGAAAATCTGGGCGCGTTCAGCGGAAACCCTTTCTGGGAAATAGATGAATTACGGCCCGCAAATCTACTATTCTGCTCGCGCCGTCGTCAAGTAACGTTACTACGCGGCAGTGGGTCAGTCTGAATGCCTGCGATGAAAGCGGGAATCGCCGACCATTTGTGGGACATCGAAGAACTTGTGAAATTGGTTCCCGAACTGAAATCGGCCAAGCGCGGCCCGTACAAGAAAACAGCCTAAAACCGACCATTCTTGGTCAACTGTTGTTGACCCCGGCGCACCCGTACGGTACGCTGGTGCGTCTAACCCATGTGCAGTTGTATCTCTGTGCGAGGCACGACCCCCACCACCTCGGAGACAGCCCTGTGGCCACCGCAGTAATAGTGCTGAATAATTTTGGCAGCGACAGCTGGAATGCAGAGCTGTATGAGAGCCTATCTCTGGCGGCTCGACTGTCCATTGCCATAAAGAATGTAAGAGGTCACGGCCAAAATATCAAACTGTCATATTGGCTCTGGAAGGTCAATGCACGCGCGGCAAAGTTTTTTCAAGCGATTGACGACATCGTTGCCGAGAATGCGCCGCCACAACCAGATTCCCCATCCCCAACTCCCGAAGCGATAGGAAAAGCAATCGCCACATTGACGGAGCTTGGGGCTTTGTACAATGCCATCTACGAAGAAGCGCGTCGGAGAAGGCTGCTAAACAACTCGCTCATAGCCGGACCCGTCACAGCCTTGCGAGCCAATGCTGACCAGTTTTTTGAATTGGCTGAGTGGTGCGACCTGTACCTGCACGCAGATCACGTCGATGAACTGTTTGCCAAGGCTAATGAGCAGAGGGCTAAGGGCGAGGTGTATGACCTTTCGCAGGTCTAGCCTCAATTGGCGCTCAAGGTCCAACTCGCGGCAACAGCGTTTAAGTATCTAAGCAACTTGGACCGCCCCACTAAGGACCGCATCAAGGAAAAGTTAGAGGCTATCGCCAAGTCCCCTCTCGACTCTCGCCTATCAAAGCCCTTAACGACAACGACAAAGAGATGTACGCGAGTGGGCGCGTATCGCGTGCTATTCGAATGTGACGATCAAACTCTCTTTGTTGCAGACATCGGGCCGAGGGGCCAAATTTACCGTAAACTCTAAATTTCAAACAGACCCACTACCTACTACGCCCGGGGCGCGATGGTGGGCTGAGGTGTAGCCGTAACGGCAGCCTGGTCGATGTGTTTGGGTTTTTGCAGCAGACGACTAAGTTCAAAGAATGCGCCCGAAGCTGAATGTTTCATGGCGAGCGAACTCTCAACACCGCAAGTACAACCTGGACATTCTCTGCGGATCATGGCTACAGCCTGCTGATGGTAAGCCTCCGACCCGAGAATTTCCGCAAGGCCGTTTTGCAGGATATTTCCCACCGGCTTAAGCGGGTAGCAGCCGGTGAGGACATCCCCATTTGACAGCACAAAGACTTGCAGAAAGCCGAGAACGCAGGGGGGCTCAGCCATGGCCTCATGGTTGTAGTAGCGGGTGACGTAGTCCACTTCGTACTTTGGACGCTTCAGGGTGTCGCGCAGGAAGGTCTCGATCTCCCCGATATCCTGGCGCTCCGGCCACATCGCGTCCAGATCGGCATTGGCAAAGAAAGATAAGCTGCGGGACAGAATGTTGTATTCGATTTTCGCTCCCACTTCCTGGGCCGCTATCGCAAGTTGCCTGAGCTCGGTAACAGACATGCGATTCAGCGTGACCGAGAGGACAAGCTCTTTATTGCGGAGCAGCTTCATGCCTTCAATGCCGAGATCGAAATAGCCGCGAATCCCGCGGATCACGTCATTGCTCTCCTTCAGACCGTCGATAGATACTGCGACCTGCGTGATCGGAGAATCGTTAATCTGCTTGTGGAGCTTCTTCAAGAGCAGTCCATTGGTCTGCATGATGATCCGCTTGAAATTTGAGGTATTGGCTTTGCTCAAGATTTCAAACAGATCTTTCCGCAGCAGCGGCTCTCCGCCGGTCAAACGGAGTGCGTGGATACCGAGCGCATCAATCTCGTTCAGCAGTGCGATTTCCAGTAGTCGCAACTGATGCAGCGGGCCTGGCAATTCTCGGTAAACTTCAGGTGCGCGGTTAAGGGCCTGATCGCTGAAGGCAGGAGCTTGGTGGAGATCTGACTTCCCATCCATAGTCGCGGCAGATAAGAAGCAGAAGAAAGCATCGTGTGGACCTCACGCGGAGAACTGCGTGCCGCGAAGGGCACTGTCTAAATCTAATGGTTGTTGTCAGAATTTGCAAAAGGAGAAGGAGATGGATGCGTACCTTGACCTAGCGTCATTCGCGTCAGAATCGGGCGGCAGAGCCACTGTAAAGCTACTGTTCATCAGGGTTTAGTGAGCCTCTGATTAAGGTTGTCTGGTGGAAGGGATGGCCTTCAGGCCATCCGTAAAGTGGCATAAAATGAAGACGGCTTTAGCCGCGGGGACTTCGAGTAGGACTTAATCAGAGGTTCCTTAGTATTTGGCAAATGCGGAACTAGCATCGATCCTTTCCGACAACCGACAACTAGCAACTGACAACCGGCAACTGACAACTGGTAACTGACCGTAACTGGCAACCGGCAACCGGCAACTGACAACTGACAACTGGCGAATGATGTGTCATCCCGACCGAGGGCGTCATCCCGACCGAGGGCGTCATCCCGACCGAGGGTGTCATCCCGACCGAGGGTGTCATCCCGACCGAGGGCGTCAGCCCGAGCGGAGGGACCTGCTGTTCCCGCTCAAGGAAGGATCTGTCCGGCCACTGCCCGCCGTCCGCGCGGTTCAACGACTTCCCACGATCCACCGCACTACCCCCTCCCTTTTTTCGCCCGTAACTCACTGATTCCACACAAAACTCCCCATAAAAATCTGAGCCCCTAGGACTTACAGGTAAAAATTTGAGCCGCAAGGACTTAGGGAGGGAAAATGCGAGGACGGGGGAACTCCGGTTTTCTAGCTGATAGCCGACAGCTGATAGCTGAAAGCTGGTTTCCGACAACTGTTTCCCTACCCCCAGACAGAAATAGGGCAGGAGCGCCGGGGTGAAGGCCGATCCTACCCTAACCAATCAGCATAAATTTCCATGAAACCAGAAGCAACGAAAAAAGACAAAACTTGCAGCGCAGTTCCCGTCTTGGGAAAAACCACCTGCAGGCATTGCTTGTGCTATGGCGATGTTACGCCAGCCATCGGCTTCAAACCCACCAACATACTCGGCTTCATTGACTTGCCCGCCTACCCAACGTAAGATTCGCGCCAATGATCGGTCAAACCATCTCGCATTACCGCATTGCGGCAAAGCTGGGCCATGGCGGGATGGGGGTCGTCTACAAAGCGGAAGATCTCACCTTGCATCGCTTCGTCGCGCTAAAGTTCCTGCCGGAGGAATTGGCCGACAATGCGCATGCGCTGGCGCGCTTTGAACGCGAAGCGCAGGCTGCCTCGGCGCTGAACCACCCCAACATCTGCACGATCTACGAAATCGGCAAGGAGGGCGGCAGAACCTTTATCGCCATGGAGTTTCTGGAGGGCGAGACGATGCAGGACGCCATTGAGGGTCGCCCCCTGGACGTCGCGGTGCTGTTGCCGCTCGCCATCGAAGTTGCCGACGGCCTTGATGCTGCCCATTCCAAAGGCATCGTCCATCGCGATCTCAAGCCGGCCAACATATTCGTTACTCGCGGACACGCCAAGATTCTGGACTTCGGACTCGCACAAGTCGTACAGAAAGCGGCCGCCAACGCCGATGCAGGGGAAAACTTAACGTTGCCTTCTTCCTTGACCGTGGCCGGAGTTCCGATCGGCACATTGCAGTATATGTCGCCGGAGCAAGCCAGGGGCAAAGGGCTGGACGCACGGACCGACATCTTCTCCTTCGGTGCGGTGCTCTACGAGATGGCGACCGGGACCATGCCGTTTCGCGGTGAGACGCCGGCTGCCATCTTCGATGCGATCCTCAATCGTGATCCTGCACCCGGGCTCCGATTGAATCCAGAAATACCAACGAAATTGGATGACATCATTCAAAAGGCTCTAGAGAAAGATCCCGGGCTCCGCTATCAGCATGCCTCCGAAGTAAGGACAGATTTGCAAAGGCTGCAGCGCGGATCTGAAATTCGAAGCGCCGACGTCGGCCGCAGCTCAGGGTCGCCAAGCGTCCGGAGTAATTCCTCTCCCGTACTAACGGTTGTCGCCATACTTCTGGCGCTGTTGGCGGTAACCGGAATGTACTTCTGGCGGACGCGAAGTCGCGCCAGGACCTCGGAGACAAACGTCGCCTCCATCGCGGTCTTGCCATTTGTCGACATGAGTTCGGGCAAGGATCAGGAGTATTTTTCCGACGGTCTGGCCGAGGAGTTGACAAATGAGCTCGCCAGAATACCTGGCATGAAGGTAGCCGGACGTTCCTCGGCCTTTCAGTTCAAGGGCCGAAGCGAAGACTTGCGCACAGTCGGGCAGAAGCTGAACGTCGCTAACGTTCTAGAGGGCAGTGTGCGGCGCGAAGGGGATCATGTTCGCATAACGGCCGAGCTAACCAAGGCAGAGGATGGCTTTCAGATCTGGTCCCAGGAATACAACTCGGAAATGAAAGACATCTTCGCCGTGCAGGATGAAATCGCGCGCGCCGTGACCGGGGCGTTGCAGATCAAATTGTTGCGGACGAGTGCAAATCCAACCGTTCCACGTTCGCAAACCACCAATCCCGAAGCCTATCAGGCTTACGTGCAAGCGAAGTATTTTTCTGACCGCGGTTCAGAAAAATCCGACTCGGACAAGGCCTTGGCCTACGCTAACCAAGCGATCAAACTGGATGCGAAATACTCGCCCGCCTGGTCTTTGCGCTCCATCATTTTTACTTTGGCTGGCGCAGAAGGTTTCCTCAACACGGACGAAAGCGCCCGACGTGCGCGCGCCGACGCTGAGCAAGCCGTCGCTCTGGATCCCAATTCGGCTGCAGCATATCTCTCGTTGATGGCCGTTCAGGCGAATTATGACCTTGATTGGAGAAGTGCACAGGCCTCTTTGGATAAGGCGGCGGCGCTCGAACCGGGAAGCGTGGATGTTTTGGCGAGTGCCGCATTCCTCCAGGGAATGGCGGGTCATCTGGATGAGGCTATCGCGTTACAGAAGAGGGCGATTGCACAGGATCCGCTTCAAAGCGGCAATTATTTAGGCTTGGCCGACATGCTTTCCTCTGCCGGAAGAAATCAGGAAGCTACCCTTGCGCTGCAAAAGGTCATTGAGCTTAATCCGCAAGAGGCGTCCGTTCAAACCGCGCTAGGGCAAATTTCGTTGGCGCAAGGCCAGCTACAAGAAGCCTTGGCTGCAGTGAAGAAGGAACCATCACAGCCGGAGCGGCTGCTGGGGGAAGCGGAGGTATATCACGCGCTTGGCCAAAGCCGGGCTTCAGATGCCGCTTTGAAGCAGTTGATCGCCAGCTCTTCAGACGTGGCGGCCTATCAGGTAGCCGAGGTATATGCGTATCGTGGAGACGCCGACAAGGCTTTGGATTGGCTTGAACGCGCCTATGAGCAACACGACTCGGGCCTAGTCGACCTCAAGATCGATTCCTCATTCAAAGACCTCCGGCAAAGCCCGCGATACGTCAATCTCCTGGAAAAGATGCATCTGCCGTTGTAGCTTCGGCAACGATGGTTACGTTCAATGTCGTTCGGCTGAACGCCAACAGATAGATAGCTGTTGCTATCAGGCCATAGCGCAAGTAATCCCAACATGATCGACGACCCACTAATTCCCAATCGGCGGGACGGGCTTGCCGTCCAACAGCGCAGTCACATTGGCGGCAACGCCGTCGGCGGGTATCGGCCTACCCGGGGTCATATCCAGACAGTCATAGAGCACGACAATCGCGCGATCGCGTTTCGGCTCAAACGTCACCAGCGCCGAGTATCCAGCAGTTCCGCCATCATGCCAATAAACATCGGTCTCCGGACGAAAGAGCCAGGCAAGCGCGATCTTCATGCTTCCGGGTCCGTCGGCCTGCGGCTGCTGGGCCAGGCGCAATGCCGCTGCCAACGTCGACGCAGGTCCGGCAGACGCTGCCGGCAGCTTCTCGGGATGCAGATATGCTTCGGTGTAGGTCAGCAAGTCATCGACTGTGGAATGCAGAGCGCCGGCACCGGCCATAGCGTCGAAGGTCCATACGTGCGCCTTGCCGTGGGCGCCAGTGTAGCCCTGGATGAGCCGTGCCTGTTGCGAGGGCGACAAGGCTATCGTCGTGTCCTTCATGCCCAGCGGCCCGGTGATTTGCCGGCGAATGAGCGCCTCGTAGGACTCGTTCGCTTTTACCGCCAGCGCCTGTCCCAACAATCCGAATCCCAGATTGCTGTAAAGAAATTCTGTCTTCTCGGGATGTCCCACGCCTTGCTTGGCCAGAAAGTCATACAAATCTTTGGCCGTGTAATTGGCGTAAGGATCTGCCTGGTTTTCCGGGTGCATGTTGTCCGGCAGGCGCGGCAGACCGGAGTGCTGCGTGGCCAAATCGAGCAGCGTGATCTCCGGCCCGACCGGCGGCTTTGCCACGGTTCCGGCAGGCAACAGTTCGCGCACAGGTTGGTCGAGAGCAACGGAGTGCTGCTGTACCATCTGCGCCAAAGCGAGTCCGGTGAAGGTCTTGGTTACCGATCCGATCTCGAAGATGGAATCGGCTCGCGCGGTCCCGAAGGCAAAGACCTTGCGCTCGCCGTGATCGAGCACGCCCACCACCACGCCCGCATCAGGCCAGGCTGCGATGACCGATGCAAACTCTTTGTCCAGCACCGGCTTCAGGTCTTTCAGAGCGACCGGAGACGCGGCCGGCTGAGGTCCAGTGGCAGGCGCCGGCGTGGTCTGGCGCGTCAGATCAAGAGAGAATACCCTGCGCTGGACCCACGTTCCGGAGAGCTTGTTGCCGTCCGCGCTCAGGGTTGCTTTATAAATCGCACCGACGTTGGGAACGCCGAGTGACAGGCTCCGTCCCTCGAGTTTTACCACGCTGAACGGAAGCCCCATGGCTCCCTGATCAAGCGAATCTACAGCGCCGTCGATCTTGTCTCCGGGCGCTGCGTGAAAATGAAATACGAGCCTGAGGGAAGCGTCGCCGGTGCTCAGCACGCCCATCCAGTCACCGTCGATGGGAGACGGCTTCACCTGCGCCAGCTCGGCTGCGGTCGCGGTCTGCTTCAACACCAGCGGCAGCGACTTGCCCTGTGTCCATGTGCCCGAAATCGTTTTGCCGTCGGCGCTCACGGTTCCGGTGTAAGAGCCGTGGACCGAAGGCACTTCAAAGCTGAAGTTCGATCCGCTGATCTGCACATTGCTTCCCGGGATTCCGTAGCCGCCTTGCGATGGGCTATCCAGTGTGGCGCTCAGCTTTCCATCGGGCGCGGTGGTGAGATGAAGCACCAGCGGCAACGATGTTGCCCCGGCGCCCAAAGTCCCGCGCCAGTCGCCGGCCAGGTTTTGCGACGTGGGAGTCTGGGCTACTGCGGGCAGTCCATAAAATGCAGTCGCGAGTATCGCGATCAAGTAAAACCATTTTCCTGGGTTCATAACCTCTTCGTTCGGACCAATGTGGCATCCTCTATTGATTTGCAGAACGATGGCTATGATACAGCCAGCGAGAGCTGGCTTTCAGGGGAACATGGACGCGGGATGCCCCGCCCTGGCTTGGGAGTGGAGAAAAGCAAGTCCCCTTCGGCAAGCTCAGGGCAGGCTCTCGACTCCGCTCAGGATGACAGAACGGGGCACACACGCGACCGCGAGGATCTACTTGTTGATGTCCTGCTGTGCTTGCAGCCGCTTCACCAGGCTCTCAACTCCAGACTTGGCATTATCGGGAGCGCTGGCCAGCGCCAACTGCATCTGCTTGGTCGCGTCTGGATAATTGCGCGCGCCGCAGGCGATGCGCGCCAGCCCGGCGTGCGAAAGCCAATTATCTGGATATTTGTCAGCCGCCGATTTGAAGACCGCAAAAGCTTCCTGCTGCTTTCCCTCGCGCTGCAACTGACGGCCATAGCCGTAGAGCTGCTGCGCGTTGCCCAGGGACAGCGCCTTCTGTTTCGCCTGCTCCGCCTCGGTCTTCTGGCCCAGGGCTGCCAGAATTCGCGACTTCGTCATCTCGTTTTCGAACCGGTCTTCGTTGCCGATGGAATTGTCTTCGTACTTCAGCGCCTCGTTCAGGTCCATCTTGTTGTCGACCATGTAGGTGGCGGCATCGTCCCAACCGTCCCAGGTGTATTGCGACAGCCCGCGGAGCTGGTTGTTCAGGCTCGCATCCACAATCTTGTTGACGTTGACCGAAACTTTGAACGGCACCGCGACCTTGTCCCAACTCATCACCACTACGGCGGAGTAAGGCTGAAGCTGGTCGAAGTCATAGGCCAGGGCGTTGTGGAACTCCGCCGTCTGCGGCTTCACGTTGATGCGCAGTGCGTCTTCGGATTCCTTGTAACTGAAGCTGCCCCATGCCGTATGCATCCTGGAAAAGATGATCGTCCACTGGTCCTGATTGGGGATCATGTGCAGCCCATAGGTCCCGGCCGCCAGCGGCTGGCCTTCAACCGTGACGTCGTTGGCAAACGTGATGGTGGTGTTGAGATTGGCGCCGGCTCGCCAGACCTGTCCATAGGGCACCAGGTCGCCCCAGATCTTGCGTCCATTCACCAGCGGGCGATGATAATTCACGGTGATGTCGGTAATACCGATGGTTTGCGTCACCCGCGCGGCCTGGCTTTGCAATGGAAGATCCAACTGCGTCGACTGCGCGCTGCCGATGGCAGCCAGCCACAACACACATGGAAGCAACAGCAGGAAGCGAAGCTTGCTCATCGAACTTACCTCTCTTTATATGGAGTAAATTCCGGCGGCGAATCCGCCCGCAGAAATCGCGGCTCGCCCCACGGATTCTTCGGAGAGCTTGGACTGTAGCACAGGCGCGGTGGTGAGCAGGCGAGTGACGAATGGTAGGAGCTGTCCTACGGATGCATGTTTGGGCGGGACGGAAAAGCAAGTCGCGACTCAGCGCGCCACTTACGGGCGAGCGGTGCGGCCAGTGTTCTCCGCCCTGCGATAGACGATGCGAAACCCGCGGAGTATAAAAGTAAGTTACAGTTCAAAGTGACGGTCGCGCACGGAGTGCGACCATATCCACGGCGGTCGGGGACCGCGAGAGGTATTCATGTCGACCACGGTGCAAGGCCCGAAGGGACTAGAAGGCATTACCGCTGCAAATTCCGGCATCTGCTACATCGATGGCGACCTGGGTGTGCTCGCCTATCGCGGCATCGACATCCACGAACTGGCCGACCATTCCACCTTCGAGGAGGTTTGCTATCTGCTGTGGTTCGGGCGCCTGCCCAACCGCGCCGAGCTCAATGAGCTGAAGCTGAATCTGGCGCGTGAACGCAAGCTGGACGCCTCCATCATCAGCCTGTTGCGGCAAGCACCCAAGCACGCGCTGCCCATGGATGTGTTGCGGACCATCGTCTCGGCCCTGTCGTACTACGACCCGGAAGAGAAGGTGAACGACCACGAAGCCAACGTGCGCAAAGCGATTCGCATTACCGCGCAGCTGGCCTATGTTGTCGCCGCCTATGATCGCATCCGCAAGGGCAAGCCGCTGGTTGAGCCGGACCGCTCGCTGTCGCACGCCGGCAATTTCCTGTACATGCTGAACGGCGAGCTTCCCAGCGACATTGCGGAACATGCCCTTGACGTCGCGCTGATCCTCCACGCCGACCACGAGCTGAACGCCTCGACGTTTGCGGCGCGCGTGGTAGCGGCGACGCTCAGCGATATGCACTCGGCCGTCACCGCGGCGATCGGCGCACTCAAAGGGCCGCTGCACGGCGGCGCCAACGAAGCCGTCTTTCGCATCCTGGAGGCCATCGATGCCTCGGGCGCCGACCCGGTGGACTACATCAAAGGCATGCTGGCGCAGAAGAAAAAGGTCCCCGGCTTCGGGCACCGCGTGTATCACACTGAAGATCCGCGCGCCACGCACCTGCGCAAGATGTCCGAGGACTTAGGCAAATCCAGCGGCGACGCCAAGTGGTTCGAGATCTCGCGCAAGATCGAAGAGTTCATCGTTGCCGATCGCAAGCTCAACGCCAACGTCGATTTTTATTCTGCCTCCACGTATCACACACTGGGCATCGACATCGACTTGTTCACGCCAGTATTCGCGGTGTCGCGCGTGTCAGGTTGGACCGCGCATGTGATCGAGCAGCTCAACGACAACCGGCTGATCCGACCGCGTGCCGACTATCACGGCCCGGCCTATCCCAATCACTATGTGCCGATGGATAAGCGGTAAAGAGGAATTGTGATCGGCGCGTCCGCAATTGAGGTATGCCTTCCGATTCGGATGTGCTGGGTTTGCGTTTTTTCAACTGAGTTCTAGCAGGAATAGAGAACCTAAGGCCATGTCATCTTCGCATAAAGTCACCCTAATTCCCGGCGATGGTATCGGCCCTGAGGTCGTCAACGCCAGCGTTCGCATCCTGGAAGCTACCGGCGTCAAGTTCAAGTGGGAGAGCTTCGCGGCCGGCGCTGAAGCCTTTGAGAAGTATCACGAGTACATCCCCAAAGAGCTGACCGAGTCCATCGAGCGTACGCACATCGGGTTGAAAGGGCCGGTGACTACGCCCATCGGCGGGGGCTTTTCCAGCATCAACGTCGCTCTGCGCAGGCAGTTCGAGCTGTTTGCCAACTTTCGTCCGATCCGCAATCTGCCCGCAGTCCCTACGCGTTACCCCGGTGTCGATCTAGTCGTCGTTCGCGAGAATACCGAAGGCCTGTACTCCGGAATCGAGCACGAAGTTGTGCCCGGAGTGGTCGAAAG
Source organism: Candidatus Korobacteraceae bacterium (assembly GCA_049516475.1). Taxonomy (GTDB): domain Bacteria; phylum Acidobacteriota; class Terriglobia; order Terriglobales; family Acidobacteriaceae; genus Bog-257. The sequence goes on along the minus strand of JBEKTC010000219.1, from coordinate 3,053 downwards.
CCTGAAGATCATCACCGAGAAAGCTTCCACGCGCATCGCCAAGTTCGCCTTCGAGTACGCCCGCAGAGCCGGTCGCAAAAAGATCCACGCCATTCACAAAGCCAACATCATGAAGTTGTCGGATGGGCTGTTTATCCGCTGCTCGCGCGACGTTTCCAAAGGCTATCCTGAGATCACCTACGGCGAGCACATTGTCGACAACACCTGCATGCAACTCGTGATGAATCCCTATCAGTACGACACGCTGCTGCTGGAGAACCTCTACGGCGACATCATCTCTGACCTGTGCGCAGCTTTCGTTGGCGGACTCGGGTTGGTCCCTGGAGCAAACTTCGGACACGAATGCGCCATCTTCGAAGCGGTCCATGGATCAGCACCAGACATTGCGGGAAAAGATATTGCCAACCCGACGGCTGTGTTGCGCTCGGGGATTTTGATGCTGCGTCACTTAGGCGAAGAGAATGCCGCTAACCACATTCGCCTGGCACTGGAGAAGGTATACGGCGAGAGGAGGCACGTCACGCGCGACGTCGGCGGCACAGCCGGAACCACCGAATTCGCCGATGCCATGGTTGAGGCGTTGCACACCATTCCCCCGCCCAAGCCGGTGTTGCAGGAAGTGGAAATGTAGGCATGTAGAGCGAAGACGAAGGTCCGTTATCGTCGACTTATTTCGACGCGACCGCCGGCTGCACTTCCCTTCCCCGCCTCAGTACCCGTGCTCGCTGCCTTCCTCCAGCCTTACCTTCCCGCGGAACATCCTATAGACGAAGATGAAATACCCCGCCGCGAGGACCATCCCGATACTCCACCACACGAAGCCGACGCTCAACCCATGTGCGCCGGCGGCGCTGTTATAGATGGTCAGGTTGTACTGCGCGCCGGTGCTTGCGGGCAGCACGTTAGGATAGAGCGCGAAGACCGCTCCCACCAACATGGCAATGATGTAAACGCAAGATGCCAGGAACGCGCCCTTCTCTCGCCGTCTGGAGTGCGCGAAATACATGTACACCAGGCTGCCGATGACCAGCGCCGGCACAAGAAATCCGATCGGCCAGCGCGTGTAGTTCTCCAGAATGTGCGGCACGGCATACACCGTCGCGATCAAGCTGAAGATCGTCAGCAGCACCTGAACTGGCCAGAACCACGACGCCACTTTGCGCGCGCGATAATTCAACGTGCCCTCGGTCTTGGTTGCCAAGTATAGCGATCCATGCACCACTAGGGTGACCAGCGCGATGACGCCGCACATGACGGTGTACCAATCGAGGATGCCGTTCTGCGCGCCCACGCGCCAGTTGGTCCATAGGGGCTCGAAGAAGTAGCCTTCGGCGTTCAGCGGGACGCCGCGCACCACATTGCCCAGCGCAGCGCCGAAGAAGATCGCCAGCAGGATGCTCGACACTCCAAAGATGGTGTCGAAGAAGCCTTGCCACAGTCGCTCCTGAATGTGGGTGCGAAACTCGATGCCGATGGCGCGCAGCATCAGCAGCCACAGCACCATCATCAGCGGCAGATAGAAGCCGCTGAAGCCGGAGGCGTAAAGCTGCGGAAAGGCGAAGTACAGCGTGCCGCCCGCGGCCAGCAGCCACACTTCATTACCGTCCCACACGGGACCGATAGCGCGAATCACGGTGCGCCGCTCTGCGTCATCCTTGGCGATGAAGAGATGGACCGCGCCCGCGCCCAGATCGAAGCCGTCGAGCACAACGTAAATGGCGACCATTACCGCTACGATCATGAACCAGATGGTTGACATGGCTATCGCACCTCCAGGGGATTCAAACGCGCCGCATCGATTTGTTCACGCAACTGCGGCGGCACAACCGGCTCTGGACCGTGCTCGATCTCGCGCCGCACCAGGAAAAGGAAGAGGATGGAAAGTAGGGTGTACATCCCCAGGAATCCCAGGAAGCTGAACCACGCGTTGCCGGCGGAGACCATCTTGGAGTAGCCGTCCACCGTGCGCAGCACTCCGTAGATCAGCCATGGTTGGCGGCCGAACTCGGCGGTCATCCATCCCGCGGTGTTGGCGATGTAGGGGAACGGAAAGCTCAACAGCAGAATCCACAACATCCAGCGCGCCTGATAGAGCTTCTTGCGCCATAGGAGAAATGTCGCTACCACGCTCACGGCAATGAAGATCGTCCCCAGTCCTACCATGATGTGGTAGGTGTAATAGAGCAGCGGAATGTTCTCCGGCCAGTCTTGCTTTGGCACTGAGTTGAGGCCTTTGACTTCGGCGCCCCAACTTTGCCATGTCAGGAAGCTCAACATCTTGGGAATGACGATGGGGTTGTCGATCCGTTGCGCCGCAATATCGGGCTGGCCCAGAATGACCAGCGGAGCTCCGGGTTGCGTATCCCAGAGAGCTTCCATGGCCGCCAGCGTCACCGGCTGATTGCGCGCCAGCATACGGCCCTGCGCATCGCCCGTCGGCACGATTTGGACGAGGCTTACGAACAGCGCAGCAATCACGCCCACGCGCACGAAGATGTGCCCCTGCTCGATGTGCTTCTCGCTGAGTAGATAAAACGCGCCGACAGCGGCCATCACGAACGCTCCCGTAATGACCGCGCCGCTCATGTTGTGCGCGTACTGCCACCACGCCCAGGGATTCAGCACCAGCTTCCAGAAGCTGGTGAGTTGCACTGAGCCGTCAGCGACGCGCGCGTAACCAACCGGATGCTGCATCCAGGCGTCGGTGGCCACGATGAAGTAGCCCGACATCCACGAGCCCAAGAAGACCATCAGCGCCGAAAACCAGTGCAGGCCTTTGCTCAGGCGCTTCTCGCCATATAGGAAAAGCCCGAGGAAGGTCGATTCCAGGAAGAAAGCGAAGCAGCCTTCCATGGCCAGGGTCTGTCCGATGACGCCGCCGGCGAATCGCGAGAAGTGCGACCAGTTGGTACCGAACTGAAACTCCATCGGAATTCCAGTCACCACGCCGATGACGAAGTTGATGCCGAAGATCTTGGCCCAGAATCGGGCGGCTTGGTCGTAGCGCTCATCGCCCGTCTTGAGCGCGATGGTTTTCAGGATCACGACCAGCG
>JBEKTC010000218.1:0-8166 GCA_049516475.1 Candidatus Korobacteraceae bacterium | reverse complement strand
GCATCATCCTGCGTGGTACAAGGCGGTCACGGGACGCGATCCCCGCCAAGCGATCGAACAAGCCAAGAGCGAAATGGCAGCCGGAGATCGGCCGGGACGCCCTCCTGAAGTGCTTTAGGAGCAGGCGGCGGTCTGAGTGAATGCTGGGCGATCGCCTCACGGCGACGGTGCAGGATTCCTTGCTCGCGAGAGTCCCAGGCCTTATCATCAAATCCAAATTTGGCGCCACTCGGTTGATCCTCCGAAATCAGTGGCCGAGTGCTAACGCAGGATGATGCAATGGCCCCATCCAACAGCGCACTGTCGGTCGGCGATCTTGTAGGAACGAACTACGAGATCCTCGGTCGGATCGGTGCGGGCGGCATGGGCGTGGTGTACAAGGCCCGCGATCGCAAGCTGGAACGCACGGTTGCTCTGAAGTTCCTTCCTCCCGGACTGAATGCCAGCGAACTCGATAAAGAGCGGTTCCTGAAGGAGGCACGAATTGCCTCATCGCTGGACCACCCTAATGTCGGCGTCATTCACGGAATCGAGGAAACCTCCGACGCCCGCACCTTTATTGTTATGGCCTTCTACGAAGGCCAATCGCTGGCCGAGCGGATAAGCACGGGATCGCATCCGCTATCGGTGGCTGAAGTCGTCGAGATTGCAATCCAGATTGCGAAGGGTCTGGAGGAAGCGCATTCCCGCAACATTGTTCATCGCGATATAAAGCCTTCCAATGTGATGCTTACCGCTCACGGCGACGCGAAGATCGTTGACTTCGGGCTGGCCCACATCAACGAGGCAACACAAACGCTGACGCACGGTGCGGTAGGTACTTTGAGCTACATATCGCCCGAACAGGCCACGGGTTCGACCGCTGACCAGCGAAGCGATATCTGGGCGCTCGGCGTCACCCTGATGGAGGCGCTGATTGGTGGCAACCCATTTCAGCGGGAGAACATGGCGGCGACCTTTATGGCCATCGTCAACGAGGCGCCGCCGCCGCTCGATGGGGTTCCGCTGGAAGTCCAAAGCGTCGTGTATCGCTGCCTATCCAAAGATCCACTCAAGCGGTACCAATCCTGCTCCGAGCTGTTACGGGATTTGGAGGAAGCGAAGACTGCGCTCGCCCGCGCCGGCATGACGCCGTCGTCCAGCGGCCGGCGACGAAGTGACCAACTTAAGGCCCTCCGCGAATCGCGCCACGAGGCATCACGTTCCGCGTGGACGTTGCCGACGAAGCCCGCCCACGTTTGGGGTCGCTCGATTGCGATCGCCGCCGCAATTCTCCTGCTGCTTTCCGTCGCTCTCTGGCTGCCGCCGGTTAGCGAGCGTCTGCAAATCGCTTGGTTTACGAGAGGCCAGAAGCACATCGCAGTGCTGCCCTTCGACAACATTGGCAACAATCCAGAAAACGAGGCACTGGTGGAAGGGGTCGTGGACTCGCTTTCCGGGAAGTTATCGAACCTGGAGCTGGGCAAGCAGTCCTTGTGGGTGATTCCGAGCAGCGAAGTGCGACGGCTCAAGGTGACAGATCCCAGCGCTGCGTTGCGCGAACTGGGCGCGACGTTGGTTGTTAAGGGGACGATAACGCGGGAGGGCTCGGATGTTCGTCTCAACATGGACCTGATCGATACCAAGAACCTGCGGCAAATCGGTTCGGTTGATGTGGAAGACCAGGCCGGAGATCTGGCGACGCTACAGGACGAAGCAGTTGCCAAGCTCGCCCGGCTGATGAACATAACCGTCACCGCCGACATGATCCGCGGGACGGGCGGCTCGGTCAATCCTGCTGCCTACGAGGACTACTTAAAAGCTCTCGGCTACATGCAACGCTATGACAAGCCCGGCAATCTCGACCTTGCCATCCAGGCTTTGCAGAACTCGGTGCAGACCGATCCGCGCTTCGCCTTGGGATATGCGCAACTGGGAGAAGCGTACCGGCTGAAGAACCGGCTCGACCACAATCCCAACTGGCTGGCTGAAGCGCAGGCAAACTGCAAGAAAGCGGCTGAGCTCGACAACCGCATTCCCGCGGTGCACGTTACGCTGGGGCGCATCCACGATTTGTTGGGTCATCACGATCTCGCTCTGCAGGAATTTCAGCAGGCCCTGGACATCGATCCCCACGACGCCGCCGCGCTCAGTGGTCTTGCCAATGCCTATGAGCACTCCGGACGTACCGCAGATGCGGAAGCTGCTCTGCAGAAAGCCGCGGCCTTACGTCCGGATTCATGGGACGCCTACGATGAGTTAGGTAATTTTTATGATCGCCAGGGAAAGTTTCAGCAGGCCATACAGCAGTATCAGCACGCCCTTCAGCTCACCCCAGACAATGCCCAGGTGTACTTAAATCTGGGGGCCACGTATCTCGATTCGGGTGATCCCAAACTGCAAGGTGATGCTGAGCGCGCACTCAAGAAATCGGTTGAGCTTAGCCCTAGTTACCAAGCTTATGCTAATCTTGGCGCTCTTTACCTTACAGAGCAGCGTTACGGTGAATCAGTTTCGTCGACCGAGAATGCCCTCAAGTTCAATGACCACGACTACACGGTGTGGAATAATCTTGTACTTGCGTACCAGTGGTTGAACAACAAAGACAAGGCGGAAGCCGCACGCCGGCGAATGTTGACTCTGCTTGAACAAGAGGTCAAGATGAAACCTCAGGATGCCGAGGCGCAAGCCGAGCTGGCCGTGCTGAACGCGCGCTATGGTCTAACTTCGGAGGCCGAATCGCGGATTCAGACAGCCCTGGCTCTGGCTCCGGACGACCCCAGCGTTCTGGCTGACGTCGGCAAGGCGGATGAACTCTTAGGCAAACGCAGTCAGGCGATATCTGAGATGCAAAAGGCAGTACAGAAAGGCTTCGCGCTCGATCAGTTGAGAGGCGATCCAGAATTGACGGCACTCATATCCGATCCCAAGTTCACCAGCAGTAGTAGATAAATCGCGCCACTGATGCGCAAGACGAGGAGATTTGTATATGCCAACCAACACCATCATTGACATTCCGCCTGCTGTGGGGAAGACAGTCTCCCCTGGCACAATCACTTTTGATGTTTCATCCGATTGCACCGTTTGCTTTGGAACCGCGGACCCGGCGGGCAGTTTTCCCGACCTGGAGGACGAAACCTTCGAATGGACAGGCGGCTTAACGTATGGGCCATACACTGCCGATACCGCGGATGCCGAGATTCCGTATAACACCTCCGATCCAGGAACGCCCTGCTCGACGGTCGGGCCAGCAGCTGCGGTACATACCATTCATGTAGGCTCGGGCTTCGGATCAGCGAAACCCGGAGGTAAAGCTAAAGCTGCGGGAAAAACAAAGGCAAAGCCGAAGGCGAAAGCAAAGCCGAAGGCCAAAGCCAAGCTCGCGTCTAAGGCGAAGCCCGCTCCCAAAACCAAGGCAAAATCGAAGGCGAAGCCGAAGCCGAAGACAAAAGCCAAGACCAAGTCGAAGGCCAAGCCCAAGACGAAAAAAGGCGGCAAGTCGAAGCGGTAGGCTTCTAATGGGGCGTCAGAGCGTCAATCGCAATACGACGTTCCGGTTGTGTTGATTCAGGGCAGGTGGGAAGTGCCAGCACTCCCCGCCTGCCTATTCGATTTCTTCACCTCAGGAGACGAAAGCCGATTCCTCTTCCGCACTGTAAGTGCACGGCTGAAGCGGTGCTCTACCGTTGCCCGGTTTTGTCTCACACCTCCGTGTGATAGCGGTCACAGCAAAGATGGATGCTGTTTTGGCATAACAGTTCCATGACACATGTGGGTGCGCAAAGCAATATTCTCAAGGCCTCTTCCGAGTTGAAGAGCGAGCTGCAACGGCTGGGACGCAAAGAGCATTTTTTTTCCAACCAGGCCTTGTTTCGAGAGGACGACAGCAACACCGGAGTGTTTCTGCTGCTGAGCGGCAAGGTTTGCATGAGTGTGAAGGGCTTGCCCAAACTCGACCGGCTATTTTCCGCCGGCTCGTTGCTCGGCTTGCCTTCAACATTTACCGGACATACCTATAGCCTGACAGCCGTAGCCGCGACCGAATCGGAGGCCGTGCACGTGGCCCAGGACGGTTTTGTGCGGTTAATGCGCGAGCGGCCAGAGTTGTGCCGCGAGGCCACGGAGATGTTGGGCCGCGAAGTGACTTTCATCCAGTCGGCGCTCGCGGAACGACGGAAACAGGCGGCCTCCAGGAAACTTTCGCTCAACGAAGTCCTTACCTCTTTATAGGGCGCGTGGCGAGAACGTCGCTTTCACAACAGTGCTGAAAGCGCACGCACACGACCTTGTATCGTCCAGCCTACTGCGATTGCACTGCCTGCAGCAGGTTCAACAGACCCCAGCCAAAGGTGTTGTCCTGAAAGATCATCGGACCACGACAGTTGCCAGACGCTTGCGCATCCGTCAAATGCTGCGCAGCACGTTCCATGGTCGCTTCCGTCTGGCCGACGTTCCCTTCCAGACTGGGCGGGCAGATTCGGGAGTTATTGCTATCATTTCTCTTCGACAGCTGCGCAACGCTTGATTTGGCGGCTTGAGTCCAGATGATCGTCCCGCCAATACAACTCCAGGTATTTGGGGCGGGTCGCGCTTGAGTTGTCGCCGCTTGATAAATAGGATGCCGACATGAATCCTGGCAAATGGTATGGCAAATGGTTCAAGGTTGCCATCCTGATCGGCTTGACGGCAGCAGCTCAGAGCAAAACCGCGAAAGACCCCTCGCCTGCGATTTCGATTGGCGGAGAGCCGGTGGTCACGCTTCAGCGGCCGCCAGTCGTCGATCACAGCAAGCCACAGTTCCTCGAAGCTACCGTGCTCCCCGGCCGCGGCATGGCCGTCCTGCAGATTAGGGCCTATCTTCCCGGCAAGGGCGAGATCGACCTGCTGAACTCTCCCTCGCTTGCGGATGCCGAACAGTTGCTCGACAAGGGCGACGACGAATTCGGCAACGAGATCTTCAAGATCGGTGGCGCGATCCTGCTTCCTTTTGCGAATCGCATTCGTGGCAACCTCTTGCCAGACGCCAAGACCATCACAGCGACCGTCGCAGGGAAGTCTGTCACTTTGCCGGCAAACTGGAGCGGCAACAATCCTGGCGCGGAGAAGCATTCGATTCACGGCCTGATGCGCCGGTCGCGCTTTCAAGACGTGATCACCCGCAATGGAGTTCAGGATTCGGCCGTCAACGCCATATTGCACGCCGGGAACTTCGACGGGCACTGGATTTCTGACACCGATGTCGAGGTGCAAACGACCCTGAGCCACGACGCCTTCGAGATGACAGTCACGGCGAAGAACGTGGGCCCCAGACTGCTACCGATGGGCATTGGCTGGCATCCATATTTCCTCCTGCCTGGCGGCGATCGCGCCGACGTGCGATTGCACTTGCCCAGCGAGACGCGCGCGGTCATGAGCAACTACAACGATACGTTTCCCACCGGGCAGCGCGTCTCGGTGCAGGGCACTGCTTACGACTTCTCTGCGCCCGGCGGAGCAGCGCTGGGAACGCAATACCTGGATGACAACTTCTCCGCTCTGGAATACAACAGCCAAGGCCAGACAGTTTCCGAGATCATTGACCCGGCGGCGAAATATGGCTTGCGGCTGATTACGCTTTCGCCGCAGATCAAGTCTATCCAGGTATACGCTCCGACACTGAAGAATTTTGTTGCTATTGAGCCGCAGTTCAATTTACCTGATCCTTACAGCAAGGTTTGGGGAGCGGCGAACACCGGCATGGTGCTGCTCCAGCCCGGACAGTCGGTCTCCTGGCGTATCCGTCTGGAACTGTTCACACCGAAGCCGGGGTCCCCGGCGAGTCCTGGGTCTGGACTTGCTGGGGCGGAAGAATAGGTGAGGCATGCATCGTCTTGCGATTAAGACGCACAAGAAGCGCGAGGTCATCGACATCACACAGCGGCTGGAAGCCATCCTGTGGAAGCACTATGCGGACAAGACCGGCATCTGCCACCTGAACCTTCTGCACACCACCGGGGCGCTCACCACCGCCGACCTCGATCCCGGCACCGATCTCGATATGCTCGACGCCTTTGAGATCATGGTCCCCAAGCTCGACTATCGCCACGAGCACAACCCGGAGCACGTGCCCGATCACATCCTCTCGGCGATGATCGGCACATCGGTGAACCTGGCCGTGGAAGCTGGGCTGCTCCTGCTGGGGACGTGGCAGCGCGTCGTGCTGATCGAGCTGGACGGCCCCCGCGAGCGCGAACTGGTGATGTCGCTGGCCGAGACGGTGTAGCTGCGAAAGGGGCGGAAGAAGGTTCCGGCATCTGATTCGATATACCCACTCCGCGGTACCGATTGTCCCAGCAGAACGAAGACTTCATGACTATCTTCGCCCGCTTAGAGCACTGGAAGGAGCAAGGCGCGATATCGCCGGAGCAGCACGGGCACCTGGCGAGCCTCTCCCGTAGAGAACCTTTTTCGCTTTTCCTTGAGCTGAACATTCTCTTCTACGCTGGTGTACTGGCATTCGTTGCCGGACTTGGCTGGACTGTCACCACCTATTCGGAACAACTCGGTGACGTTCTCGTCCTCGCCATTCTCTCCGCCATTTTCGCCGCCTGTTTTTGGTACTGCTTTTCGCGCGCGCCCGCTTGGGCACTGGCGCAAACGTCTGCACCCAATGCGGCTTTCGACTACGTGCTTTACCTGGGCAGCCTCGTCTGGTGCATAGAACTCGCTTACCTGGAGAACCAACTCCACCTACTCTCCGGACAATGGGACCTCTACCTTCTGGCGACCGCCGTCTTCTTTTTCTTCCTCGCTTATCGTTTTGACAATCGCTTCGTGCTGTCGCTGGCTTTGTCTTCGCTCGCCGGATGGTTCGGGCTCACCATCTCGCACTGGCGATCGGATCAGGACGAGGCTTATCGGCAATATGCGCTGATCTACTGCCTGCTGATCGGCGGCGGCGGGGCGCTCTTGAAGCATCGCGGTGTGAAACCGCATTTCTTCGGCACGTATCTCAATATTGCGGCCAACGTTGGCTTTTGGGCGTTGCTCTCGGGTGTCTTCGAGCGTGAAGAATACGGCCTATGGTTTCTCGCTCTGCTTGTCGCCTGTGGTGTGTCTCTCGCCTGGGGCCTGAAGCGCCGGCAGTTTGCCTTCGTTGCGTATTCCGCCGTCTACGGATATGTGGGTGTCAGCTCGATACTTGTCCGCAATATCCGTAACTTCACTTCTATCCTGGCCTATTTCGTCTTTACCGGTGTTGCCATGGTTGTGGGGCTGGTCTTGATCGCGCGCCGCTTCGGGAGGCAGGCGTGAGACTGTACTCCGCATCCAGCGAAGAGACGCTGCGCGCCCGCAAACTGATCGCGGACTGGGCCAGCGAGGGCATCCTAACCAAGGAGCAGCACCAGCGTCTGGAACAGGAAACGGTTTCCGAACTGCGCACCACCAACATCTTCCTGCGGCTGGTCCTGCTTCTGTTCACCTTGATCAGCGTATGTGCCGGAGCACTGCTCTTCACAGACGTCTTTCTTCGGCCTACATCGATCCGAATCGACGGCGTTCTCCTGCTCCTCTTCGCCGTTATCAGCTATGTTGCCGCTGAGCTTGCCGTTTCCCAGGGCCGTTTGTATCGCCATGGAATCGAGGAAGCGCTCGCCGTCGGCGCGGTCGGATTTTTTTGCCTGGGAATGCAGATGGCTTTCTTCAGCGGCGCTTCGGACGCAGCGCGCTCCGTGGTTCCCGCCGCCGGCGCCGTCTTGTCGCTCTGGATCTGGCGCCGCTTCGGATTGTGGTATGCATTTCCAGCCGCAATGATTTTTGCCGTCTGGATGTCTGGCTACCTGACCTCGTCCGACGCGGCGCATCGTACGATGATTGCCGTGTTTTATGCCGTCGGGCTGCTCTGTGTAGCCGTGCTGCGAATCCCCCACCGCTACGATTACCTCGAGGATGAATATTCGCTCGCCGAAGCATTTCTGTGGCTCGGCATCTATCTGGCCCTCAACCTCATGCTTTCGCTATCGAATCTGCCCGCAAGCTGGCGGGACTGGGCAGGCAGCGTTGCGCCCGCCTCTGAATATGCGCAGTCGTTCTACTGGACAACGTGGGTGCTAATCTGGGTGCTGCCGCCCGTCGTACTCGTGCGCGGGGTTCGGCTAAAGGACCGCTTCGTCATCGCGGTGGGCGCAATTGCTGCCGTCCTGACCT
>JBEKTC010000217.1:0-9595 GCA_049516475.1 Candidatus Korobacteraceae bacterium | reverse complement strand
CTGTTCTCGTCCCAGTAAATTGGGTCGCCGGCGGCTGAGCTGGCGTTTTGCAGGTTCACCCAGTAAGTGCCGTTATTCAGGGTCGGGCCAGTGAAGCTGGCCGTCTCGGTGCAGATGTTATAACCAAACTCATTGCCGATGCAGTCGCTCTGGGTGAAGTTCACGATCTGATCGAAGTAGCTGGTGCCGCCGTTTTCGCTCGAGGTGATGGACACTTCCGCCGAATCCAGTATGTCCCCCGGAGCCATCCAGGCTGCGAAACTCATACCAGTGACGTTGGTGTTGTTACCCTGGGTCACGTTGAAGCTGTCGCTAACGATGAATCCGAAATTAATGGTCCAGGCATCGGTGTTGCCGTTGGTTGGGCCGTTGTCGTAAATGTCGTTGCTGTCGAGCGGCCCGCGATGCATCCTGGCGCGTGCCAGCGCTGGAGACACGGGTGGGCCTGGTCGCTTGACGGGATGGGCGAGCCGAGACGCGAACTCCGGCATTCTCGCCGCCTGCACCGCCGTCGGTGGAACCGAATTCTGTGCCCAGGCGGGAACCATCGCCAGCATCATCACCAGCGCGGCAATTACCGCGAAAGAAACTGTGCGGAACAGGGAAGTGAGAGATCGCGCTTGGCTGTGCATCGGTTGTCCTCCTTGTCATCGAGTCGAATCGCAATGGATCTAAGGGACAGGCGCACTCGGACGCCTCAGAGAAGGATGTCGATGTCTTGTTCCTCGCCGTGTGGGCGCAATCGGAGTTGGGTGGGGAAAAAGGCCAGGAAATCCTTTTCCACTCGCATTCAGCGCCCGCGGCGCCGCTTTGTCAGTGACCGCTGCCGCACGCCTCGGTGATTAGGGGTTTCTCGGCGTTCGCAGGAACTAGCAAGCCTCTTCATTGTGCCGACATATACGAGGGCAGGGAATTTTTCCTACCCTCGCTTTGTGGCATTTCGTGGTTGGTTGACGTGGTATCTATCTCGGGATCAGCAAGAACGCAGGAGCGTTGCCGGTAGTTTGGTCGCTGGCCTGGCCCACGATTTCTCCAAGGTCATTGATCTCCTGAGCGGCCTGAAGATAAAGCGACGAGCCCGATGGAATTAGGGTGTTGAGGTCCGTCATGACACCGTCTTGCCAGAGGAAGGCTCGAGGGTTGGTGAAGCCTGCCCCGTATGACACGCCTACTACCTGGCCTTGGTCGTTGATACCCAAGGCTTCGCTGATGGCATCTCCCGGAAGCGTGCCGAGGTCCTGGATGCCACGGCTTTGCGTCCAGAGAAACGCGTGGAAGTTTGGATTTGCACCATGCTGGTCACCGGGCAGGTCGGAGAAGCCGACAATCTGACCATGATTGTTGAGGGCCATGGGGGTGTTCCACGCGAAACCTCCGAGGTTGCCAAGGTTGGTCACGGTGCCGTGCTGCCACAGCAGCGCTTCAAATTGCAGGACCTGCGGAGCAACGCAGGTTGGATCGTGAACGGTGTTCTCGGCCCAGCCCACCACCTGGCCAGAACTGTTAACGCTGGTGGCGAAACCGTTGTTTCCACCCAACGTAGGCAGCGCGGTCATCCCCACGCCCCATTGCCACTTGAAACCGACGCAAGTGTGCCCGGTGTGCGATGCAGGGAAGAAAGCTCCGCAACTCCAGCTCTCACCCAGAGGATCGGTGGCAGATGTGTCGGATATGCCCACGGCCTCGCCCCAATTGTTCAGGCCGGGCCAAAGCACCGCGCTGTTGGGACCGCCGAGTGTACCCATGTCTATCGGATAGCCGTACACCCAGAGTTCGGCGTGCTGGGTGAGGTCGCCTGTCAGGTTGGAATCGCCGGCCACCCAGCCGAGATTGTTGATGGCAGCTGCGCCGGCGGCCGATCCGCCGAGAGGTATGCCGAGGCTCACTACGCGGTAACGACTCTGTTCGGAGTGGCCGGTTGGGTCTTGCGCTGCCAATGGAAGCGAAAGCGTCATCGCAATTAACACGGCTATCGTGGTCTGGCATGTCAAAATTCTGAATTTCATGGTGTCTCCCTGTTGTGTCTGAAGTGGCGAGACCGAATGCCGGCCTCGCGCTGGTTACGCCCCATGTTGTTGCGCCCCGTCGGTAGCCGCGACGTTTCCACGTGAGAGAGAGAAATGCGTCTGCCGATACGCGGCGTTCTGTTGAAGTCACGATAGGTCAGTGGGCAGGACGAGATTGGACACTAGCGGACGTGGCTGTCGTACTAATTGGACGTTTGCGGACGTCGCTGTCAGATCAATGAAAGCCGGTGAAACTGGCGTATTCTGGCACCGTGGAGCGAAGTCCGAAAACGTCCGCTCCGTGGCCGGGTATCGATTACTCTAGGTTCGTGAAGGACATGAATCTGAATTGGCAAGTGTGTTCGCGGGCGCGACTGTCGCGCGATGCCCGCTTCGACGGCAAGTTCTTCATCGGGGTGCGGGGCAGCCGCGTGTACTGCCGTTCGATATGCCCGGCTCCCACCGCCAAGGAGAAGAATTGCCGTTACTTTGCCACGGCGGCTGCGGCGGCGGAGGCGGGTTATCGCCCTTGTCTGCGTTGCCGGCCGGAAGCTTCACCGGGAACTCCGGCTTGGCTGGGAACCTCGAACACGGTTTCGCGCGCCTTGCGATTGATCGGCGAAAGCGGTTTGGAGGACGGCGGAGTGGAGGTTCTAGCCGACCGCTTAGGAGTTGGCTCGCGCCATCTTCGCCGCTTGTTCCTGCAGCATCTGGGAGCAACTCCCAGCGCCGTTGCTCACACCCGGCGTCTGCACTTTGCGAAGAAGCTGATCGACGAAACCAGTTTAGCGATGAGCCACGTGGCCCAGGCTTCGGGATTCGGTTGCGTCCGTCGATTCAACGCTGCAATCAGCAAGACCTATCATCGAACGCCAACCCAAATTCGCCGCCTCGCGCACCAGAAGACAACATTGCCGGGGAACCAGTACTTGTTTCGGCTTCGCTTCCGCCCTCCGTATCAATGGGAAAGCATGCTGGCATTCCTGGCGGCTCGCGCTACACCCGGCGTGGAGGAAGTGACGTTGGGCCGTTACCGCCGGACGATTTCTTTGCATGGCAGCGACGGTTATTTCGAGGTCTCGCTCGACGAAAACGGTGAGGCACTCTCAGTACACATTCAGTTTGACGATTCGCGGGCGCTTTTCCTGATCATCGAGCGGATACGACGGATGTTTGACTTGAATGCGGATTGGCAGCCCATTGCGGCCCGGCTACGAACTGACCCCGCGCTGGCGGGAAGAGTCGAGAATGTTCCGGGTCTGCGAGTGCCAGGTTGCTGGAATGGTTTCGAGCTTGCGACACGAGCGATTCTTGGCCAGCAAATCACCGTGAAGGGAGCGACCGCTCTTGCAGGACGGATTGTAAGCGCGTTCGGGCGACCATTCCCTGCAATCGGCACCCTGACTCATCTCTTTCCCTCGCCCGAGGTCCTTGCCGATGCGAAGCTTACTAGCGTGGGATTGACCAACGCGCGCGCCGAAACCGTTAGAACTCTAGCCCGAGCGGTTTGCGATGGGCGCGTCAGCTTTGAGGGTATTGCCGAATCCGACGCTTTCCTCACCCGGCTATGCGAAATCCCAGGCATTGGACAATGGACCGCACAGTACGTTGCCATGCGAGCGCTAGGAGAGCCAGATGCATTTCCGTCCGGCGACCTGGGCCTTTTGCGCGCTCTCGATCTGGAGAGTGCTGGCGAGCTCGAACGCCGCTCCGAAGCCTGGCGGCCCTGGCGAGCGTACGCAGCCATGTACCTCTGGAATGGCGCCGGTGAGCGCAGCGCCCACGAGAGCAGAACTGGTTTATCTCGCGCTGGTAAGGCTCAGGTTGAAAGAAGCGCTGCCCGCCAAGGTGCCGCAATCGTTGCGTGACGGCTACTCATCCACCATCCCCCAACCTTTTAGCGAAGCTCCGTTTTCGAGTGCGATGTCGTTGTCGATAGCGCGGTCGGCGAACAACGGCGTGTTATAAATCTCGTAAATGCTAAGCAATCGCCAAGGATCGATCCGCCTGTTCCGTTTCGCGGGCATTGATGTGTTTTTGCACTGGTCCTGGTTTCTGGTAGCAGTGTTCGAAATCAACGCCCGAGCCGGAAGATATTCCTCTGTCGCCTGGAACGTGGTTGAGTATCTGGTGCTGTTCCTTATTGTGTTGCTCCATGAGTTTGGGCACGCGCTGGCCTGTCGACAGGTGGGAGGAAGAGCAAATCAAATCGTGCTTTGGCCACTGGGCGGAGTGGCGTACGTCGATCCACCTCCACGGCCCGGGGCCACGCTATGGAGCCTGGCGGCGGGACCGCTGGTGAATGTGGCGCTGGTTCCGATCTTGTTGATGCTGGTGGCAGTGAGCCGGGCCGCTGGTGGGGCGTACGCGATGCCCAATGCGTATGAGTTGCTGCGATCAGTCTTGTACATCGACGTAGTCTTGCTGGTCTTCAACATGTTGCCGATCTACCCGCTGGATGGCGGGCAAATCGTACGATCGCTGCTGTGGTTTGTGATGGGACGCGCGCGAAGCTTGATGGTCGCCACCTTGATTGGCTTCGTCGGCGTGGCGGGGTTGATCGTGCTCGCCGTGCGAATTCATTCCATTTGGTTTGGCGCTATCTCGGCGTTCATCCTGCTGAATTGCTGGGGAGGGCTAAGACAATCGGTAGCATTGTTGCGCCTGGCGAAGTTGCCGCGCCGCGAGGGGTTTGCTTGTCCGTGGTGCAAAGCAGCGCCGCCAATGGGAAACCTTTGGACTTGCGGGCAGTGTAAGACGATGTTCGACATCTTCGAAGCTGGAGCCGTCTGTCCGTACTGCGGGGCTCGATTCTCTGCAACCCGATGCCTGGATTGTGGCAGGCTGCATCCCATGAGCGATTGGATTGTTCCAGCTCGCGACTTAGAGGCGGTAAGCGGAAGCGTTTCCTGATGTGTCGGCATCTGAAAATCCCGGATTTCATAGTTACAAGTTGCCTACGCTGCTAGAATTGGGAGCGTATGATCTCTCCTGACCTGCTGGAGGTCCTTGCCTGTCCGGTATGCCGCAAGCCGCTGGTGCTGCGTGGCGAAGACGGGCTGAAGTGCAACGAGTGCAAACGGGTTTACCCCATCCGCAACGGCATTCCAATCCTGCTGGAGCCCGAGGCAACGATCGAGCAACTGTGAGCAGGCTGGAACGACGCTGAATGATCATTCAGTCGAGAGGTGGGTGCGCGGTATAGCTCAGACAGTTTCCCGAAATGGTAAAAATCGCCCAAAAGCCACGAACCAAGATGTAAGGATGAGGTTCGGAGTGGCAATTGTCTTCCTCCAGCCCGCCACACCCTGCGACCCGTGAGTGCGACTCGTCCCACCTGAGTGGAACAAACCGCACCTGACTACGTATACAAACCCAGTAGCAGCAACTATTTCGAGACAGAGGGGTTGGAAATATTGAGAGGCTGGGGTGATCGCCGGTAATAATTCGGTTTCGGCAATCGAATTGCCTGCAACTAAATAGCTGGAAGCGAGTCTAAACAGGCAATACGCAGAAGGTCGGAGGTGAGGTCGATGATGGCAGAAAAATTTTCCGTTCCAGAGTTGGCCGCGCTGCGCAGCGAACTGCTGCACGGATTTGACTCCCGGGACGCAGCCGAGCTGCTACAGATGTTCCTGGCGGGACACGGCTATGGTGTTTCGGCCGAGGAAGCACGCAATGCAGTAAGCAGAGCGGGACTGCTGGGTGGCTCGCTGGAAACTTTCAGGCGAGAGTTGGAAAGCATTGCTCTGGTGATGTAAGTAGCGGGACAGCAGAAGGTGACGAACGCAGAGGTGACACAAAGATTCGCTTGACCTGAAAACGGAACGGACGCGACCCTCGCCAGAACCTGGACGTAGGCGCAGTCCGAAGCGAAAAGTGAAGAGCCCGGGCAAAACGGCCCGGGCTTTCCTGCTTCTGGGAGTTTGAGAGGACTCGCCCGCCAAGTGGCTGCTCCGTCCCTGATCACTTCAGGCCTCTAGTGGCTGGCGTTACTGGTAGTCTGGTCTTTCTTATTGTTGTTCTTTTTCAGGAAGTGAAAAAAACCCTTTTTCTGCGTATCCGTTGTTGTCGATTTCTGCGCATCTGCTGTCGTTGATGTCGCGCCCTGTTTCTCAGCGTCAGCCGTTCCGGTCGGGTTAGTCTTTTTCAGGAAGCTGAAAAAGCCTTTCTTCTGGGTATCTGGCGTTTTTGGCGTCTCAGCCTGCTTCTCAGCGCTAGCCGTACTGACCTGCTTGTTGGCTTTTGCAGGATGGGTGGTGTCATGGGGTCTCTGCGCGGAGGCAGCTTTTTGTGTCTCAGGGTGTTTCTGCGCGCCAGCCTGGCTGGGGCTGCCCGATTCCTTGGGAGCCGGTCCCTGGGGAGCGACAATGGGGACCGTTGCGTTAAGCGCAGGCGCAGGCGGCGGGGCCGGAGCGATTACAGCAGGAGTGGGTGGCGGCGCAGCGGGTGCGGCTGGGGCGACTTGAATCTGATCAATCACTTGCTTCACCCCTCGCACCGATGCCGCCTCTTGCACGGCTTTTTCATGCTCGAATTCGTTGTCCACCACCCCCGCAAGGGTCACCACCCTGCCCGCGGCATGCACCTTTAAGCCTTTCTGCTGCAGGCCGGAATCCTGCTGGAGCCTTATCAGGATATTGTTAATAATTTCCGGATCTTTTCGCATGGCACCGGCGTAGAACGCAAGCCCCGCAACTGCCAGCATCAGCACCAGCACCAGCGTCGCCCATAGGCGATCGCCGGTAGGTTTCAGCAACATCTCCGCTGGAGGAATCGGCTTCTCGCCGGTGACGGGTTCGGGAGCCGGACCGCGATCGCGCGGGACCAGCGCCAGCCCCGGGCCCAACGGTGGTTCTTTGGGCGGCGTATAGCCGCATTCCCCCGAAAGACCCAGATGACGATCGCAAACCTTGCGTCGGAAATAGAGTGCGAACGCCCAGCCGAGATTCATGGTTATCATGGCCGCGACCGGTAGCCAGATTACAGTGTTAACGGTTTCCTTCCAAGCCTTGACCATTCCCTGTGATACCTGAAATGGCGGGGGAACCATAGTCTCAAGGACAAGTCCGAATCCTAGCAGAATAGCCAAGTAACCGACGGACCAAAGCACGAAGTGGCGAATGATGCAGGTGCTGGGGCTGGAATTGTCCCGGCATCGGTTAATAGCTAAGCCGCCTAGAAAGCCGGGTCCGACAAACCACAATACTGCCAACAATCCCACCCAAATCCCCCAGGGTCGCAGAGGGAGCAAATCTTTGTCGTGGAGATACCAAATCAGCAGAGCCGCTAGTATGATCCCGACGACGAGGCTGGCAATTGCGCCCCGCTGTGCTGCCCGTCGCGGTTGCCGCTGCACGCCCCGTACCCATCCAAAGTGAGTAACGCACAAGGAAGCGAAGGCGATGGCGCAGAAGACGACAAACGCGAAACCCCATCCGCCTATAGTCAGCACCCTGCCATTAACCACCAGTTCGTGGGGTTCTTCAGCAGCACTGAGCGAATGATGAATGATAGCCGCCACCAGCAGCCCCGGCACGGCTGCCAGAAGTGCCGCCATTCTGCGCCCTTCAGGGGCCTCATGGCTTGACGTTCCAGGCTTGTCCAACCACTCCTTGATGGGGTCGATGAATACATAGGCAGCTAATGCCAAAATAATCACGAGAAGCGCTGTGTCAAGGCTGCGCTCGTGAATCTCGGAAAATAAACCAATGCCGCTTAAGAACCCGAAAGTCGCTCCTAACACGGCCAGGGCGAGCAGCTCCCAGTGCTCCCAATTTGAGGTTCTTCTTTCAGGTAGCGGGTCTTGCGCTGCGTCCCGAGGTGAAATGGAGGCTCTTTCAGCGTCGGCCATAACGTCTCCCAAAGTGGCTTAGTGGCAGAGATGTTACACCAAATTGCCTCACTACAACAGAAAAAGGGACGGCCCTGGACATTTAGGATAGGGTCGAAGGCAAAGACACCAGCCGCGCTCATGTCTAAAGCTTGGTTGAGAAATTATCCGTTGCGGGTTTCGCCTGGTTCCGCAGCCGGTGCGGATGGGCTTTGAGGATGCGGCTCGGTGGTGTTGTTGACCATGTCCTTGAGCTCTTTGCTGGGCTTGAAGAATGGGATCTTCTTGGCCGGGACTTCCACGCGCTCTCCAGTCTTGGGATTGCGTCCAACGCGAGGCTTGCGCTGGCGGGTACGAAAGCTGCCAAAGCCGCGGATCTCGATCTTGTCGCCGGCGCGCAGCGAGCGCACTACGCTCTCGAAGATGGTCTCGACGATGACCTCGCTGTCCTTCCGCGTGATCTCGGTCAGCCGGGAAACTTCATCGATCAAGTCTGCCTTGGTCATCTCGCACGCCCCTTGTCGCGATACGGCTCAAGTTTACCAGCACATCGGATACTCTCAAATTGCTCCAGCGTTGGCAAGTACAAGTTTCGATTGATTTTCCTCAGTCCCAGTACGCACCAACGGGTAGACTACTTCCACAGGTAATAGAACCCCACATTAGTTTGCATTAGCTTGGCCGGATTGGGCAGGTAGTCGGAAACGTCGCCAAACAGAAGGTCGAGCACGCTCTTGCGGTCCTTTTCAGGATGCACCAGGGTGGGCTCGCCCTTGATGCCGACGGACTTCGCGGTGTCATCGATGGCAGCGCGGAAGTCGCCGATCTGGTCCACCAGCTTCAGTGGCAGGGCCTCTTCGCCGGTCCAAACCTTACCATTTGCCAGGGCGCGCACCTGGTCGTCCTTCATCTTGCGGCCCACGGCAACGCTATGGATAAACTGCACGTGCATGTTATCGATCAGGCCTTGCATGTAGGCGCGCTCTTCGGGAGTCATCGGCCGCGTAGGAGAGCCAGTGTCCTTAAACTCACCGGCCTTCAGCGTGATCTGTTGCAGCTTGGCCCACTTCATCAGCTCTTCGTAGTTGTACCATTCGGCGATGACGCCGATGGAGCCGACAATGCTGGCGTTGTCGGCAAAAATCTTGTCGGCCGCGGACGAGACGTAATACGCTCCGCTGGCGCCGACCGTTTCGATGGAGGCGACGATGCGCTTTTTCTTCTGGTCGCGAATGCGCAGCACCTCGCGATAAATCTCCTCTGAAGCCGCAGCTCCGCCTCCTGGCGAATTGACATGCAGGACGATGGCCTTCACCGAACTGTCGTCGGCGAATTTACGTAGCTGCTCGACCACATCCTTGGGAGAGAGAATCACTCCTTCCAGATCGACCACGGCGATCTTGTCGCCAAAGCCTCCGAAGCTGTCCTTCTGCTGCGAGCGGACCGAAAAATATACCAGCGCGAAGATTGCAACCAGGAAGAGGAAGAAGGCGCCTCCGCCAAGCAATACCCAGAGGAAGACTCGCGAACGCGGCTGTTCGGTCATAAAGGAGAGTCAAGTTTAGCAGATGGGAGCGAGTAGTTACGCGCTCTTCGCTGTTCGCTCTTCGCTTTTCGCCAGAACCTATGCGGTTCCATGCTCTAGTTCGGAAGCTCGTCGCCAAACTTAAGGCTAGGAATCGAGAGCAACAGAAGCGAAGAGAGAAAGCAAGCTGCGATTGGCGAAAAGCGAATAGCGAGCAGCGCCCCGACAGTT
>JBEKTC010000216.1:0-8201 GCA_049516475.1 Candidatus Korobacteraceae bacterium | reverse complement strand
TCGCCGAGTCCGTCGTGCGGCTCATCCCGAAAGGTTCCCCGCAGAAGATTTCCATCCCATATTCCGACATCGCCGCCCTCGCCTTCACCGGACGCGACACTGCCGCCAGCAAAAGCTGGGAAGCCTGGGTCCGCAAAGATTGGGAGAAGAAAGCCGCCGGAAAGCACATCGCGCTCGAACCGGAGACGCTGGAGTAGGTGCGAAAAGAGATTGACAGTATCGTCCTCTACCTTCTGCCATGAACTATTCCGAAGGTGTCCAGCAGATTTGTAGGAAAGCAGCCAGACCTGTCGGATTGGCGATGTATTCCTCGACCGCCTCGCGGGTTCCAAACGCATCTTCACCCCACAAAGCAACCTGCGGCCTCCCTTTTTCATTGCGACGATAAAAGCCGGTAGGCTGCTCGGGGCCGGGCATCGAGTACGTGCCTTCCCCCGATTGCGAAGTCGGGGCCCATTTGAAAAATTCGTCGGACAGCCTGTTCACTACGGGTCCGCCAACGGCTATCACGGACTTCTCTCTAACGGATTCCTCCGAGTACCACCCCGCATCGGTTATCACAACGCCACGATGAAATCCGACCTTTCCGCCCTCGTCGTCGATCCGGTCTCGAAGCCGTTCCGCGACGGGGCGGTCAAGGAGTTCCGCTGATACGCACGTACCGACTACGATTATGATTGTAAATTTGTTGATTACCCAACCGGGCTCTTTTCCCCCCTTTAGGGCGTGAATGTCAAGGTTATATCTTGGGTTTGACATAGTTTGGCTCAGCACCTCAGACGGAAATGACGACGATGAGTGCGGTTCCTGCCGTACGCCCAGGGCCCTGAGCAGATTCCTCAGGCCACGGGCATGGTCGGTTCTGAAATCGACGTAGTGAATGCGGTCCAATCGGAAGGGAATTTCACAGTCACGATAGAGAACTGGGATGACCCTTTTCTGCTTGTTCAGTGCAAAAGAGACTTCGTCCCGAACGTTGTCAGAGTTGACGGAAGTGGGAGACAGAATCACCAGCATGCGCGGACAGTTGGCCAATGCCCTTTCGACCTCTCGGTCCCACGGCATACCCGGTTCGATGTCCAGTTGGTCCATCCACACACTCGCTCCGGCGGCCTTCAACTTTTCAGCCAGACGAAGGGCGAATTCGGAATCTTCACTGCTGTAGCTGAAAAAAGCTGCCTGCGCCTCCGTTGCCGAGCCGATCTCCAAGCGCGGGGAAGGTATAGATCGGCCAGTCGAAAAATGAAATTGGGCATGCGATCCCTGCACGTAACCACTTACTGACCCGGAATTGTCGACGAACCTGACGGTGACAATTACATTCTCGCCCGTAATGCTTTCGGGGTCAGGAATGTGGACATGGAAGTCCTTTCCAATCGGGATTGGCCGTGGATACTTTGGTTCGCCGGCGAAATGCATCTCCCCCGTAACCGCTCCGTCCTGAGCGACGTCGAGTTCGGGGTACACGGGATAGGGGCCTGCCGGCAGAGCGCCGCCGTCCGGCAGGAAAGCTATGCCCTGATTCCTTAGCTGCATAGCCCAACATTCTATCGCGGAACCCCCTCAGGAAAGGACAGCGCGAGTAGAGAAGTGGTGTCATAGCTTGCGTACGCCAACCTAAGCACGAACCTGCCTCAGCGCGGCCGATGGCCCATGTAAGTAATTCGGGTGCCCCGTTCAAGCGAAGCTTGAGCGGGTCTTTTTTGTCTGCACGACGAAAATCCCCACTCAAGGCCAAAGCAGGCCTTGAATGGGGTACTCAACCAACCTAAGTACGATCCTGCTTGCAAGCAACAAAAAAGGCCGCCTGTTGGCGGCCGTTTTTCAAACCTCAACAACGTTAGTGCGTCGTTGTCGACGAGGCCGGCTTGGTTCCCATCGGAGGCGCCGCAGGCGGCTTGGCCGAGGCGCCAGACGCGCCAGCAGGCCTGGCAGGCGCCGCAACGCCGGACTGCGCGTTATAGGCGTCGACAATCGTCTTGGTCAGGTCCACGCCGGCCGTTGCCCAAAGTAGCGGGCCCTGCGGCCACGGATTCGACGAATCGAACAGCAGGCCATAGCCGTTGCCCTTGGCGAACTTGTCGATCACCGGGGCCATCTTCTGCAGAATGCGCTGCGCAATCTCGTTTTGCTGCTGCTGATAGTCGTTCTGCGCGTCCTCGGCCGAGCGCTGCAGGCTCTTCTGCTTGGTCTCAATCGACTTCACCAGAGTGGCCCGCGCTTCTTCGTTCATCTTGTCGCCCTGCGTGTTGAGCTGCTTCTTCAGGTTGTCGATGTCGGTGTTCTGTGAAGCCAACTCATTACGCTTCGGCTCAAATTTCTTCTGCAGGGCTTCGAAATCCCGCGCACCTTCATTGGTGCCGATGATCGCCTGCTGAATGTCGATAATGCCCACTTTGACGCTGCCGTTAGGGGCAGCAGTAGTCGCGGCCGGGGCGGCGGCCGGAGTCGATTGGGCCAGGCTCGCGATGGCCAGAACTAGGGCGAACATGGCTGTACCTACGAACGTGCGCTTCATTGAGATGGCGTAGCTCCTTAGAATTGCTCCGGGAATTCTTCAGGTGTTTCAGAGGAACGCGACTGCGTCTTATCTGAACTGCCAGGTTACGGCGCTCTGCCTGGAATACAGCGCGCTACGCTTCCCGGCCGGAAAATTCGGCGGTGCGGATATTTTGATTATAGGGAAACGCGCTTCCCAGCGTCAAACCGGGGGAATGCAACTTTGGCCGCAGGTCACTGTGATGACCGTGTGGCCGTGCCTTCCATCACCGTAACCCATCCCCCGCCCGGCTTCTGCACTTGCGACCTGAACGTGTACGAGTCCGGCGTCAGAAGGGTCGCGATGTAGTGGCCGTTGGTGGTGACGCCATTCATTTTCTCTTCCGCATTCCATGTCCAGGTGTTGCCTTGGGCCTTGCCGATGGCCACCTGATGTTCGCCCAGGCTGTTGTAGGCGTTGTAGGTATAGACCTTATCCGCGGCGTTGTACTCCATCATCCGCACCCCGTGGACATCGCCCAGTGGGCCTTTCATTACCGAATGGATCTCGAGAAAGAAGCCGCCCGGCACCCACTCTCCGTGCTCGGTTGAAGTGAACGGAGCGCCAGGCGTGCTGGGGCTGATCTTGGTGGTGCCGGTGAGTTTCCAGTCGCCAGCAAAGTAATTCATCATTTGCACTTGCGGACTCGGCGCCGGCGCGGTCTGTGGTTGCTGGGCCACTTGGGCAACGGCGAAAGCACTCGCCAGCAAGCCCAGTGAAAATGCGGCCGAAACACTACGCACGGAAGTTTCTCCTAAAACGTCGTTGCCACCGTGAAGCGGAAGGTCTTCAGCGGCTCGGCCAGATAATACTTTGGCTGGTAAATCGAAATCGTCTGGGCGTATGTGTAATCGCCCGCAGCGCCCGGCGGGAACATGGAGCGGGTAATCGGGTTCGGGGAGCTTACGGTTTCGTTGATGCGCATTGGGTTGTAGGCCCAATAGATGCGGAACGGCGCGTTGACCACCGGCACGATGACCTGCAACTCCAACCCGGTTGACATGCGAGTCTGGTAGTTGGTGCCGGGAACGATCCCCAGCACCGGGTTAATAGGCAGCGTGGTGCCGCCGACGCACTGGTAGCTGGAGTTCAGCGCGGGACAACCGAACACCGTGCTCTGTAGTGTGGTGACCTGTTCTCCGGCAATGCGCAACTGGTTCGGTTCGGAGACGAAGTCCCACCCGGTATCGACGAATGGGGCAATCGTAACCGGTCCGACGATCGGTATTCGGTACTCCAGGTTGGTCACGATATTGGTGTCGCCACCGGGAAAGATGATCTGTGAAACCGGAACCGTGATGTTATAGGTCCCATAGCGCGGGTTCGCGGGATTCAGGGGAACGGCGGTACCGTCCGGGTTCTGGAGCGCGACCGTCACCTCGGTAGGGAAGAACGAGACCGGCGAAATGGCTCGGATATCGAAGCCACGGATATCGCTGTCGCCGCCCATATAAAAGCGGTCGAAGGGAGGCGCAACTGTTCCTCCGTAACCGGTGATCCAGGAGCCCAGCACGCGGAAGCCGATCGCATTGCGGCCCTTGTTCACGGGGATGAAGCGTTTGTATTCGGTAACTGGCTTCACGTATTTCACGTTGCCGCCCAGCCCCGCTATCTCGGTGGAGAAGTAGACGCTCTGCCCTTTGTGTGGACGCTGCGGATTATCAATCCGGTTGTAGGAAAAATTGGGGACGACCTTGCTGGTGATAATTCCGTTCAGCGCGTTCGGACCCGAGATGCCGCGGAACTCCAACGCCTCGAAGTAATCCGTGGAGGCGGCGCTGTAAGTCTGCACCGACGAATCGTCGAGCCCGTAGGTTATGCCCACGCGCTTGAACGAGCGTTTAATCGGATAAGTCAGCGAACTGGTGAATCCGGTGCTGGTTTGGGTGAAGTTTTGCAGCAACGCCTGGTAGCTCTGCGGCAGGGTCACGGTCTGGTTGAGCTGGATCTCGGTGAGCTTAGCCTGGTTGTAGTTGTAGCTGCGATGATAGACCGACCAGCCAAACTGCAGCGGGCGGTCAAACAGGTAAGGCTGGGTAAACGACAGCGTCTCATTGCGCTGATATTGGCCGATCTGGAATTCCAGGCTCAGGCTTTCCCCTTTGCCAAACAGGTTGTTGGTGGTGTAGTTGATGCCGATGAAGGCGCCGGACAGTCCGCTGACGCCGCCGGTCAGGCCGATGCTGTTCTTGCCCTTCTCTTTTACTTTAAGCGTGATATCGACAGTTCCGTCCTGCACATTCTGTTTGATCTCGGAATCCTGCTCCGGCTTGAGCGGTTGGAAATACTGCAACTGGTTCAAGCGCAGCAGGCTCAGCTCCCACAGGTTGCCGTTGTAGATGTTGCCTTCTTCCAGCGCCAGCTCGCGGCGAATTACCTTGTCGCGGGTGGTCGTGTTGCCCTGAAACTCAATGCGGCGAACATAAAATTGCTTGCCCTCGTCCACATCGATGCGCAGAGAGATCAGCCGCTTCTCGTCATCCGCATCGGTGTTCGGAACTGGCGTGAAGTTGATGTACCCCAACGCGGCATACGCCTTGCGCAGCGCCTCCAGGCCTTTACGAATCGCTTCCGTATCGAAGACGTCGCCGTCCTTGATCTTGAACAGCGAGCGCAGCGCCTTGGTATTCGTCACCGCTTTGTTGCCGGTGAAGGTGATGTCTTTCAGGCGGTATCGCTGTCCCTCTTCCACCGGTATCGTAATGTCCACCGCTTTGCCCGGCGAAGGCTTGAAGGGAAAATACCAGCGAACCCCGCTGGTGTCGTGAATCTGTGTCTTGGGATCGCCGACCAGCGCTTTGAAGTAGCCTTTGGTCTGGTAAAAGTAGCGCACGCGTTCCGCGTCTTCCGTCAACTTGGTGGAGTCGTAGGTGCGCGAGAACAGGTTCTCCAGGAAGATGGAGTGCGGAATGCCGATGGGCTTCAGGTTCTTCATCGCGCTCTGCAGTTCCCGGTTGCTGAGCGCCTTGTTGCCTTCGAACTTGATCTTGCCGACCTTGACCTTCGGTCCCTCCTTCACCACGAACGTCAACGAAACCGCTGCGGGGGGGATGGGCCGCACTTCCGATGTCACCGTTGCGAACTGGTGCCCGTGCGACGCCAGCAACTGCTTGATCACCACCTCGGCGTGTTTCACCTTGGTCGGATCGTATTGGCTTTCCTGGGTAAGGCCGACCTTCTGCTCTTTGAACTTGTCGAGCACGTCGCTTTGCGAAACCGAACTCAAGCCGGTGTACTTGATCTCGCGGATGGTGGGCTTTTCCTTCACATAGACGTGAATGATCCAGCCTTTGGAGGTTTGCTCCCGCTCAATCCGCAGATCGTCAAAATAGCCCGTGTTCCACAGGGAGTTGAAGTCGCGTTCCAGCGCCGCCTGATCGTATACGTCTCCCGGCTTGGTGAACATGCGGGCACGGATGGTTTCCGCCGGAATGCGACGGTTGCCGTGAATGACAATTTCGGCGACCACGTCCTGCTGCGCTACGGCCGTCCCGGCCAGCAAGACGAGTGCTAGGAAGAAACTGATCGCTTTGGCGCAATCACGTATCCCGCGAACCAATAGCATCGCGAGTCTTCCCTGACGGTGGCAAGAAATGACAGAACCCTCAGTTACTTAAGGTTTACGAAAGCGCAATTATACGGTACGCGCGCTCCGGTCTGAAAACCAAAACACTCTCCCGTTGCGGTGCGGCAGCTACGCTAACCCTCGCGGCCGGTGGAAGTTGTGGCGGCGCGCTCCACTTCCACCAGGGTGGAATAGAACGTAGCACCACCACCCAGGTCGGTGAGCCGCGCCGAAGTCAGCACGTTGATGTTAAGGCCTCTGTCCGACAACTTCGCCCAGCCCAGGCGAGCGCCCACCACGCCGGCTTGCACCTCGCCATCCACTCGAGCACGCAGAAAAATTTCGCCGCGATCGTTGAACACGCGCACCGGGTCGCCGTCGGCAATGCCGCGTCGGGTCGCGTCTTCCGTGGCGATTTCGAGTTTGTCCTGATGCGACTCCATTTTCTGATGACCGGGATGATTGACGAATGTCGAATTCAGGAAGTTGTCGGCCTTGCGCGCTAACAGCTCTAGGGGATATCGCTTGCCCGCCGGGCTGTGGCGCGACTCCTCTGGGGGAATAAACGACGCCACCGGATCCATTCCGTGGGCAATCAAATCTTTGTCATACAGACGCGCTTTGCCGCTGGGCGTCGGAAAACCATTGGCGAACGGCAGCCACGGCTTACCATTACCATCGCGATTCAATTTCAGCCGCACATGCGGATCGTTCTCCAACCGCTCGCGCGTAATGCCTGCGAGCTGCGGTACTCCCGATGCCAGAGCTGCGTCGATCATCGCGTCCACCGGCTCGCGAAAGCACTCATCCTCAAACCCCATGCGCAAGGCGAGCTCGCGAAAGAAATCCACGTTCGACTTGCATTCGCCCGGCGGCTCAATCGCCTGATGCGAAACCTGGAGGTAGTAGTGCCCGTACGCCTGGACCAAATCCTTGTGTTCAAAGAAGGTCGTCGCCGGCAGAACCAGATCAGCGAAGTCGGTCGTGTCCGTGAGGAACTGCTCATGCACGACGGTAAACAAGTCGTCGCGCTTCAGTCCGCGCCGCACCAGGTGCTGCTCCGGACACACAGCCGCCGGATTCGAGTTGTACACCACCAGCGCCTTGATCGGAGGATCTTCCAGTTCCGTGAGCGCCTTGCCAAGCTGCACCATGTTCACCGTGCGCGCCACGCGTCCCAGCGGACTCTTCGACATCAAGTCGCGACGCTCCATGGCTGCACGATTTAACTGAAAACCGCCGCTCGTGGAGAGCTGCAATCCGCCGCCAACTTCTTTCCACGATCCCGTGATGACCGGCAGCATGCAGACCGCGCGCACCGCCGCGCCGCCATTCTGCGCCCGTTGGATGCCGTAGTTCAAACGGATCGCCGCCGGCCGCGTCGTCGCATACTCCCGCGCCAGCCGCTCAATGTCTTCCTTCGCGATGCCCGTCCATTGTGCCACCCGCTCCGGTGGATATTCCGGCAGACGCTTCTGCAACTCATCGAAGCCCTCGGTGTAGCGGGCAATGTAGTCCGCGTCATGCCAGCCTTCGCGCACGATCACGTGCATCAAGCCCAGTGCCAGCGCTACGTCCGTACCGGGATTGATGGGGATGTGCCAGTCGGCAATGCGGGCCGTGCGCGTGCGATAGGGATCGATGACAACCAGCTTCGCGCCGTCGCGCCGCGCTTCCTCGATGAACGGCCACAGATGAATGTTGTTGCCGTGAATGTTCGCGGCCCAGGCGATGATGTACTTAGAGAGGCGGAATTGCTCCGGCTCGGTGCCCATCTTGCGGCCGTAGATGGAGATGATGGCGTCCTCGCCCGCCTGCGAGCAGATGCTGCGATGGAGTTGCGACGCGCCCAGGCGATGAAAGAAGCGCCGATCCATCGACCCGCCGTTAAGCACTCCGATGTTGCCGCCGTAGGAGTACGGCAGAATCGCTTCCGGCCCGAACTTGCCGCTGATCTCTTTCAGCCGCGAGGCGATCTCGTCGAAAGCCTGCTCCCACGTGATGCGCTGGAATGCGCCGTCACCATGCGGTCCCTTCTTCGCAACTCGCCGCATGGGATAGAGAACACGATCAGGCGCGTAGACACGGTCCAGATAC
>JBEKTC010000215.1:0-8202 GCA_049516475.1 Candidatus Korobacteraceae bacterium | reverse complement strand
TGCACCAAGCCGCTCGGATAGTGCCGGGTCATCACGTGACGAAGACGAACGTCGCGAGGCAGGATGCCGAAGAGAGGAATCCCATCCCCAATCAGTACAGGTACACGAGTGATGATGAGACGTTGGATGAGCCCCGCAGCCAGAAACCGTTGAATCGTGATTCCACCGTCGACATAGAGATGCTTGGCGCCGCTGGCAGCGAGCCGCGAAACAATGTCAACCGGAGGCCCGGCCATCTGTTCCACAACCCCGCCGATGGCCAATGACAAGTCGACGGGGCGGCTACTAAGGACCACTACGCGCTTGCTAGCATAAGGCCAGCCGTCAAAGGTCAGGACCTTTTCGAAGGTGTTACGACCTATGACAATCGCATCGACGCTGGCAATGAAGTCGCTGTAACCGTGAGGTTCGCCGCCGCCCTCGGGCAGAAAATCCAGGTCGCCGTTGGTGCGTGCAATAAAGCCGTCGACGCTGGTGCCGACGAAGACGGTGATTTTCATCGTAGATTCCTCACCTGCGACAGCAAGCGGCGGAAAGGAATGGTCGGGGCGACTGGATTTGAACCAGCGACCCCCTGCGCCCAAGGCAGGTGCGCTACCAGGCTGCGCTACGCCCCGACTCTGTTGCTGCACTGATTCTAAACCACGTCTGCGATGTGCACCATGTCCCACGCCCTAACGATGGCGTTGCGCGTCTGGGAATCCACCGCGTCACGCCTTCGCCGCTATAATGGGAAGGTTCATGACTGGCCTTGTATATGCCACGGTTGCGTATGTGCGCAGCCCAGTGGGAATCTTCGTAGAAGAGTTACGTCGCGACCTGCACCCGGCGCACACACACGCCGACGCGCACGTGACGATTTTGCCTCCACGTACGCTACCCGGCACCGAACAGCAGGCGCTCGACCTCCTCGCGGAAGTCTGCCAGTCGACCCCGGCATTTGAGGTTACGATGGGCGACGTGGAAACCTTTGTTCCTCTGACTCCCACGGTTTTCCTGCGGGTGGCACGCGGGGCCTATCGTATGCGCGAGTTGCATGACAAGCTCAATCGTAACGGGCTGTATTTCGAGGAGCCTTGGCCGTACATGCCGCATCTCACGATCGCGAAGATGGACACCTCGGAAGAAGCCGGGAAGGTGCTGGAGATTGCTCGCCAACGTTGGAGCGCTTATACCGGCCCTCGAACGGTTCGTATCGCGTCGCTGAACTTCGTCATGGGAGTAGGCGAGCGCTGGGTTAACCTGGCAAAGACGCCACTGGGCGGCATCGCGGCGAAATGAAGCCGGGAAACCCGGTGGATCAGGTCCCACTAGCCGACATCAATTACACGGAATCCTTGGTGGGCAACAACAAGGTCTTATCATCGACACACTTGGACGTATGCAAGTCTGAAGGTCTGCACAGATTGGGAGGGTGTCAGGGCTAGTAGAAACCCCCTTAACAACACCGTAAAACGGGTGCTCCAAAAGCCGTTCGGGCGGTAAGAGATTGGCTTCAACTGCTTTGGATCCTTGCTCCGCCGGCAAGTCCTGTTTCGCCACAGCGCCTAAAGAGAACTCGGTACTGGAGCCCGACTGAACGACAACCGTATGGTCACCGTCGTGCACCGTCAAGGCGCCCTCTCGACTCACGACCACAACCTTGTTATCAGTTCTTACCAGATCAAATTTCGCTTCTGTGCCCTTGGGGGAGACCAGAATCTGGCCCGCGCGGGCAGACATGCCCTTGCTGGTGCTGACGCGCGCACTGCCCTGGATGACCTCGACCAATGCCGGGTCGTATTGGATTGAGGAGTTGGGGCTCACGACCACAGACGATCCGCTTCGATTGATGGAGCCTGCCGAGGCTTCCGTCACGTCAACCCGATCGCCAGAAAAAACGCTAGTCGAGTCACCGGCGGCTTGCCCGTTCACTTTCACGTTGCCGTTCGCGTAGAGCATAGCTCCACCGGTTTGGGCTGATAACACGCTCACACCCAAAACCACCATGAGCAATAGACAAACCACTAGACTCCCGTAGCGCGGCATATCAACCTCCAGAACGGGTCAACCAGATTAGGTTCTGACTCTGGAGAATGTTAGCCCTGCGATGCGCCCAAGTCAATAAAATCCTCACCGGGGGGGTCTTGCAGGCTTTGGCGAAGCAAAAACCGGTCACCAGAAGGAACGCAAGTCAGTCTTGTGACTGCAAAGAGGGAACGGTCGGCTGGAGGCTAACGTCGTCGACCCAGAATTTTCCCTTCACATGCGTATTGCCGGGATCGCGCGTGATGAGTATGGTCACCAGTTCAGTCTCCGGCCCGGTTTGGAAGCTGCTTTCCAGGTGATGCCATGCCGTCGTGTCGAGAGTCTCCTGCGTCAGGGCGTAGGGCTTACCGTCGTAAGCGTCTCGCACCGATATCGAGGGGCCATTTGCACTATCCAATTTCTGACTCTTTGCCCAGGCCGAGATCGAATATTGCGTATTGGGCTTGACTGCCACGTACTGAGAGATTCCCGCGTCACCGCCCGCGCCATTGTAAGAGATCAAAAGGGACTGGCGACCACTGTGGAATTCAGTATTGTCCACAGACACTGCACTGCCGGGCTGGGCTGAGTAGCGCCAATCAAAACCGGCGTTCAGAATCGCTTCCTTGAAACTTCCATCAACCACCAGGTTGTCAGTGCGCCTGTAACGACTCAGAGTCGCGGAATGGGAAGCCAACTGGTCCCATGCTTGCTGGGCGCGCGCAACGTCACGCTGTTGTAACAAGCCGTCCACGTAGAACAGGGCCTGGCGATAATCAATTTCTTGATTCAGCAGCAAGAGCGCGGACCATACCTGATGTGCGCCCTCCCACTGATTGTTTGTGGTCAGGAGCCGGATAAATTGCAGATATGCGTCCGGATCGGGAGGAAGAATAGCCTCAATCGCACTCACATTGTGCAAAGTCCGCCAACACAAGTTGAGTGACGGCCTCACCATGTCGGGATCGCTGCGCATTACGACGGCAAACTGATGCAGGGCTTCTGCGACCTTGCCCTGGGCGAGGAAAAAGTTGGCGGCATTCCAGGCGACATCTGGAGTCGTCGGATCGACCAAGGTGGCTTTTAGAATTGCTTGCTCCTGCTCGCGTTCCGCGCCGGTACTGTAATACGCCAATGCGAGGTCGAGCCAGTACGCGGACTGGTAAGGATTCAACTGAGTGGCGCGCTGGCAGCGGGGAAGTGCCGCGCCGGCATCCTGTTTATCGAATAACAAGTATCGGCACAGCAAGTCCTGATATGCGGCATCCCGAGGTTCTAATGCGACAGCGCGTTCCAGAGCAACCACGTCCAGGCTGGACGCGAGCCGGGCTGCCTGAAACGAGCGTGCTGCAAACCAGCCATAAATCGCAAGCAACCCAATGCAAGCCGCCAACCCCAGTGTGCGATGCGTCGTTGCCATAACCTCGAAGCGCTGTCCTCAAGTCATCAGCAATGCAAGAATGCCCGCGAATCCAAAATCAATGGGGCGAACGGCTCCCGTCAGAGGTAGTGCCAGTTGCAAGCGCTGCCAAGACAAAAAAGAGCGCTGCATTTGCCGGAACCTGCAGATTGAAATCGGAAAAACTGTGTACTAGCAGACCGGTGCAACCGACCAGCGCTGCCAGTGCCGTACTGGCTCTGGGGTCGTGCCGCCAGTGCTGCACTCTGCGCAGGCCGTTACGATATAAGAGGTAAATAAAGGCAACCATCAGTGCGAAGCCTAGCAACCCGGTTTCGACCGTCACTTCGACGAAATCATTATGCGCCGCATTGACCGCGAGGTTGGTGTAGAAGCTACGGAACGAAGGATACACAACCGGAAACGTTCCGAATCCCCATCCCAGCAGGGGACGCTGGCGCACCATCTTGAGACTGTCCTCCAGCATCGTCACCCGGCTGGGATTATGTGACTTGTCCGTGGGTGTACCCAGCTGCATGAACCTTTCCCACAAGCCGTTGGGTCGCACCAGGACAAGAGAAATAATCAGCAGGAGACAAAAAAAGCCCAACAACGTCACTTGACGGCGTGTTCGGCGCCCCAGTGCCGACAGGACCGTCAGAACTCCCACTTCTACCGTGAACGCAAGAACTCCGCCGCGGGACTTGGAGAGGAAAATTGTGCTGCCCATGATCACAGCCGCGAAAGAATAGAAGATCCGCATCGGGATTGGCGAAAATCCAACCATCGCGAGCACCAGCGGAAACGGAACCAGCATCTCCATCAGCCCGGCGTAATGTGAGTAATTAGCGTAAGGGCCAAAAAATGGTGCGCCAGCCTGATTCGGTACCACCCAGTAGTACTTGCCGTTTCCCGCAAACTCTTGTGCAATCGAGAGCATCGCCACCAGGAAACCGAACACGGTGAGAGCGATGGCAAACCGCCTCATCCAAGCCCCGCGACTGAAGCACTGGACGCTCAGGAAAAATAAAATGCCATAAGCAGCCCAGAGGAGCGCTTTCTGCCACGTAGCGTACCAATACGCCGAGCGGTTCGGCAGCAATTGCAAGGCGACCGCGCCGGCAAACAGCAGCACCGGAGTGAACAGAGGGCTGGTGTTGATTTCCACCTGGCTAACTGAGATTGCGCGTGCGGCCCAGATCACCAAGAGCAGCGCGGCGCCTTCTTCCAGGATGAAGGTCGCCCAAGCCTGCACTGCGCCCAATGCCAAAATTCCGAAGGCCAACAGCAGGCAAATGCCCACTGGAAGAAAGGCGTTCAATCCTTGCGCTATGCGATTATCCGATTCCATGCAGTGGGTGGATGGGACTGGAGGCAGGACTTGTCTTCGCTGCCGATAATCGCAGCTGCGACATGAGGCCCCATTCATCAACGTCTAATCCACTTTAACAAGAGAGTGCCGCGTTAGTGTGTGGTAGTAACCGTTGTGGAGTCGTCGTAGTAACTGTGGTATCGGTCGCCATAATAGTATCGGTCTGATTCGACGGCGTCGGCGGCATTCAGAACCACACCCATGATGCGAGCATCGACGTGCGCCAGCACATCACAAACGCGGCGCAGGGCGGCTTTGCTGGTCACGCCCGCCCGGACCACCAGCAGGGCGGAGTCTGCCAGGCTCGACAGCAGGACAGAATCAGTGACACTCAATGCCGGAGGCGTATCGACGATTACATAGTCGAACCTCGACTTCAGGCTGGCCAGCAGGTCCTTCATGCGGGATGAACCCAGCAGCACGGCCGGGTTAACCGGGACGGGGCCGGCTGGTAATAGAGAGAGGTTCGGAATGCCTGGGACCGGCTGGATAGCTGCCTCGATGGGGGTGTTTCGCCCCAATACAGTGCTCAGCCCCACATCCGGTTGCTCCAACCCAAATACCTGCGAGATACCAGCGCGGCGCATATCAGCTTCGATGAGGAGCACGCGCGCGTCGTGCTGCGCGA
Organism: Candidatus Korobacteraceae bacterium; assembly: GCA_049516475.1. Taxonomy (GTDB): domain Bacteria; phylum Acidobacteriota; class Terriglobia; order Terriglobales; family Acidobacteriaceae; genus Bog-257. Next base: position 2,796 of record JBEKTC010000215.1, on the reverse strand, counting down.
GGACAATGGACAGGTTGACGCTTGTGGTGGTCTTACCCTCCTGCGGCAAGGCGCTGGTGACCATCATTACCTTGGCGGATTGGCCGGTCCGGGAAAGCAGAATCGAGGTCCGCAGGGCGCGATACGCCTCAGCCATATGCGATTTCGGCTGCGAGGCCGAGGCCGAGGCAGCCGCACTCCGGGCAAGGCGCGGGGCCCGAAGCAGCGACCGTCCCGGGGAAGAGGCGAGCGGGATGAATGCCAGAGACGGAAGTGCGGTAATCATCTGCGCCTGTTCCAACGAGTGCACAGTATTATCACGGGACTCGAGGATAAACGCGAGCGACACTCCACCGGCCAAACCTACCAGCAGCGACATCATCAGATTACGAGGAATGTTCGGCGTCGAGGGCGCGGTTGGAGGCGAGGCGGGGTCCACAATTCGCACGTTGCTCGAGCGCAGACCAGTCATAACGCCCGCTTCCTTCAACTTTTGCAGCAAGCCTTCATAGAGCTGGCGATTGCTTTCCACGTCGCGCTTCAAAAGGCTGTATTCGATAGCGCTTTCGTTAAGCTGGTTCTCTTCGTTCTTTTGGTTTTCCAGAGATGCCCGCAGCAGTTTTTCGCGTTCCAGCGCAGCCTGGTAATCCTTTTTGTATTTCTCGGCCACGCGGTTTACCTCGATCTTGATGTCCGCCTGTACTGCCGCTATCTGGTTGTCCAGTTCCTCGACTTTGGGATAGGTGGGCTGGAATTTAACGCTAGCCTCGGCGCGTTGACGATGCAGGTCCACTTCCTGGCCCCTCAGTTTCATAAGCGGGCTGGATGGATCGACATTGGACAAAAGGTCAGGATCGCCGGAGCTGGCCAGGCGATAAACCGATTCCTTCTGCATGCGGTCGCCTTCGGCGGCGGTAAGCTGCTTGTTCAACTCATCGAGTCTTGAGGTAATGATGTTTTCTTTCTCATCAATCCCTAGGATCCCGTGCTCCTTTTGATAGCGAACAAGTTTTTCCTGGGATTGCTCCACCTTCATTTGCAGTTCGGACAATTGCTGGGTAAGCCAGTCCGAGGTGCGTGTCGTGGCCTCGAAGTGGGTCTTGTAGTTCTGCTCGATGTAGGTGTCAATCACCGTATTGACTACCTTCGCAGCCAGGACGGGATCGGGGCTGGAAAAACGAATTTCCAGCAGGCGGGTCCGAGGGATTGAGCTGATCTGCAACGCATGATGGAACGCGGCGACCAAGCCCGCTTCACGACGCGGCTCGATTTCCTGGGCATTCGCCGACGGTGGAACACCGGTTGGGCTGGCTGCCGTGGCGCCCTTGCCGGCAAAGGCCGGATTGGAGTCGAGACTGAGCTTGGAAATAACCAGCTTGGCGATGGCATCGCTTTGCAGAACGTGGGTCTGCGTGTCGACGGACACCATGTAGTCATCATCGGAATCTGCGCTGGTTTCCGCGCTCTTGAGACCGGCGGCATCGGCGCCCTCGCGATTGATAACAATGCGGCCAACAGCCTCGAAAATGGGCGTGGTCGACAGGGCAATCACCGTGCCCATGGCCAGCGAAACCAGCACCGCAGCCAATATCATCCACTTGTAGCGCAGCAGTATTGGCCAGTAATCCCATAGGCTGGGAACGCGGCTGACGCTTTCCGGATAAGCACCGGGGAAATTAATGCTCTCGTTGACACGCAAACTGTGCGTATCGTCTTTGCGAGGCACTAACATCTCGAAGTTGTTATGAGGGCCCATTCACCCGTTCCATTCCTAATGATAATTGGCGTGGCTGTACGCCAGAAGCGCGTCGGGGTTGCGACTTGACGGAGGTCGCATCTGATTGTAACAAGGTTCGGAACAGCCAGAAAGAGTTTTGATTGACCGGTGACTACTGGACGCTGGCAAGAGCCGCCATTTCCCAAAGAAGGAGCAAGGCTTACACCCGTCGACATCGAGGAAACCGCAGTCTATGCTACACTTTCCGCGATAATCCGCTGTGCCAAGGCAGCCGGTCCGGATAGCGCCCTCCGTTGCTTCTGTCGCCACCAGGATTCGACCCACAATGGAACCCGCGCCCGGCAAACCATGAGAGAGTCTCCGCCGTTTCTTGACGAAAATTTGCCGCGCGAAGCCGGCGATCCCGCCGAAGCGTGTGCATCCGTTCCGTCGCCCTCGGGCTACCGGGCCATGCTGCAAACGCTGTTTCGCGGCAAGCTGACCGGCGCTGCTATTGCCCTCATTATCAGGCAGGTAATCATCATGGGTCTCAGCGTGGGCAGCAGTATCGCCGTTTCGCGCTGGCTTGGTCCGGAGGTGGTCGGCCGCTTTGCCATCCTGATCTTCGTGACCCAGGGAATCCTCGGTTACTTCGGCGACTTGGGGCTGAAAGCCGCTCTGATTCGCAAGCGCGGTAATTTGGAGCCAACCGAGCTGGCCACGGCGCAGAAGGTGATCTTCGGAATCTCCGTCACCTTCGCGTTAGTCATTGGGGCGCTCCTGCCGATAGCCCTCCGCCTGGTGAGATTAGGGCCGGAGAGCTACTTGCCGGCCAGCATCTTCCTGCTGCTGCTGGTGGTGCGCAATCAGCGGACTGTGCCGCTTGCCATGCTGGAGCGGGCCATGCGATTCAAAGCGGTCAGCGCGGTGGAGGCGGTCGAGAGCCTGATCTACACCGTTCTTCTGGTCGCGTTGGCATATCTCCATAAAGGCATCTGGTGTTACGTGATCGCAATGGGATGCCGCGACGTATTTGGCAGCGTAGCCTTCAACCTGATCACCCATCCTCCCTTTCGAAGTTTTTCCTGGGCCTCGCTGCG
>JBEKTC010000214.1:0-8206 GCA_049516475.1 Candidatus Korobacteraceae bacterium | reverse complement strand
CGCCGGGATTCGAACTGGTCGCGATCACCACCCGCGTGAACCCGCGCGACGTCTTCCTCTCCGTCAAGTACGACAGCATTAACGCGCTGCCCAAGGGCGCGCGTATCGGAACCAGCAGCTTGCGCCGGCAAGCTCAGCTTAAAGTGGCGCGGCCCGACCTGGTGATTCACGCGTTGCGCGGCAACGTTGACACCCGGGTGCGCAAGCTGGAGGAGGGAGAATACGACGCGATTATCCTTGCCGCCGCAGGTCTTACCAGGTTAGGCAAGATGCAACTGGTGAAGGAAGTGCTTTCGGAAGAATTCATGTGTCCTGCTGCGGGGCAGGGCGCGCTTGGCATCGAGATTCGCGCCGGCGATGAAGAAATGCGCAAGCACTTGGCCTTTCTCGACGATCCGGCCGCGCGCGCGGCTACCACCTGTGAGCGCGCTCTGCTGCACAAGCTGGGCGGTGGCTGCCAGGTTCCCATCGGCGCATTCGCCGAGATGCGGGAGGGCTTGCTGCATTTGACCGCAATTGTGGCGCGGCCCGATGGGTCGACAATCCTGCGCGAAACCCAGAGTGGCAGCCATGCCGTTGCACTTGGCGAAGCGGTGGGTGACAGCCTGCTGCAGCGAGGAGCCACCAGAATTCTGGAAGACGTGTACGGCGCGACGGCTGACGCCCCGCAACAGCCGTGAAGCGGTTGTCAGTGGCGAGTGGCCAGTTGCCAGTGGCTGGTTGAAGATCTGTCATCCTGAGCGGAGGCGTCGCGGCCTTTCGCGACGCCGGAGTCGAAGGACCCCTATATTGGCAAAAAACTCCCGCAACCCAATTGCAGAGAGCGTGAACCCTCTCACCGGCTGTCGCGTACTGGTATCGCGCGCAAGAAAACAGGCTGCTGTGCTTTCCTCCGCACTGCGGGAATTGGGTTGCGAGGTCATCGAAATTCCTTTCATCGAGATCCGTAAGCCCCGGTCCTACCAACCGCTCGATATGGCGTTGCAGAAGCTCACCACATACGACTGGCTAATTCTCACCAGCGTGAATGGTGTCGAAGCGCTGTTCGAGCGCATGGGAAAGAAGAAGCTTGATACCTCCGCTCTGGCCAAGTTGAAGATCGCGGCCATCGGCCCTGCCACAAAGAAATCCATCGAAGAGCACGGATTGTCGGTAACAGTCACGCCAAAGGAATATGTCGCGGAATCGGTTGTGAGCGCGTTGCGCCGTCGAGTGAAAGGACAGCGTGTCTTGCTGGTACGCGCCAAAGTCGCGCGCGATGTGATTCCGCGCGAACTGCGCAAAGCCCGCGCGGAGGTCGATGTAGTCGAGGCTTATGAGACGATAACGCCAAAGTCGTCTGATAGGCGATTGCGCGCCGTTCTAGGGAGCGAAAAACGCAAGCCTCATGCCATAACCTTTACCAGCTCCTCAACCGTGAAGAATTTTGTTGGCTTGCTCGGCTTGCAGCGCGCCCGCGCCGCATTGAAGAAGCCTGCGCCCCATCATGGAGTCCACACCGCTTCGATCGGTCCCGTGACCTCGGCCACACTGCGTGAATTTGCATTGCCGGTGGACATTGAGGCTAAGGAATACACCATTCCGGGACTGGTTGCCGCGATTGTGACGCAGAGCGGTTCGATCCGAAAATCGTCGGCCAAGCTGTAACGAAACTCTGATTAAGTCTGATCTTTCGATTAAGTCTGATCTTTCGAAGGGGACGGCCTTCACTGTCTGCGTGAGAACTAAGTCTGATCTTCGGCGGTGGAGTATGACTCACGAAAAAAAGAACCCCGAAGGGGTGGGAGTGCAGTTAGCCCAGGACGGAGCGAAGCGGAGTCCTGGGTAGGGCGGAAAAAAGTAACCGAGTCCCGTAGGTGTCTGTGTCGTAGCTGCAATTCGCGCTAAGCGGTGGAACAAACCATCGCATTTGGGGCCGAACTAGCCGCGCAGCGGCGACATTTGTGTTAGCCGTGGGCGTGAGCCCGCGGTGAAGTGGGAAAAACAACCGAGCCGCGGAGCGGCGGCACAGCTACGACACAGACACCGTAGGGACGGCAGGGCTCTCACGCAGCCACCTTCAGGCCGTCCGTAAACGCCACAAAATCCTCGCGGCTTTAGCCGCTGAGGGATCTCGCTGTGACTTAATCAGAGTTTCCCTAATCCGCAAAGCGCGTGACTCACTTCCGGCAACTGGCACAATACCCGCCAATCTCAAAACGTGCGACCAGAATGTGAAAGTGGCAGTCGCGTTCGACCTGGCCCTTGACCCGGTCGAATAAGTCGCTCTCGAACTCCTGCACCTTGGCGCAACGCAGGCAGGTCATGTGCATGTGATCGCGCTGCGGCCGCCGTTCATAGAAGTGCCCGTCTCCCTTGACGTGCAGCAGGTCAAGCTCGTCCACCAGGCCGTGCCGCTTCAGCAGGCCCAGGGTGCGATACACCGTGACCCGGTTAATGTTGGGATCGATGCGGACAGCTTTTCGGAGGATCTGCGCGGCATCGAGGTGTTGGCTCGCGGTCTCAATGATCCCAAGGATGACACGGCGCTGGCGTGTCATGCGGATTCCCCGGCTCAGCAATGCGGTTTGCAGGGCGCCAGGAGCTTCAGTCTCCGGAAGCGGCATCGTAGGTCTACCTTAGTTGGATTAGGTTGCAACACAGTTGCATATTGACAGCAACATTACGCCTGAGCTAACTTGCCGTCGCCATATCCAGTTATCTTAATGCAACCCGGTTGCAACTATATAAAATGTAAGTATAGCGTCCGTCCCAGCCGCGGTCAATAAATACGGCAATCCTAGTAGTAGCCGCAGCTGGTGGGAGTTGCGAACGGCGGACACCCGATTGGTGCATGATCGAGGTGAGTCTTCAATCCAGCCTGTGAGACGATGGTTCCATCGATCCTCCCTGTAAAATGTTCGCGGAGGAAAATCTTGCTAATCAGGGCCCGCAGTCCAATTTTCTTTTCCTTTCTACTCGTGTTAACAGCCTTATTAACTTTCTGGATTACGCCGTCTTTCGCTCAACAAAGCAGCTTTCGCAATGCGCCCGCATCCGCTTCGGCGACGACGAACCCGTATGCGGGCAGTGCTGCGGCATCTGCTACTGGCAGGAAACTCTACGCCCAGAGCTGCGCGCAATGTCACGGCAACAATTTGCAGGGAATGGGGCCGGCTCCGGCCCTCGACACGGCCGGGGTCCGCAAAGCCAAACCAGGTGAAGTATTCTGGTTTATCAGCACGGGAAATCTGACCTCGGGAATGCCTTCCTGGTCGAACCTGCCCAAACAGCAGCGTTGGCAGATCGTGACCTTCCTGCAATCGCCATCTAACCAGAAGGCGGCTGCGAAATAGGCGATCTCCCAGCGGTGTTTAAGTTGGGAAATTTACGCTCTCACTGCTCGATACTGGCGAAATCCGCTATAACAGAAGGGTGAGCGCAAGCAATCCTTTTCTCGCCGCCAAGACAGTGTTGATTACGGGTGCCTCCAGTGGCATCGGACTGGAACTGGCAGATCTTTTCGCCGCGGATGGCTATCGGCTGGTGCTGGTGGCGCGCAACCGCGGCGCCCTGCGCGGACTCGGCGACCAGTTGCAATCGCGTTACGGCGTGGAAGTGCGGATTTCGCCCAAGGACCTGGCACATCCGGCCGCGCCCGTCGAACTTTACCAGGAGCTACAGGAAGCCGGCATCGTTCTCGATGTTCTGATCAACAATGCGGGCTTCGGCGGCAGCGGAGCATTCCTCCAGACTGACTGGAACAACGAAGCCGAGATGATTCAGGTGAACATCGTCGCGCTGACTCATCTCACCAAACTTTTTCTGCCGCAGATTCGCGCCCGCGAGGGCAAGCTGCTCAACGTCGCCAGTGTCGCGGCCTTCGCACCCGGACCCTACATGGCGATTTACTACGCCAGCAAGGCCTTTGTCCTTCATTTTACCGAGGCGGTAGCGGAGGAGTTGAGCGGCACCGGTACCACCGTTACCTGTCTTTGTCCGGGACCGGTAATCACCAACTTTCAGCAGCGCGCCCACGTTGGCGAAAGCCATACGAAGAGCCCGTTCCTGGTGGACGTGCGCGAGGTTGCCCGCGCAGGTTATGAAGGCATGAAGCAAGGCAAGCGGCTGGTGATTCCGGGATGGAAGAACCGCCTGCTGACGCAGGGGCTGCGATTTTCACCGCGCAGCCTGGTGACCAAAGTTATCAGCCGGATGCACGAGGGTAAGAAGGGCGGCCACTAGCAATTAGCATTTGGCATTTAGCTACTGCCAACCGCAGAACGGCCAGGAATGATCCAGCATCGGCTAATTGCCAAGTGCTAAATGCTAAATGCCGCTCCTCACAATCCAAACAACTCCCGCAATCGCTTCGTCTGTGCGCGGCTCACCGGGATCTCTGTCTGCTTCTTGTCTTCCATGCGAATCTGGTACGAACTCTTGAACCAGGGCACGACTTCCTTGATGCGATTGATGTTCACCAGATAGGAGCGGTGAGCACGCCAGAACATGTTGGGATCGAGCGAGTCGAGCAACTCCTCCAGCGTGCGGCAGTTCGACTGGCCTTCCATCACGGTGGCGACGACGGTGATGATGCCGTCTTCAATTGAGGCGTAGCAGATGTCTTTCTGATCGACCAGAAACAGCCGGCCCGCAGCCTTCAGCAGGACCTTGGTAGCCGGCGGACGCTGTTGCTGTTCCAGCATCTTGACGATGGTGCCAATCTGGTCGGTGGGCGAGCCGGCGCTCTCCAGCTTGTGGCGGACTTTCTCCACCGCTTGCGAGACGCGCTTGCGATCGAACGGCTTCAGCAGGTAATCGATGGCGTTGACCTCGAAGGCCTTCACCGCATACTGATCGTAGGCGGTGGCAAAGACAATCTGCGGCAACGGGACCTTGCGATCCAGCAGCTTCTTGATGACGCCGAAGCCGTCCAGCCCCGGCATCTGCACGTCGAGAAAGACAAGGTCGGGCGAGAACTCCTTCACAAGGTTCACGGCTTCAACGCCGTTCTTGCCTTGCGCCAGGATATCGACATCGAGTTCGCGCAACAGGTAGGCAAGCTCGTCGCGCGCAAGCTGTTCGTCGTCAACTATGACTGCCGACAGTGCCATCCCATCTCCTGCATCCGGAATTGTTCAGCCATAACTATACCGGGAGCAAGCCGACCGGCGGAAGGGCACGGCTTCAACTAGGCTGATACGTAACTGAACAGGTGCGCAGCTTCCCGTTCCGCAGTCTGCCGCCATACAATGGCCACATTCACATCGGGGCCCATCGATGACCGTATTCCCAGTGGTTCTTCTCGCCGCAATCTCTTTCCTGGTCGGCGCTGTCTTTGCGTGGCTTCTATTCCGGTCGAAGACTGCCGCGTTGCAGGAGCGGAAGATCAGCCTAGAGGAAGAACTCGCGGCTGCCAGGGCTGCAAACGATCGTCATGCCGAGGAACTCCGGCTTCTGGGTGAAGCGCGATCGGCCCTCGAAGCCACTCTCGCCAGCGAGCGTTGCAACACCGATGAAAAACTCAGGCTGCTACAAGATGCAGGTGAGCAGTTAAAGATACAGTTTAAGGCGCTGGCGGCTTCCGCTTTGGAAACTAACAACGCCAACTTCCTTCAGCTCGCCAAGAGTGTTTTAGATAACCAGCAGACGCAGGCGGCGGGCGAACTGGCGCAAAAAGAGCTGGCAGTGAAGAACCTGGTCGAGCCGATCGCGCAGTCGCTCTCCGGAATGAATCAGCAGATCCAGGCGCTGGAGCAAACGCGCAGTCAAGCGTATGGCACGCTGACTTCGCAGGTGGCATCGCTTCTCGACACCCAGAAGGCGCTGCAAGTCGAGACCGGCAATCTGGTGAAAGCTTTGCGGGAGCCGCAGGCCCGTGGGCGTTGGGGCGAGTTGCAGCTTCATCGTGTGCTTGAGCTTTCCGGCATGTTGGAATATTGCGACTTCAAGGAGCAGCTCTCGTTCAACGACGACGAGCGGCGTTTCCGCCCGGACGTGATCGTCGACCTGCCCGGTGGCAAGCAGATTGTGGTCGACGCCAAGGTTCCGCTAACGGCGTATCTGTCGGCATTGGAGGCGCCGGACGACCTTACACGCAACGCGCGTCTCGACGACCACGCGCGGCAGGTGCGGCAGCACATCGACTCGCTCGCGAGCAAAGCCTACTGGACGCACTTGCCGTGCACGCCGGAGTTCGTGGTGCTGTTTCTCCCGGGCGAAGTCTTCTTCCGCGCGGCAATGGACGCAGACTTCGAACTGATTGAATATGGCGTCAGCCAGAAAGTCATCGTCGCGTCACCCACAACCCTGATCGCGCTGCTGAAGGCCGTGGCCTATGGCTGGAACCAGAAGAACCTGGCCGAAAGCGCGCGCCATATTAGCGAAGCAGGAAAGACGCTGTATGAGCGGCTGTGCACCATGACTGGATATCTGGAAGATCTGGGTAAGAAACTCGGCGGTGCCGTCGGATCCTACAACGAGATGGTGGCGTCGCTGGAGAAGCGTGTGCTGCCCGAGGCGCGCAAGTTTCCCGAACTCGACCGCTCGCTGGAAGCCGATCGACTGCCGGAGTTGGAGCAACTGGAGAAGACCCCGCGCGAGCTACAAGCTCAGGATTGGCAGGAACCGGTCGAGCACGCCAGACTCCCGTTCGAAGACGAGAAGGCCGACCGGGCGAAAGCGTAGAAACACCCCACCCAAGAGTCAACTTGGGTGGGGCATGATCACAACAAACGTCTATTCTTCGCCTTGTGCTTCCTTTTCGATATTAGGAAGCGCCTCTCTGATCAAGCGCAGTGCGCCCGCAGCTGCGATCCGCCGAGCCTGAGCACCAAGTTCGCTTCCCAGCGCTCCCGATCCGGCAGTTACCAACGAGATCTGAACCAAGGAAACTACCATCAGTCCCCAGGGATCGACTGGGTGGGGCACTCCGTTGATGACAATGGAGCCGCCACCATCAACGGCTACGCCGCCAATGAGTGTGCCGTAGATTCCATAACGCCCTGACGACGGACCGAGGGAAACGGAAGTGCGCTGGTATACCGCAATTGCAATCCCGTCCGCTCCAGCCGGTACGTTGATGGTGTCGCCGCTGGGCGTTCCAGCGTCAAACGACAACCATTTCGAGAACGGCTCGGTGGTGGAGGGCACAGAGGGAGCCGCAAGCAGGATCTCGGCATCCGTCGTGGGAACGATACCGACCACATTGGCTTCGTTGGTCAGCGAGGGATCACTGGTGACGGTGACGAATGTATCGTCAATGAAAGTGCCCAGCAGGGCTGAGAAGGCATCATCGATGATCGCCGTTCCGCCGTTGCCGCCGCCGCCAGTCGGGTAATACCATGCAGTAATGGTCAACGGGTTTACGCCGACCCACTGCGTGGGGAGCGTTCCAGCCGGGAAGACCTGACCGTTGATGCCATCCGTGACGCTCCAAAACATCATTTGCGCCAATTCCGGCGTGCCGTTTTGTGTGTAAGCGAGCTGGGGAATGTAGATCGGCTGGATTGAGCCGCCATCGCTGATGTCGGCCAACGTGGGAGCGTTCGGCTCCAGCTGCGACGAAGTGTTGCGCGGTTGCCGGTGATGTCCGGACGTGAGATAGATGATGTAGTGAACGGTAACTTGTGGCATGACAACCTCCTTGAACGACGCGTAGCGCGCTAGCAGCGTTTAGAGATAGGCAGAGACCGCGAAGCAACTGGTGTGCAGCAGCCGAGCCATGGTGACCGCTTCGATCCGGCTATTGTGCAACAGCGCTGCCCGTGGCTGCGACCAGAAGCCCCGTCGGCAGATGAGCCGCGTTTCTGCCCGCTTGCGTGCACTGAGTTTTTCGCTCGGAGCTTTCGAAAGTTGTCCGATTATACCCGTGATGGATTTCCAATCCTAGGGCACAAAATGGGGTAACCGGAACATGGAGACGGGGGCTCATCGCCCTAAGAGGAATGTTGGCCTGGATGAATCGTTCCGATGGCGTCGACCGCCCGGCCGAGTTCCATATTTGTTGGACCGAGATCGGGCCTCAGGCGCAACTTCTCGTGCAGCTTCAGTACCTCTTCGTGCAAAACGGCGCTGAGTTGCTTGCGATCGCCCGTTGCCGTTATCGGCTCGCCGAACACGATTCTCGCCCGCACGGATTTTTTCCCCAGCAGGTTCCACACGTGCGGCAGCAGTTTCATGTCGCCCCACCAACAGGCCTCGCGGCCTGCATCGCCGTCTTCCAGTT
>JBEKTC010000213.1:0-8216 GCA_049516475.1 Candidatus Korobacteraceae bacterium | reverse complement strand
GATCGCTTCCTCGACCAGATGGGTCCATCCGGAGGATTTTCTGGGCCGTAAAAATCGAGGTTCAAGCTGTTGCGCCCGGCTGGATTTATGGTGAACGGCAACTTCTCAGCCGGAAACGGCTGGAGTTCCGCAGACCAGGCTTTGTCGGACGCCGGAGCAGGCTTCAGGTCAAGATCGATCAGTCCTTCCACATGCTCACAGCGATCGCGGTCCTCGAGGAGAAAAACCCACCTGTCGTCGAAGCAAACGGGCTGGCCAAGCCAGTGGAGGCGGCTGGCAACGCCGGTTCTGCGCAACAATCCTTCAAGCCCATCCGGCGTGCGAATGCGAATCAGGAAATGCTGGCGCGGCAAGTTGGCTGCTATCCGGTTGCTATCTTCCGCGGCATTTTCGAACCATGGATCCGAAACCGCGGCTGCATTTGTTCCCACGCGATTGAAGCGTGCCGGCGAGCCGAACATCAGCAGCGGTAGAGCGCAAGCGAGTGCCACCGAAGGCGCATACAGGCCCCGAATTCGCAGGCCATCCAGAGCGATCGCGGCCAGCGTAAACAGAATCATGAAATGAATTGCGTAATAGAAATAACCGTTGAAGTCGTAGAGCGGTCCCGTGATTCTCCTTGCCCAGTACAGAAACATAGCTGCGATCAATAGCACTTCAAAGGCAATGTAGATCAGGAACGGCGGAACAGCAGCAGTCGCCTTTCGCCGGGCAGCCAAAGCGATAGCGCCCAGGAGAAGGGCCATCATCCAATAGAGCAGGATGTACGGCTTGGCGGCCGCGGTTGCAATCAGGTGGGCGCGTGGCTTGGTTATCTTTAGCTCCGGGCTCGGTGTAAAGGTAAAGAAGCTGCCTTCGTACTTTACGGTGGTACGAAAGCCATTGTGCTCGCCGCGATACTCCGACAGGTAGGTCCGGATCTTCTGCACGTTGTTGGGATGATCCAGCGCAATTTCAAGAACAATTGGAGTCAGGAAAACGCCAACCAGGATGGCGCTGACCACCATAGCCTTACGATTCGCGCGCACAAAAGCTGCGAGCCCCGTTTTGCGAACGGAAGTCATGTAAAGCGTCACCAGAGCGCAGCCGGAAAGCACGGTCACAAAAAATAACTGCGCTACGTGCCCATGGACGAGCAGGCCGCCGCAGACAACCATGATCGGCAGGTCCCTGACCGTCCCTGTAGCTACCGACGCGCAGGCCGTGGCGAACAGCAGGAATAGGAACAAAATGATGTGCGGCACCCAAAGGTTCGTGGTCGCGATAGCGCCATAGGTGCTGTTGATGACGTAGATGACCCACAAAGAAAGCAACACCGAGAGCGGAAGAAACAATGCTGACCTGGAGTGCCGCGCAAATACTCGAATCGAGAAGAAGAGAAGGACAACATTGAGAAGCAGCAGCGTCAAATAGGCGGAGTTCATGGGCTCCGGGCAAAGATGCAGCAAGCGCCGGAAGACCACATCGCCCAACGCCAAAATGTACATTATCCCAGGACCAGGATGATGGAAGTGCCATCGCGAATAGTTACCCAGCAGCTCGCGAAAGTGCTCGGCATCGCGAACCTGAAACAGAATGGTCGCTTGATCGCCGGTTTCAATCAACTTTGACCGGAACAGATTATGGTTGATCACCAGCAACACCGCAGTCCACGAACACGCGGCGAGAATCACGCCAAGCAGTGGTCTGGCTAAGGTAGAGGTTGTGCCAGTTTGTGGAGGCGAGGCTGGCGCCAGCGCCGTAGTAACTCTCGAAGCGGTGATGGATTGTTCCTTGGACAAGATTGCTATCGGTAAATTGGCTCGATAGTCATGCCGATATTGCAGTCGCCTTTTTGTCTGCCTTCGCTTGCTTCTGCGCCGCCGCGAGCTGCTTGCGCAAGATCCGCGCTCCCTTATCCACGTGCTTTTCTTCCAATAAGAACGGCGGCAGGAAGCGCAGCACGTTGTCCTGCGTTACGTTGATCAGCAGGCCGTCCGCGAGCGCGCCGTCCATCACTGGCTTGCCGGGGATATTCAGCTGCAGCGCCTGAATCGCGCCCACGCCACGCACTTCCACTGCAATCTCAAACTTGTCCGCCAGCTCGCGCAGCTTCTGTGACAGATAGCCGCCGACACGGCGCACACGCTCCAGTAAGTTCTCGTCTTCGAGAATTGCGAGATATTCCAGCGCCACGCGGCAGGTGAGCGGGCCCCCGCCAAAAGTTGTTCCGTGCTTGCCTGGAGTGATGTGCTGCGCGAACTGCTCTTTGGCGAGGAACGCGCCCAGCGGCAATCCCGCGGCAAGCGGCTTGGCGATGCAAACCACGTCAGGCGTGACGCCGAAGTGCTTAAAAGCGAAGAGCTGGCCGGTACGGCCCAGGCCGCACTGGATTTCGTCGAAGACCAGCGCCGCCTGATGCTGATTGGCCTGCTCGCGACACGCCTGGAGGAACGCCGGCGTGCTCACCTGGATGCCGCCCTCGCCCTGGATGGGCTCCAGCACGATGGCGCAAACTTTCTCGTCCATCGCGGCGCGCAGCGCCTCCACATCATTGGGCGGCACGAAGCGCACCCCTTCCAGCATGGGATCGAAGTCCTTGCGGTATTTGGGCTGGCCGGTGAGCGCGAGCGCGCCCATGGTGCGTCCGTGAAAGGAATTGTCCAGCGCGATGACGATCGACTTCTCCGGCCCGCCGACGGCATGACCGGCAGCGCGCACCAGCTTCAGAGCGCCTTCGATGGCTTCCGTACCGCTGTTGGAGAAGAACGCGCGATCCAGTCCGGAGGCGGTGCAGAGCTTCTCCGCAAGCAGTCCCTGGTATTCGTTGTAGTAGAGGTTGGAGACGTGGATGACCTTCGCCACCTGGTCGCGGACGACCTTCACGATGCGCGGATGCGCGTGGCCCAGCGCGTTCACCCCCAGCCCGGTGAGGAAGTCGAGATAGCGGCGGCCCTCGACGTCAAAGACGTACACGCCCTTACCGCGCGCGATGGCCAGCGGATAACGGGCATAAGTATTCAGCAGGAATTTCTGTTCGCGATCGACGATCTCTTGATAGGTGGACACCAGGATGACCTCTCGAAAACTTCATTGTAGCTTGCTAAAGGAGCGGCCGTCCGACAGCGGGCTGAAGCCCGAATTCCTTTCACTGCTGAACAAGAAAAAAGGCACAGTCCTGACTGTGCCTACTGCATTGCGCAAATTTCTATCTCGCGGACGGAACTCCGGAATTGCGCGGCGGCTTCATGGCCAGCGGACCGCGAGACGCACGGCGGAAATCGGCGGGCGACTGACGCCTTGAAGGCTGTCGCCGATCCTACTGCGCGTCACCATCTCGCGCCGGGGCCATTGGCCCGCCGGCTCTACGCCTATGCGTAGTGTTCTGCATTCTTCGCGATGAACTCCTGCTTGTCCGCGGGAACCTCGTCCACTATGAAGACGGAGTTGGTGGGGCAAACCGGAACGCAAGCGCCACAATCGATGCAACCCTCGGGATCCACATAAAGCTGGGTCGCGGCTTCAAAACCATCTTCATCCTTCTTAGGATGGATGCAGTCGGTCGGACAGGCTTCGACGCAGAGTTCATCTTTCGTACAGGTATCAGTAATGATGTATGCCATGATTGCGATCTCCCGTTTGGTTTTTCTCGCCCCACGTTCAGGACCCGGGCGGTAGGTCCTTGTGCTAAAACCCAATGTACAAAGCTTGCAACCATAGAGGCGGTGACGCCGGTCACTGACCTGTTGTGAGCCGCCGCACAAACGACTGCCGGCAGAATCGCAGAGCAAAACCGAGCCGCTGCATGGCACTTCAGTCGGTCATTCCTGGGTAATGGTCCATCAAACCAGTCAAACTGTGCAGATTCGAGTCAGTGATGCGACCCGGATGGCAATTCTTGCATCTCACCCTTGAGCCTCGGGACAACCTTCGGTACGTTCCTCCGCTATAATCGGCAGTTCGGCCCGGGTAAATTCGGAAGGGGCGAGTGAATACACGTGGCCAAAAAACCAAGAGTGTTGGTGGTTGACGACGAGCAGGTGATCGCTGACACTCTGGCCAAGATTCTGGACATGAACGGCTACGACGCTTCGGCGGTTTACAGCGGAGCGGCGGCGGTGGAGAGCGCCCGCACGTTGCAACCCGACCTCGTGATCAGCGATGTGATCATGCCGGACATGAATGGGATCGAAGCAGCTATCAGCATTCGCGGCTTTCTGCCTACTTGCAAAATCCTGCTGTTCTCCGGACAGGCTGGGACTCACGATCTGCTGGAGAATGCCCGGGCCCAGGGACACGAATTTGAGATTCTGGCAAAGCCGGTTCACCCTTCAGATTTGCTGGCGAAACTACGGAGTTAGTTGGGACACGGCTTCGGATAGGAATATCTGAATTGAGTCGGGCGGAAGTCCCTCAGGGGCTAAAGCCCGGCCTAATATCAGCCATTTATGGACGGCCTGAAGGCCGTCCCCTTCAAAGAACTGAGCTTGATGAGAGTTTCCTTGGAGCCAAACCGGACCGGTTCTGCGGCGCCTGTTCCTCAGGCCATGCTTACGACGAACTGCACCGCACTTTATACTTTCTCTTCATGCACACACGCCCGCGCATTGTAGTCGTCGATGACGAGCCGCAGATCACGCGCGTGCTGCGCACCAGCCTCAGCGCCCAGGGCTATGACATCCGCGTGGCCAACGACGGCGAAACTGCGCTGGAGATCATGAAGGACTTCACGCCCGACCTGGTGATCACCGACCTGGTCATGCCGAACATGAATGGCATTGAGCTGTGCCGGCGGCTACGTGAAATCTCGCAGGTGCCCATCCTGGTACTGTCGGTGCGCGGCGAGGAGCGCAGTAAGATCGAGGCGCTGGACTCGGGTGCCGACGACTACATCACCAAACCCTTTAGCACCGGCGAGCTGTTGGCCAGGGTCCGCGCAGCGTTGCGGCGCTCCCCGCCGAGCGGGACTGAGCCGCGCACCCAGATCGAAGACGGAGACATCCACATTGATCTCGACGCGCATTCCGTCACCGTGGCTGGCCGCGACGTTCACCTCACCCCGAAGGAGTTCGATGTGCTGCTCTACATGGCGCAGCATCCCCGCAAGGTCCTCACCCACCGCACGATTCTAAATGCCGTGTGGGGAGGAGCCAGCGTGGAACAAAACGAGTACCTGCGCGTCTTCGTCGGCCAGTTGCGCAAGAAGCTGGAAGTAGACGCCAGTGCGCCCAAGTACATTCTCACCGAACCATGGGTGGGATATCGATTCGAGCCGGGGGACTAACAATAAGGCGGATGCAACCCGCCGTGATCTCGCAGGGTTGCAAAACTTTGGGCGGCCACTTGGGCCGCCCATTCGCTTTAGCTAGTTGCTAGCTGCTAGTCGCTTCTTCACGCCTGCGCCGGACGTTCGGGCGCAACGCTGGGCTGTTGGCCCGGAGCCGGCTTCAGCACCTGCTGTACATCTTCTTCCTTCGCTGGCGGAGGAACGTTGGGATTCACCCGCACCGGCAGTTCCTTGCCTTCGATCATCAACTGAATATCGTTGGCGTCGACGACCTCGCGCTCCAGCAGCGCCATGGCAATCCGCTCCAGCACCGGACGATTGCTTTCCAGGATATGGCGCGCGGAGTTGTAGCCGTCATCCACGAAGCGGACGACCTCGGCATCGATCTTCTGCGCCGTCTCCTCGCTGAAGTCGCGGTGCTGGCTGATCTCGCGGCCCAGGAATATCTGCTCTTCCTTTTTGCCGAAGGTGATCGGCCCCAGCGACGACATTCCGAACTCGCAGACCATCTTGCGCGCCAGGTCGGAAGCCTGCTCGATGTCGTTGCCCGCACCCGTGGTCATGGTGTTCAGGAACAGCTCCTCAGCTACGCGTCCGCCCATCATGATGGCCAGCCGCGTCTCCAGGTAATCGCGCGTGTAGGTGTGCTTGTCGTCGATGGGCAACTGCATGGTGACGCCCAGCGCCATGCCGCGCGGGATGATCGTGACCTTGTGCAGCGGGTCGGAGTGCTCGCGCAAGGCGGCGACCAGCGCGTGGCCGGCCTCGTGATATGCGGTCACTTTCTTCTCTTCGTCCGAGAGCAGCATCGATTTGCGCTCGGCGCCCATCAGGACTTTGTCCTTGGCCTGCTCAAAATCCCACATCAGCACCGTCTTGCGGTTCTGACGCGCGGCGCTCAGCGCAGCTTCATTCACCATGTTGGCCAGGTCGGCGCCCGAGAAGCCCGGTGTGCCGCGGGCGAGGACGCCAAGATCGACATCATCGCTGATGGGAATCTTGCGGGTGTGCACGCGCAGGATCTCTTCGCGGCCGCGAACATCGGGACGCGAGACCACCACGCGGCGATCGAAACGGCCAGGGCGCAGCAGCGCCGGATCGAGTACGTCAGGACGGTTGGTTGCGGCAATCAGGATGACGCCTTCGTTCGACTCGAAGCCGTCCATCTCGACCAGCAACTGGTTCAGCGTCTGCTCGCGCTCGTCATGTCCGCCGCCGAGGCCCGCGCCACGGTGACGCCCGACAGCATCAATTTCGTCGATGAAGATAATGCAAGGCGCGTTCTTTTTGCCTTGCTCAAACAGGTCGCGGACGCGGCTTGCGCCGACGCCGACGAACATCTCCACAAAGTCGGAACCGGAAATGCTGAAGAACGGAACGTTGGCTTCGCCAGCCACCGCGCGCGCCAGCAGCGTCTTGCCGGTTCCCGGAGGGCCGACCAGGAGTACGCCCTTAGGGATGCGTCCGCCCAGCTTCTGGAACTTCTGCGCCTCGCGCAGGAACTCGATGATCTCCTTCAGCTCTTCCTTGGCCTCATCCACGCCAGCGACGTCTTTGAATGTCACCTTCTTCTGCTGCATGGAGAGCAGGCGGGCGCGGCTCTTGCCGAACGACAGCGCCTTGTTGCCGCCGGTCTGCATCTGGCGGATCATGATGAACCACAGCGCGCCGAGCAGGACGAACGGCGCCAGATTCAGCAGCCATGAGGGCCAGCCGCCGGCCTGCGCGTCCTTCACCGTCATGTTGACGTTCTTGTCGCGCAGTTCCTTCACCATGTCCGTATAGCCGGCCATGATGGTGGTATGGAAGCCCGCCTTGTCGTTCTTGAATTTGCCGCGGACCTCCTGGCCAATAATCGTAACTTCGCTGACGTTGCCCGAATCCACCTGGGAGAGAAACTCTGAGAAGGTAATGTCGCGTTCTTTTGCACCCGAGTTCGCACCCTTCACGACCTGCCACAGCAGGACGCCGGATAGCACGATTACGAGCCAGAACACGACCGTTTTGACCGTCGAATTCACTGAAAACTCCTGTTGAGTGGGGCGGACACGTATCCTGCGCCCAGAAAGCCCTGATCAAACCTATGTAGTTTCAGTCAGTTCTTCCCTGGAGAGTTAGATGCCGCCTTCGGCTGCCGGATGTAGAAATTCCGGCACACTGCTTGATTGTAACCCGCAGCTAAAAGAAACGGGGCAAAAGACTTGCCAAAAATCATTGGTGTCCGGATTCGGGAGCTCAGGAATTGCAGCGCGCCGCATCCTCTTCTAACTCCCCCAGTATTGACGCGCCATCGAGCGGAAGGTGAGACCGGGAACCGTACCCGATGCCTGCCCTGACTTGGCTGCCGGCAGATGGTTAAGCGACAATCAACCTTTGCCCTTTTAGCCATGGCGGGCAGCAAGAGGAGATACATGGACTATCGCAAGCTGTTTCTGGTGGAACCCGGCAAAAGGCTGAAGCTGGTCAAAATGGATCCCGACTACTGCGGCAAACATGTCTCGGAGAAACAGTCGAAAGCCGAAACCGAAAAGTACTGTGGCAAGCTCAACAAACTCCAGTACCTGCTATACGCCGAGGCCAGACACTCCCTGCTGATTGTCTTGCAGGCCATGGATGCCGGTGGCAAAGATGGCACGGTGGGGCACGTACTCGGCGCAATGAACCCCGAGGGCACAACGGTTACCGCGTTCAAACAGCCTACCGCGGAAGATCTCAAACACGATTTCCTGTGGCGAGTGCATCCTCATGTGCCTGCCAAGGGCATGGTTGCCGTCTTCAACCGCTCGCACTACGAGGACGTGCTCGTAGTGCGGGTCCACAAATTGGTTCCGAAAAATGTTTGGTCCAGACGCTACGATGTCATTAGCGACTTCGAGAAGATGCTGTATCGCCAGAACAACACTCACATCCTGAAATTCTTCCTTCATATCAGCCCGGAAGAGCAACTGGA
>JBEKTC010000212.1:0-8247 GCA_049516475.1 Candidatus Korobacteraceae bacterium | reverse complement strand
GCCAGCGGCGAGTCCTTCACCGGCTCGTGACTGTAGACATCGAGGGCCACGCCGCCCAGTTGCCCGGACTGCAAAGCCTCGATGACGGCGGGCTCGTTGAGCAGCTCGCCCCGAGCGCAGTTGACCAGCCGCACGCCCTTCTTCATCTTGCGAATTGAGTCGGCATTGATCATGCCGTTCGTCTGGGGCGTGAGGCCAACATGCAGCGTGATGTAGTCCGACTGGGCATAGAGTTCGTCCAGCGGAACCATGGTGACGTTCAACTGCTGAGCGAAGCTGGGAGCCACGTACGGATCGTGCGCCACCACCTTCATCCCGAACGAGAGCGCGCGGCGTGAAACTTCCACGCCCACGCGACCGAGTCCAACAATGCCCAGCGTCTTGCCGCGAAGCTCGGTGCCTTGCAGCGTCTTCTTCTCCCATTTGCCGGCCTGCATGGTGGTGTGGGCCCGCACCAGGGAGCGCGCCATGGACAGCATCAGAGCGAAGGTGTGTTCGGCAACGGCAACCGCATTGCCGCCGGGAGTGTTCATCACCACGATGCCGCGCTTGGTGGCAGCGTCGAGATCGACGTTGTCGACACCCACGCCCGCGCGTCCGATGACGCGCAGCTTGGGAGCCTTGTCCATCATGGCCGCATCGACAAAGGTCGCCGAGCGAACAACGATGGCGTCGGCGTTGGTCAGTTCGCCGGCAAGCGCCTCCTTGTCGGGCTGAACCACCGTCCAGTCGGCGTTCTCGGCGAACACCTTTAGCGTGGAGGGAGAGACTTTATCCGCAATGACGACTTTCATACTTTAACCGCCTCGGCGAATTGCCCCGCAAACACCTCTTGCACGGCGCGCACGCCAGCGCCCAATTCGAAGTTGTGAGATGGCGCAACCTTTGCCAACACATGCTCCAGCGCGCCGACAACGCCGATGGCGTCGAGGTAGTCGTAATAGCCGAGATGGGCAATGCGGAACAACTGGCCCTTCATTTCGCCCTGGCCATTGGCGACGACCATCGCGAAGCGCTCGCGGAACTCCTTCACGATGGCGCTGGAATCCACGCCCTTCGGCGCCAGGATCGCCGTTACTGCCGCTGCTGGACACGTAGGCGCAAAAAGCTCCAGGCCCAGCGCCTGAACTCCGGCGCGAACCATCGCGGCGGAAGTTTCAGCGTTGTGGATGAGCGCGTCGCGGCCATCGGCGAGATTGCCGTTGCCGCCCTTGCGAATGAAGTCGAGCGCCGCGGCCAAGCCGCAGATCAGCGCCACTGCCGGAGTGAATGCCGATTCGCCCTTCGTCTGCGACTTGCGCTCTTTGCGCAGGTCAAAGTAAAAACGCGGCTGCTTGGCAGTTTCCATCCGCTGCCAGGCGCGCTCGCTCACGCACAAGTAGGCAAGACCGGGAGGAATCATGACGGCCTTTTGCGAGCCGCCGATGAGGATGTCGATGCCCCAGTTGTCCACTTCGAAGTGGGTGGTGCCGAGACCGGTGATGGCGTCGACCACCAGAAGCGTGTCGGTGCCCTTCAGCAGCGCGGCGATTGCCTTCACATCATGGCGCGCGCCGGTGGAGGTTTCGGTCGCTTGCATGTAGACCACAGTCGCGCCGTCGAGTTTCTGCTTCACTTCGCGAAGGTCGAAGGTCTGGCCATAGGGAACGCTGATCAGTTCAATCGACAAGCCATAAGCCTTGGCCAGATCGCGCCAGCGCTCGCCGAACTTACCGGCGCTGAGGACGACAACTTTCTCGCCCGGCGAGGTCAGGTTGGAAACCGCGGCTTCCATCGCTCCGGTGCCGGAGGAAGCCAGAAGCAGAACGTCGTTGTTGGTGCCGATGAAGGTCTTCAGATCGGCGAGGGTACGGGAGAAAATTTCGCGGAACTCCGCTGTGCGGTGGTGCATGTCCGCGGCCGCAATAGCATTTTGCGCGGCAGGAAGTAGAGGGGTCGGCCCGGGAGTAAATAGCCGTGTCTTACGAAGCATGGCAATACCTCTGCAAATTGATTGCGGCGATGAACGCCGACCTCTTAACTATAGGCTTCCCCGTCCGCGCAAGCTACCACACGTGGCCATTGGCCTTGTGCTCTGAATCACAGGCTGGGGTGACTATAATTGCCTCATGAGCCTGACCGAACGCGTGCAAAAAGACATGACCGATGCCATGCGCAAGAAGGAAGAGCTGCGGCTGTCCACCCTACGCATGATGAAGGCCGCGCTGCAGATGAAACGCATCGACAAGCGCGCCGACCTCGACGAGAAAGAAGAGCAGCAGGTCTTGAGCACCATGATCAAGCAGCGCAAGGACTCCGTCGAACAGTTTACGAAGGGCAATCGTCCCGAGCTGGCGCAGAAAGAGGCCGAGGAGATCACGATCATCGAGGCCTACATGCCCAAGGCGGTGGGTGAAGAGGAAATCGTCGCCGTCGTTCGAGCCGTCATCGCCGAAATGGGCTCTCCCACAATGAAGGACATGGGCGCGGTGATGAAGAATGCCAAGGCCAGGTTTGGGGACGCACGCGTGGACGGCAAGATACTAAGTGAAGCGGTGAAGAAGCAGCTGGCGGCTAGCGATCAGCAATTAGGTGAGCTCTGATTTCAGAGCCATTAATCGTGCTTATCTGGAATAACCACTCCGTCGCGCTCGTCGTCCCAGGCGATGGCAGACATTTTCCACTCTCCATCCTTTCGCACGAATTGAATTGTCATCATGCCACGGGTGTCGAAGCGTTCCCCGTGCAGCACTCCCGTCTTGCGGTACGCGAGGAACCGCTGCGCCACATTTCCGAAGATTTCGGTAGTTTCCCATTCCTCACGCTCGCAGAGATCCACCAGGCTGCCATCGTTGAGCAATAGTTCGCGCGGCGCAATGAATTCCGAAATTGAAAACACCTCTGTGTTTGGTCCGCAGGTCCTCACGATGATGCCCTGCGGGATGAACAGATCGTGGATTCGCTGGAGGCTAACGGTTGCGCCAGGCATAGGTGAGAAAAGCTGGAAGAATTCCGCGGTGAGTGCATCAATACAGTGCTTATCTCTGTCAATGGATGGAGCAGACGGCGTTTTCAAACCCGGCATGGATCACTCCTCCTCCCAAGTCAAGCGATCGTCTCTACTTATTAGCGCACTATTAAGTACCCACTGCCGTTATTCGCCATTGTCGGATGGTGTTCGGTGAGATTTACACTTCCCCCGGCACGGAAGCCGGCTTGGCGTGAGTTTCTTCCGGCACAAATGACTCGTTCTTGTAGCGCCCGTTCAAATCGTTCCAGCGAACAGCCAGCATCTCAGTTCCCATCTTGATGCCGTCGCGCAGCGGGTTGATCTTTGATCGGTGATCGTGGGCCCACTCGACCGGCACCTCCGCCGTGCGCAGCTTGAACTTGTTGGCCAGAAACAGCAGCTCCGGATCGAAGCCCCAGCGCTCGATTCGCTGGCGGGTGAAGACGGTCTGCACCGCTGCCCGGGTAAACGCCTTGAATCCACATTGCGTGTCGGAATAATTCAGTCCCAGCACAACCCGTAGCGCCAGATTGAAGCAGCGTCCGAACAACTGCCGAAGCCATGGCTGGCGCTCGGTCTGCAAGTCCGATTGCAGCCAGCGCGATCCAATGGCCACGTCCGCGCCCTGCTCCAGCGCGGCAAACAACTTCCCTGCCTCGTAAATTGGCGATGAAAGATCGGCATCGGTGAACAGCACCCGATCGCCCCGCGCGTGCAACATTCCATTGCGAACGCTATATCCCTTGCCGCGGTTTCCGGGATTTTCCACCAGCCGGAGATCCGGATTGGCCACCATGAAATGCCGGACAACGTCGGCGGTGTTATCGCTGGAGCCGTCGTTCACTACAATAATTTCGCTTTGCAGTTGCTGCTGGCGAATGTAGTCGAGGATTTTAGGTAGAGATACGTTGAGGCGTTCGCTCTCGTTGTAAGCCGGAATTATAAAGCTGTAGGTCAAAGCCATCCTCAGACCGCTCAAACGCAAATTCATTGTATGACAGTTGTCAGGTGGTTAGTATCGAATGGAGAAGTTTGCAGGAGGCGACGGTGGGGCAGGAACTTTCGGCCCATCCTCACCGACCTGGTTTTGAGCGGTGGGATTTTATGCGAGCTGTCTTCCTCCTCGTCGCGATGTTGCCGATTGCCGTGACGGCCCTCGCCGCCTCGAAACCGCACGTTGTCAGCCTGGGAAAAGCGACACCGGCTAAACTCTTCGTCGGGCCCGCGGAAGATAAGACGATGGACATCTCGGTCAGGCCGCTTTACGTGGATACCAAGCTGAAAGATTTCACCACCGGCGATGCCCACGATGTCACCGACCGTGAGTTCGTGGTGCGGCGAGCGTATCGCATCAACGACAGCTTGCCCGACGACCCGCGGAAATCTCCCAAGTGGCTTTGGCAACGGGGCGGATGGTTGCTGGTGGACCGCGTGTCGGGGAAGATCGCACTGGTAAAGCTGCCCGACTTCGATGCGTTCTATTCGGAGGTAAGCTGGTATCGCGACTACGCAGCGTATTGCGGCGTCACATCCAACGGCGAGCGGGTGGACGCCGTGGTCGCTGAAATCGGCGGCAAGAAGCCGCTGTTTCACAAGGAACTGGGCAAGGTCATCGCGGGAGATTCGTCCGACAAAAACTGTGCGTCGCCGCATTGGGAGCGGCAGCCGCCGCGCGTGACCTTCCTGCCCAAAACCGGCGACAAGTTCACGGTGAACGTGAGTGGCCGTTTTGCGGATGAGGCGCCCGACAACGACTCGGATGAAGAATAAGCGGAGCAAATTGCTGTGAAGACCTTCGACGAACTGTTGCGCGATGCGGAAGTGGCCCATGGCCATCTGTGTGCTGGGCAAGTACTCGGCGTGCGACTGGCGATGCGCGGCCTGGAACTGCTGGGCATCGACGATCCCCATGGCAAAGACCGCAAGCGGCTGATCACCTTTGTGGAGATCGATCGCTGCGCAACCGATGCCGTCGCGGTGGTCACCGGCTGCCGGCTGGGCAAGCGGGCGCTGAAGTTTCGCGACTGGGGCAAGGTCGCCGCAACTTTCGTCGATCTCAATTCCGGCCGGGCGGTGCGGGTGTGCGCCAAGGAAAGTTCGAAGGCGCTGGCGCGGCAGATGCATCCGGAGATCGCAGACAAGAACCAGCAGCAGATGCTCGCCTATCGCGAGATCCCGAATGACGATCTGTTCACCGAGCAATGGGTGAAGGTGGCATTGCCACCGGAAGAGTTGCCGGGCTACAAGGGCGAGCGCATTGTCTGCGCAGAATGCGGCGAAGGCATCAACTTCCAGCGCGAGGTACGGCAGCACGGCAGGATTCTATGCCGCAGCTGTGCGGGCGAGCGGTACTACGAAGAAATATTGTGATCAGGTAGAGCTGGCCTTCAGGCCAGCGTCTGAGCGTTTTATTTCTCATTCTGAGCCGGCTTCAGCCGGCGGTCCTGGGCCATATTTCGACTTTTCCGCTAACGGCAAAGCCGAATACGTCTTGCGGCACTTAACGGACCACCGGAAAACCGTCCCTCCTCGATGCTCGGACTTACTAGGTTTTCGTTAGGGCTGATTTATTTCGGAGCTTGTGGGCTTTGTGGATTCTGGCCTTCAGTCGAAGGCGGCGCGGTGTTGAACGTCACACCGTGACGGCGATTTGCGTCAGCCGTGCGGGTAGTGGTATTTGCGGCCGCGACCGGCGTGCGATTCGCAGGCGCTGCATTGGCAGCCGCTGATGAATGCTTGGCTGGCTGCGCCGCGCGATGAAAAACGGTATGATCGTGCTCAGGGTAGCGCTGTGCGAAAAGCGGTGCGGCAAACAAGACAGGTATTGCGAAGACAACCAGACGGACTCGGCCCGGCATAAACATAATCCCTGATTGATTGCGAAACTTCATTTTACGACAACGGCAGAAGAGTAGAGAGTCCGAAAAATCCTGCGGTTCTACAACTTTGGCGGCAAGCGCCTTGCTTTAGGGCTGCCCTTAGTGGCGGCCACACGCTTGCCTCTGGCGATTGCGAAGCGGTGTTCAAATTCCCGCAGATCGACATGGCGACCCTTGAAGCGAACGCCTTCAGCTTCGAGCAGAAAACGCTGCTCCAGAGCATATTCTCCGCGCAACGAGATCCGGCCGCCGGAGCCCAATATCCGCTGCCAGGGCAGTCCGCCAACTTGCTTCAGCACTCGGCCTACGTGCCGCGAGCAGCGTGGGTATCCGGCGGCCTTTGCAATCGCGCCATAGGTGCTGACGCGGCCACGTGGCACCTTCCAGATCGCGTCACAAATAGCGGCGGCCAGCGGCGGCTTCTTCCTGAGGGATGGCATATTGGCAGTTAGCAACTAGCAACTAGCAATTAGCAACTAGCATGTGGCCCTTGCCATTTCGGATCGGCGTCACACTGGCCATTATCGACTAAGGACCACTTGCGAACTGCTGAGCTAATTGCTAGTTGCTAGTTGCTAGTTGCTAATTGCCAAATGCTAACATCTTTAGCCATGACCGAATCAGTCCGGGACCCTCTTGTCCGCTTCTCCGATCGCGCGGAAGACTACGCGAAGTATCGTCCTCGCTACTCCCACGATGTGGTACAGGCTTTGCAAGAGGCTTGCAGCCTGACGGCGCAGCACCTGATTGCCGATGTAGGCTGCGGCACGGGGCTGCTGGCCGAGATTTTCCTGGACAACGGCAACCGCGTGATTGGCGTCGAGCCCAACCGTGAGATGCGGCTGGCCGGCGAGAAATGCATGGCCAGATACGCCAACTTCAGCATGGTGGAAGGCAGCGCCGAGTCCACCACGATGGAAGATGCGAGCGTGGACTTCGTCGTCGCCGCGCAGGCGTTCCATTGGTTCAGGCCATCGGAAACTCGCGCCGAATTCGCCCGCATTCTGAAACCGGGCGGATGGGCCGTGCTGATATGGCACAGCCGCGATCTGCAATCCACGCCATTCTTGCAGGCATACGAGGCCTTCCTGCGGGAATACTCCAACGATTACGAGCAGGTTGCGCGCAGCTATCTTGCCAGCTATGAAGCCTTGCAGCGCTTCTTCGCTCCCAACGTGGTGACGCTTATCCAGCAGCGCAATCAGCAGCGGCTCGATTTTGACGGCCTGCGCGGCCGGATGCTCTCCTCGTCCTACATCCCCAAGTCCGGCGAGCGCCATGATGCCATGATGCAGGCGCTGCCGCAACTCTTCTCGGCATTTGCCGTCGATGACCGCGTCGTGCTGGAATACGACACCAAGATCTATTACGGACATCTGGACCGATGAGCGGCTCGGCAGGCGCGGTAGTCTTGCGGACGGAGCATCTGGGACGCCGCGTCGGCGAGAAATGGATCGTCCAGGACATTTCGCTCGAGGTGTATCGCGGTGAGTTGTTCGGCCTGGTCGGGCCAAGCGGCTCAGGCAAGAGTTCCCTTCTCCGCCTGCTCAATCGCCTGGACGAACCCATCAGCGGAACTGTATTTCTCGAAGATCAGGACTATCGCCAGATCCCACCGCAGGAGTTGCGCCGGCGCATCGGCATGGTGACGCAGCGTCCGTTTCTCTTTCCCGGCGACATCGCCGCCAATCTCCGGTTTGGGCCCGCGCAACGCGGCGAGACATTGCCCGACTCTGAAATCGCCAGCCTGCTGGAGCGGGTCGGCCTTCCCGGTTTCGCCGCGCGCAATGTTGCCAACCTGTCCGGCGGAGAGCAGCAGCGAGTATCGCTGGCGCGCGCGCTGGCCAACCGGCCGGAGATTCTGCTGCTCGACGAACCCACCTCGGCGCTGGACGAACAGGCCAAGACTGGCGTTGAAGATCTGGTCCGCAATCTGGTCAGCGCCGACGGCTACACATTTGTCTTGGTGACCCACGATCGTGAGCAGGCGAGGCGCGTGTGCGACCGGGTTGCCATCATCGAAGCTGGACGGCTGGTCCAGATTGGCGGAACGCAAGATGTGCTGCCTGCCTAGCCGTGGGGGCGCCGGCCTTCAGCCCGGTGGCTAGCGGGCCAACAATCACCAGCTTTAGCGGCGGTCCAGGGCTGTAGCCCGTTGTTCCAAACCGAATTTTCGGCGCGGCTCAAGCCGTGCCCTTCCACCCTGCGGAGGTGCTGCATGCTTAAATCGCTGTTTCATTCGCAAATTGCGCTGGGATTCGCGCAGGCGGCCATTGCCTCGGTGTTGGCGCTGCTAGTGATTCTACTGGCGCGCCGCCGCAACATTCATCTCGAAAGCGACACGGCAGTAGCGTTGCTGCGCGGGATCGTGCAGATCGT
>JBEKTC010000211.1:0-8256 GCA_049516475.1 Candidatus Korobacteraceae bacterium | reverse complement strand
TCGCTGGTAATTCCGCGATGAGCAGGGAAGTTAGCCGCATCGTTGCTGTCCAGCAGGTACAGCTTCACTCTGCCGACCTGGACTTGCCAGGCGCGCAGCCAGACCGAGTATCCTGGCAACGCGATCTCCAACCGCAACCACTCCCCGTTCGGCTGGCGCACCGGCGTGATCGGCAATTGTCCGGGATCGTTGTACGGGTAAAGCGCCTGTTGCTCTCCGTTCTTGTCGATCACCTGACGAAAGTAGCCTTGCTGGTACAGCAATCCCACGCCGACCACCGGTACACCCAGATCGCTGGCAGCTTTAAGCTGGTCGCCGGCCACATTGCCAAGCCCGCCCGAGTAAATCGGCAAAGCTTCGCTCAGCATGAACTCCATGCTGAAATATGCGACGCAGGTCAAGGAAGATTGCGGATGCTTTTGCTGAAACCATGCGGGCGTCACCGCCAGCTGACGTTTTGCGCGCAGCAGGTCATCAAGGTTCTTACGGAATGCAGGATCGCCCAACACGCGCTTGATCTGGTCGCGCGAGACCGTCTGTAGAACAACCCAGGGATTCTGAGTGAGGTCCCACAGTGTGGGATCGAGCGCGCGCCACACTCCGTCGGCAGCATGGTTCCAGGACCAGCGCATGTCCAGGGCCAGCTCTGCCAGGGAATCAAACCCCTCGATTTCGGTGGGTAAAAGGTCATAAAGGGGGGATCTGGCACCCGTTTGGTTACTCATGACTTCTCCCTCGGATCGTCCACGTCCATTTTCATTGATCTTGCCACTCGCCCGATCTTCTTGCTCGTGCGACACAAAAACCTCCGCGCTGCAAACACGAGGAAGTCAATCAAAATGATCGGATGTCACAAAGCGCCACAGGATTCGACTAGTCTGGAGGCGGATGACAGCCTTGCCGCGCAGGCCGCCGTTTGCGAGGCTTTTCTAGTATCTCACCCACGCCGTCAGGGTCGGCTGGAAGTCTTCGTCCTTACCCAGTCAATTTTCCAATAATTAATGGGAATCTTGCGACAGCAATCAGATAGCGTTTTCCCGGCGAGTGTTCTAGCGGGCCCCGTCTTGGTGACATGCTGGCCGAACCTCGTCGGCCAGCATTACCTTGGCTCGCTACTGTGCCTTCAGTTGGGTAACGTCCAAACGTTAAGGTCGTTCTGATTGTCATCGACCGCAGCGAAGCGGGCCGTCAGTCCGCTGGTTTGCACGTTGAGTCCGAATGACCCACCTTGATTCGGATCCATGGAGATCTGCTTCACGAATTGGCCTGTGATGGTAAATTCCACAATCTCGCTGGGCTGGTTGGGGTCGGAATTGATCGCGTCGTTGTTGCTGACCAGCAGGTGGCCATTGGGCGCGGCAGCCATGGCAAGAGCGCCGTGCAAATGGGTCTGGTCCTGGTAGATAATCTGGCCGGTTCCAGCATCGGTGTTTCTTGTCGAGGCGTTGGAGACGGCGAAAACCGCGTTGTCCACACTTGATGCCACATACAGAATATCGGTGGTGGGGTTGTAGACCAATCCGGTGGGCGCATCCACGAAGGTAACGGGATCGCATTGGTGCAAATAGCCGGAGGCAATCGTGGTCTTGCTTTGCACGATCAGATTTCCTCCGCTGACCATCAGGTTGAAGCGCGTGACATTGCCGCTCAGACCATTGGTAACGAAAGCGTCGATCCTTCCGCCGCCGAAGTCAAACACGGCCATATCCCACGGGCCATTGATGTAGGTTTCATCCGTGATGGTTTGTATCTGCTGGCCGACATTGTTGATGACCAACAGGTTTCCATTCCCGGCGCTTTGGCAAGTGCCATCGGGAGAAGGAAAGTTGCCGACGATGACGAAGCCTTCCTTCACGATGCCCAGCGCAGTTGACAGACCCTGCTGACTAGCCTGGGCCGTGAAGAACAGAGTGACCTGTCCGTTCGGCCGCACGCGAACAATGGTGGTGCCTGTACCTTGGAGGTTCTGGCTATTATTGAAATTCGATACCAGGATGTCGCCCGGATCGAGCACGCCACTGGAGAAGGTCAAAGGTACAAAGGCCACGCCGTAAGGGTTCACGTCGCCATTCGCGGGGACCGTGGAGACAATCTGAATGGGGCTGGGAAGAAACGATGGAACACCCAAAGCCTGGGCGATCAGCGCAGGAGCGGCAAGCAGCAGGAGGAGGATACTAGCCAGGACCACGCCGGTGCGGCGCAAACGGTTGGCGGCGATCGACTGACTCGGAATTTGGACGTTATTGATATTGTTGTTCACAATGTACTCCTTAGCCTGAAACACAGAGCGTGTCCCATCCATAGTTGAAGGTTGATGGACGGTTCCCGACCCGGTTCTTGATGGATTTGGGTTGGAAACTTTTTCAATTACAAAGCCCAACCCCAAGACTGGCCGCGGTTTTCAACCGTAACGGACAGGCTCGAGGGCGACCCCAAGCTTAGCTCCCCGTGTGCAGGGACTTGTCAGCAAGTTGTCAACGTAGTGTTAACAGATTGTCAACAGAGTTAAATTGCCCGATCCCGTATGGTGAAGTCGATGAGATTGAAAGGCGAGGCTTACAGCCTCGACTAGTCTTTCGGATTGGCTTCTCCCGTGTCTCGATAAGGCCTGCAATCCCGTTGGTCGGCAATTGCGTCTGCCTCACTCGTGGCTTTGGGGCTCGTTCCCCTTCAGGCGGTACACCATGCCCGTCTTCGTAACTCCAAGCGCAAGCCAGTCTGCCACGTCACGTTGCAGCGTTACATAGAACTGCACCGCCAGCTTCTTCTGTTTGTCGGCTACGTCTTCCTTGCGATCGAACTGCACCTGGAAGGCAAATTCAGCCACTAGAGACTTATGCTCGCCGCGAGTGCGCCACAACCCGATGTCGCACTTGCCAACCAGGCCCTTTCCGAAGTCCAACTGCCCGAGTGGGAGCAAAACCTCTTCCACAATGCCCTCGTTGACCAGGGAAATCTTCTCGTTCTCGTCTTTCTCGATGGCAGCCAGCGCGGGGAATACTCTCACCAGCATGGCCATGGACGCTCGATCTCCCTCATGCATCTGGCTCAATCCGAACTGGCAGTTGTGCGAATAGAGGATGCGATAGCCGCCCACCTGGTCCTTCAGCGGCAGTACCTCCGCCTTGAACTTGATGCGATACTTTCCGGCGATCTTGGGCCGCACATCCAGGGCCGTGGCTTTCTCCTCATCCGGGTGGCGAAACTTGAATACGATCTCCGGGTCGCCTACCGGAAAGCCATCCACATAGGAAATGCGCCGCCGCAAAATAAAAGCGTTGTTGTAAAGGCGGAAGTCGGTTGTGTCGCCAAAAATGATCTCTCTGATTTCCGGCCTTAGCCCCGCCTTTTCGTCCTCAATGAAACCCACACCCGTCTTTTTGGCGGTTCGACGCACAATCTTGCCGAAGTCGTGAAAGCTCTGCACCGAGGTGAAGCGGTCGGGCTTCAAGATTAGTTTGGCTTCCAGATAGGTCACTCGGTCAAGAGGGGCACCGTCGGCATAGGTTGCTCCCGATGCCGCAACCGGCGAATCGGATTGCTTGGCTTTCTTGGTGATCTTGTCGTTCTTGCTCTTCTTGACTTTCTCGCTCTTCTTGACTTTCTCGTTTTTCTTCGCCACTTCATTCCTCCAATTCTCGTGGAACAACAGTTAGCTGCTACGGTTCTCTCGACCGAAAAAGCAGATTGTAAAACTTGTCCTCGCCCAGCACTCGCCGAAATTCCCTGAAGGCAAAGAGAGGAATGAAAACGCAAAATACAACGATGCTACGGCCGAGCAGATCGTCGATGCGTATCTCATGGAACGTTCTTGCGATACTTACTCCATGCAGAAGTCCTTTGATCGCTTCCTCCACAAAGTGAAAGCCGAACACAAGCAAGCTAAATAGAAAGGCCTTGTAAATGGCTGACAGAAGCAGCGGTCTGGCTTCATACTTCTTGCCGAAGTGTGCGAGTTCCCCGACGAGAATGACCTTGGCAATTATAAGGGCGTTGAGCAGAGCAAAGGCATAGCTCAAATACTTGATGTGAAATTCTCTCAACAGGAGCGTGCTGTAAGTTACGAGAGCACAAAAGAAAAATGCCAGAAACGCGAAAACCCAGGCAAGTTCCATGGCTTCGTGGATGGCTTTGCGCTTCAGACTGGGCCGTGCGGAATCGTTGCTATTCATCAGCTCTTCTCGAACCGCTCACAGCGTTCGTGTGTGCTCGAATTCGGCACGCAGACCGTCAGTTCACCACAGAGACACAGAGACACAGAGAAGATTTTTTTCATGAGTGCCCTTGCAATGAATTGATTTCGAAACGACCTAGGCATTCTTCTTCTTCGCTGCCCACCTTGCTTTCATCAGCGCTGACAATTTCTTGCGAGCGGCGGCACTCATCGGCTTACGACCAGCAGACTTCCCCTGGTTGGGCGCAGTCTTTCTGCGAGTAGCATTCGCCTTCTGCTTTGCCCACCGAACTCGCTGCGCAGCGGCTATTTTGGCTCGTGAT
Organism: Candidatus Korobacteraceae bacterium; assembly: GCA_049516475.1. Lineage (GTDB taxonomy): Bacteria > Acidobacteriota > Terriglobia > Terriglobales > Acidobacteriaceae > Bog-257. Next base: position 3,759 of record JBEKTC010000211.1, on the reverse strand, counting down.
GCTGCACTCATGGTGCGACGCTTTCGGGTTGGCCGCAGGGCCTGACCTACCTTCGGTGGACGGCGTGCGGGTTGGGAGCCTGGTCCCACCAGAGCTGCAATTGCACGTTGCAGACGGCTGGCTTCCTGGGTGAGCTGTGCCACTATGCCTTGAATGTCCATGTGTGCCCCTTTCGGAGAAGTTATCGAAATAGTGTAACAGGCACGCTGATGCGGTCCGATGACTCTGTTGACAGACTTGCGGCGAAGACACCGGGAAGATCGAAAATCATAACGGCTTGTTTTCCGAAGTGAAGGAGCGCACAATTCGCAAGACTTGGACAGGATTGAGGTCGGGCGCAGCGAATGACAAATGTCACCCTGCTCCGCTGACATTCGACACTCCTGCGCGGTTGAAAACTCTACGATAATAGCTTTGATATTCTTGTGCGAAGGTGTCCGGCCGCGCCGAAAGCAATACGGTCGTAACCTCCGCCCAAGCGCGCTTTTCCCAAGGCCGCTGCGGGAAAGCGTTACCAGGGTTTTTCATCTTTGGGGGACGAAGCAATTCCATGCAGGACCTGAAAGACCAGCTGGCATCGTTGCGGATCGATCGCGAAGCGCCGCGCCGCGGAAGTTGGCGCTGGCTCTTCATCGGGCTGGTTCTGGCGGTTGCCGCGGTGGGCGCGTTTTACTTCGCTCGGGCGCGGGCCGCGGTGTCGTACTTCGGCGCGCTGGAAGTAGAAACCGTCCAGGCCAGTATTCAAAGCAGCAGCGGCCCCAACGCCGGCATGCCGATACTCACGGCCTCCGGCTACCTGGTGGCACGCCGGCAGTCGGTGGTGTCGTCGCGGATCCAGGGAGTGATTTCCCGGCTGCTGGTGGAAGAAGGCAGCATCGTCAAGGAAGGCGACGTTCTGGCTACGCTGGACAATGCCGACTACCTGGCCGCGATCGCCAAAGCCAAGGCGGATATCGAGTACTCCAAAGCAGACCTGGCCGAATCGCTGCGGCAGGAGCGCCTGCAGGAAGGGCTATTCAAGAACAAGGTGACTTCGCAGGACGCACTGGACGCGGCCAAGGCCAAGGTGGCGCTTTCAGAGGCATCGATTGAACAAAATGAGGCGACCCTTCAAGTTCAGCAGGCGAATTTGAGTTTCACCACCATTCGCGCGCCGTTTGCCGGCGTTGTGGTGAAGAAGATGACCGAGGTAGGCGAGAGTGTCGCGCCTATTCCGCCGGGCGTAAATCTTTCCACGTCTTCGGGGGCCATCGTCGCCATTGCCGACATGAATTCGCTGGAAGCGGAAGTGGATGTCAACGAGTCGAATGTCGCGGAGCTGCACTCGGGACAGCCGGCCGAGGTCGATGTGCAGGCCATTCCTGACCGCAAGTATCAGGGAATCCTGCGCATGGTCATCCCCACGGCTGATCGCACCAAGGCAACGGTCACGGTGAAGGTTTCCATCGTTGACAAAGACAAGTACCTTAAACCGGAGATGAGCTGCAACGTTACTTTCCTGCAGCCACAGAAGGCCGCGGAGAAGACAGGTGCTTCGCCACAGCGCATCGTCACCGTACCGAAAGAAGCCGTAGCGACGCGCGATGGCAAGCCAGTGGTTTTCCAGATTGAGGACAATAAGGTGCACCTGCTTCCGGTTACCACGGGAGCCGATCTGCATGGGCAAGTCATCGTTACCAGCGGGCTAACCGGATCGGAGACGGTGGTGAACAATCCTCCGCAGAAGCTGAAGGACGGGGACATGGTGAAGGTGAAGAGCTAGAAGTTTCTAAGTCATAGAAAATAAATCTTAATCATGACAATTTAGACTTTAGTGCTACTTTTATCGCATGTGTGGGGCACTATTTTGCCGCTACCATAAGTCTCTAAGATGCCATTTAATCGCGTCAGGACGCCCTAGGAACGACGATCATGTGGTCTGACGACCTGTGGGTCCTCCAGAGCCCAGAATCGCCTCGGAAGGCAAATAAACGCGATTTCCCGAAATGGGACAAGTTTCCGTGGTTGCCGCGCAATATTGCGCGTACACTTCGGCCTGAAGGAGAGCTCATGAGTGCGACCCCGGGGACGGCCACGACCACAGCCGTCAGTGTGCAGAATCTGCGCAAGGTGTATCAACGCGACAGCTTGCAGATCAAAGTGCTAGACGGCCTGAATCTCGAGGTGGCCCAAGGGGAATTTCTGGCGCTGATGGGGCCGTCCGGCTCGGGTAAGACGACGCTGCTCAACCTGATCGCCGGCATCGACCGTGCGACCTCGGGCCGCGTCATTGTTGCCGGCACCGACCTTGGTCCGCTGTCGGAGGGCGAACTGGCCAAGTGGCGCAGCCGAAATGTCGGCTTCATCTTCCAGTTCTATAACCTTATCCCGGTACTGAACGCGGTGGAGAATGTCGAGCTGCCGCTGCTGCTCACATCCCTTTCCAAGCGCGAGCGCCGCGAGCGCGCCTTGACCGCGCTCAACATCGTGGGACTCGCCGACCGCTCCAAGCATTATCCCCGTCAGCTTTCCGGCGGACAGGAGCAGCGTGTCGCAATCGCGCGCGCCGTGGTTACCGATCCGACGATTCTGGTTGCGGACGAACCGACGGGCGATCTCGACCACCAGAGCGCCGAGGAAATTCTTACTTTGATGGAAACCTTCAACCGCGACTTCCACAAAACCATCGTGATGGTGACGCACGATCCGCGCGCCGCTACGCGCGCCAACGTCCAGCACCATCTGGATAAGGGAGTGCTAAGCAATTAGTAATTAGTAATTAGTAATAGTAACTAGTAATTAAGTAACTAGTAATTAAGTAACTAGCAATCAGCAATTAGCAGATGGTTGTAACTTGAGGTGATTTGGATATGGATCTCCGGAGATACCCACCCGAAACGAGGTTTTAGCTAATTGTTGTTTACTAACTCCGAATTACTAGTTACTAGCTACTAGTTACTAGCTGCTAGTTACTAATTACTAATTACGGCTTGCTTTTATGAAATTCGCACCTTTGGTCCTCAAGCATCTGCGCAAGAACTGGATTCGCACCCTGAGCACGGTGCTGGCCATGTCGGTTTGCATCCTGCTGTTCTGCACTCTTCAGACGGTAGTGGAGGCGGTGAACTTCGGGCTGCACGCCGGCAACGCCAACCGCCTGGTCACGCGGCATTACGTCAGCCTCGTCTTCAATCTGCCGCTCAACTATAAGCAAAAAGTCGAGGCCGTTCCCGGCGTAAAAGAAGTGGTCATGAACTGGTGGTTCGGCGGCATCTATCGCGATCCCAAGAATTTCTTCGCCAACATGGCCACCGAGCCCCAGGCGTTCCTCGAGATCTATCCCGAGATCATGCTGCCTGCGGACCAGAAGGAGAAATGGCTGCATGACCGGCGCGGCGCCATCGTCGGGCGCAAGCTGGCCCAGCGATTTGACTGGAAGGTGGGCGATCAGTTCGAACTGGAGAGCACCATACCGCCCTACCGCGTGGGACATCCGTTCGATTTCGTTGTCGATGGCATTTACGACACCGACCAGGCGAAGTATCCCGCGACCGATCTGAACTCCATGTACTTCGATTACAAGTACCTGTACGAAGCTACGGGCCGGAACCTCGGCATTGGCTGGCTGGTGGAAAAGATCGACGACCCCAGCCACGCAGGTGCGATCAGCAAAACCATCGACGCGCAGTTTGAAAACAGCGATGCGGCAACCAAGACCGAGACCGAGCAGGCATTTCTGGCCGGCTTCGTCGCCATGGCCGGCAATCTGGCGTTTCTGCT
>JBEKTC010000210.1:0-8292 GCA_049516475.1 Candidatus Korobacteraceae bacterium | reverse complement strand
TTCGGACTGGCCAAGGTCGTAGCGCCGGCAGGTCCGTCGAGCAGGATTTCGGCAGCCCAGACAGTTACTGGGGAGCACGAAGAGCACTTGACCAGTCCAGGTTCCACGCTCGGAACCGTAGCTTACATGTCGCCTGAGCAGGTGCGAGGCAAGGAACTAGATGCCCGAACAGACTTGTTCTCGTTTGGCGTGGTCTTGTACGAAATGGCCACGGGCGTGATGCCGTTCCGCGGGGAGAGTTCGGGAGTAATCTTCAAAGCCATTCTGGACGGAGCACCTACGCCGGCAGTGCGGCTAAACCCCGACGTACCCGTCGAGTTGGAACGAATTATCAGTAAGTCGCTGGAGACGGATCGCGAACTACGTTACCAGTCTGCGGCCGACCTGCGCACGGACCTGAAACGTCTGAGCCGCGAGTCGGAAGCCATCCGGATTTCCAGCACCCATAGCACTGCCGCTCATCCCGCCGTCGTCGCGCTTCCCGATGCAAAGCGTCATTCGCTACTAGCCAAGATCCTTCTCGCGACGGTCCTGCTCGCGTTAGTCATAGGGGCGATCGTGTTCCTGCGCTCGAAACGGGGCGAGCGCATAACCGAGAAAGACACCGTAGTCCTGGCGGACTTCGATAATTCCACCGGCGATCCGGTCTTCGACGACGCGCTTAAGCAAGCGCTGAGCGTCGCGTTGCGCCAGTCTCCATTCCTCAACGTGCTTTCACCCGACAAGGTGAGCGGGACGCTGCGGCTCATGAGGTTGCCGCCGGATACTCCGCTCACCGCCGAACGTGCTCGCGAGGTCTGCCAGCGCGCCGGGAGCAAAGCCTATATTGCCGGTTCGATCGCACGGCTGGGGACGGACTATGTCGTTGGCTTGAAAGCTGTCAGCTGCCGGAGCGGTGACATTCTCGCTCAAGATCAGGCCACGGCGCCCGCCAAAGAGAAAGTTCTGAATGTGCTCGGCCAATCCGCGACCAAGCTCCGCGCGGAACTCGGGGAAACCTTGGCTACAGTTCAGAAGTACGATGTGCCGTTGATTCAGGCAACGACCTCATCGCTGGAAGCGCTGAAGTCTTACAGCCTGGGCATGAAGGCTTCTGACGAAAAAGGTCCCACGGCCGCTCTGCCCTTCGATCTGCGTGCCATCGAACTGGATCCTGACTTTGCCATGGCGTACCGAGCGCTGGGACTCGACTACTCGAACATGGCGCAAACGGGCCGCGCGAGCGAATATCTCACCAAGGCATTCGAGTTGCGTGAGCACGCCAGCGAACGGGAAGCCATGATCATCGCGGGCGACTACTATCTCCTGGTCACCGGTGAGCTTCAGAAGGCAGCACAAACATTCCAGCAAATTACGGCGATTTACCCGCGCGATGAAGCCGCTGTGGGTAACCTGGGCAGCGTTTATCAGCAACTTGGGCAATTCGAAAGGGCCATTGAAATCGAGCGCCAGGCGATTGCCATGAATCCCGACGCGGTGAACGCATATGAAAACCTCGCCAATGATTACATGGCCCTGCAGCGCTTTGAGGAAGCACGCCAGATCATTGCAGCCGCCCACGCGCAAGGGCTTGAGGATTACGTCCTGCACATGGGCCAATATGCGCTGGCTTTTTTGGCCAATGACGCTCGATCCATGGCTGAGCAGCAAGCCTGGTTCAACAGTCGACCTGAGACGGAGCCGTATGGGTTGGCGCTAGAGAGCCGCACTGAGGCATTCCATGGCAGGGCCAGGAAGGCGCGCGAGCTTCTGCGCAAAGCCATCGAATCTGCCCTGCGTGGCGATAATCGGGAGAACGCAGCTTTGTGGCAGGCGGGTGGCGCAATTCGGGAGGCGGCCTTTGGCGATCCCGCCGAGGCGCGCCGGCAAGCGGCTGAAGCCTTGCAGAAGGCTTCCGGCAGCCAGGCAGCGGAGATTGTGGCCGCGCTGGCCTTCGCCGCGGCAGGAGACAACGCGCGCGCTACATCCTTGAATCAGGACCTCCGAACCCGCTTCCCACTCGACACCGATGTTCAAGGTTATTGGTCGCCGACCATCGACGCCCAAATAGCGCTCACGCAAAAAGATCCGGCGCGTGCTCTCGATGCCCTGCAGGTCACAACCCCGCTAGAGTACACCGGGGTCCCCTTCGAGCTGAATATCTCCTGCCTGTATCCTACTTATCTGCGGGGCGAGGCTTACCTGGCTTCAGGCCAGGGCAAAGCTGCAGCAGAAGAGTTCGACAAGATTCTGAAGCATTCTGGCATGGTCTGGAACTGCTGGACGGGAACGTTGGCGCAGTTAGGAGTGGCTCGTGCCAATGCCTTGGACGCGAGAACATCCCAAGGCGTGGATGCCGATGCCGCCCGCGTCCGCGCGTTCGCCGCGTATAAAGATTTCTTCGCGCTTTGGAAGGACGCTGACCCCGATGTTCCCGTCTTGAAAGAAGCCAAGGCGGAGTATGCGAAGCTGCAGTAATCCGGCGCTCAAGCCTGCAAAGCAAGTGACTGAATGAAGAGAGTTCTCCTTTCGTGGAGTAGCGGCAAGGACAGCGCATGGACCCTACATGTCCTGCGCCGGCGTGGCGACTGCGAGATCGTGGGACTTCTGACCACGGTGAACGCCGAGTTCGACCGTGTGGCCATGCATGGAACCCGGCGGTCTGTGCTGGAAGCTCAGGCGCGAGCGGCGGGCTTGCCGCTATGGGCCGTGCCTCTGCCGTGGCCGTGCTCCAATGAAGACTACGAGCAGCGAATGGGTGAGGTCTGCGCCCGCGCGGTGAGCGAAAATGTGGAGGCCATTGCTTTTGGCGATTTGTTCTTGCAGGACGTCCGGGCCTACAGGGAAAGACAATTGGAGCCGACGGGGCTGGAACCGCTGTTTCCGCTGTGGCAGCAACCGACCTCGATACTGGCCTACGAAATGATTGCGAACGGCCTTTGTGCCAGGTTGACCTGCGTGGACACCAGGCAACTGCCGTCCACGTTTGCGGGCCGTGAGTTCGACGAGGCTTTGCTGCGTGAATTGCCGTCCGAGACTGACCCGTGCGGCGAGCACGGCGAGTTTCACACCTGCGTCTATGCAGGACCGATGTTTCATTCCCCGATACATCTGGAAACTGGAGAGATTGTGACTCGTGAGGGTTTCGCCTACGCTGATTTCGCTCCGAGATGAACGAGGTCAGGCGCTCGAACAGAATTCACCCTACGAGAACAGCCCGCCAAGCGCTATAAAGCAGTACCATGAGGCATGACTTATCCAGATTGCCCCGACACTAACGCTTCCAACCAGTGGCTAGCCGCCGATCTCCTCTTCCGACAAGAGCCCGACGAGGAAGAGGACGAAGACGAAGAGGACGACCTTGACGAAGGCGAAGATGAAGATGACGATGATGAGGACACCGACGACGGCTACTCGGAATGAGCCTGCTCTTATTCATTGCGCTGAGTGAAGGATGAAGCGTGAAACATTCATCAAGGTAGTGGAGGAGGCGCTCGACTCGCTCCCACAGGAATTTCGCAGCCGCATCCGTAATGTTGCTGTTCTGGTGGAGGACCTGCCGCCGAACCAGTTATCACCGCACGCGGGACAACCAAGGAAGCTGCTATTGGGTATTTTCCATGGCGTGCCCACCACCAGGAAGAGCGTCTTCGACCTGCCCAGAGGACCCGATCACATCGTGCTTTATCAGAAGAACATCGAAGCGGTCTGCTCCACCGAGGCCGAAGCCCGGGAGCAGATCCGGAGGACCGTCATTCATGAACTAGGCCACTATTTTGGAATGGATGAGAACCAACTGAAGGATGTTTAGCTGAAGCTGACTGGATTTACCTCAGTAGTGCCCGTCGGCGATGCGATGGGTGAATGGCTTGATGTTGTTCATCACCTGACCACCTTCAGTCAGTCCAGAGGTCAGGTCTTGCAGCTCCTTTTCAGCTGCGCTTTCAGCCAGTTCGCGCGTCGGCGCATGACCCCAGGACACCAATTCGTCCGGCTTCTGCTCACGGCAGATCATCCAATGATGCCGCGTGCCCTTGTGATAAGGCTCGGTTTGAAACGACACCACATACCGACTGACCGCTTCTTTCATTGCATACTTCTCGCTTCTGCCGCCCATTAGGCCTATTCCATATTCGTAATTTAAGCGATACAGGACCGCATCTTCATCATACGCTCATTCCTTGAGAGGCGGAGACGGCCCTCGTCAGGAAGCCGGAGACTTGTACCTTTTTCCCAACGTTTCCGCCTGGAAGGTCCGCTCGTCCACGCGGTGCAGGCGGTTGATCATCGCGCGCGAAAGCAGCTTGTAATGGTGGATCTCCAGCAGGTAGTAAATGACGAACCAGATCGGCTTCTGGGTGGTCATCCATTGCTGATCGTCGAAGCGCTTCAGGTTGACGGGACGGGAAAACGTCCTCATGGTCCGCTTTCGCCGCAGGTTGAAATAGGTATCGAAGTAGCTCATGGCCAGCTCGCGGAGCGAGCGGTAGACCGGCTCGCGATAGCGGCAACTGGTGTAATTGGACTTGGCGAGCGAGCCCCAGTTTCCCTTCACGCGATAGACGGCGATGACGTGGTCGGTGTCATCCTCGGCCTCGAAATCCAGAATCAACGGCGGATAGCCGTTGGCGCGCAGGGCGGCCGCCGCGAAGATCGCTCCCTCGAAGCAATGGGCCGTGTTCTCGCGCAGCACCCGCCGTGGCGACCAGGCGGTATCGCCCAGGTGATAGGGCATGTCATCGAGGAAGCGCTGAATGCCGTAAGGATCTTTCAGGCTGCGCAGTTTGCGCAGTTCAGCCGGAGTGAAGCCGAGGTCGTCGTTGGCCATGATGAAGTGATTGCAGTGTAACGCATCGTATTCAGGGCAGCCGAGCAGGTACCCAACGACATTTCGCGCGCAGGCAATCTCGGGCGCGGTATCGCTCGGCCTGCAATTCACCTCATGGTTGTGTTTTCTCGTCCGCCGTTGCATCATTTTTTCCGGGGAGAATGGCATGAGAAAAAAGGTGTTCACGTGTTTGATCATCGGGCTGGTATGTTTGTTGTTCGCTACGCCGGGCAGCGCGCAGCAGAAGGACCAGCCTTCGATAACGGTCGAGGGTCTCGACGGCAACAAGGTGACATTTACCCTCGAGCAATTGCGCCAGATGCCTCAGGATTCGGTCTTGCTAGCAAACCCTAATCCGACAACATCCGAACGATACGAAGGAGTGCTGCTGAGGAATCTGCTGGCGAAGGTAGATACGACGATCGGCAAGAAACTCCACGCCGAGGACCTGCGGGACTACGTAGAGGTCGCCGGACGCGACGGTTATCGCGTCGTCTTCGCGTTGGCGGAACTGGACCCGAGCCTCCAGGACAATAAGGTGCTGGTCGCCATCAGTAATGAGGGTAAGCCATTGGACGACATATTGGGACCTGTGCGCGTGATCGTGCCACAGGACAAGCGTCAAGCGCGCAGTGTACGGCAGGTGACGACGATTACCCTACGGCAAGCGCCCTAGTCTTTCTGCACCATCACTTCGGTTGACTTAATGACGGCGCGGACGGAGTCGCCCTTCTTCAGGCCCATCGACTCGGCGCTGGAGCGGGTGATGATGCTTTCCACCTGCTGGCCGCCGATGTTGATGACGACATGCGCCATGATGTCACCCAGGGTAATGGATTCGATTGTTCCGGCGAGCTGATTGCGTGCAGACAGTGTCATGCCGATAGCGTAAGGGAACGGTAATGGAAGATCAAATGTCGGTCGGAACAGGGCATTGTGCCGCCGGCTGAAGCCGGCTCGTGACGACAAAATAAACAGCCTATCGGCACGACTAAAAGTCGTGCCCTGACACAAAGCAGATCCCTTGTCGGCCTGAAGGCCTCCTCGTGACGACAAATTCAAAGGGCTTGTGACGGCGCACCCTTGGGCAAGCTGAGGGCAGGCTCTAAAGGTGCGCCCCTTCAAAACTCGCCGAAATCGACTTTTTCAGCAGCCTGTGAGAAGGCGTGCTCCACCCAAGATCGTTCGACCACAATTTCAGACCGACCCATTACCAGTTATTCGTTCCGCAAGGCGACTATGGGATCGACCACGGTAGCCCGGTGGGCAGGAATATAGGACGCGGCCAAAGCAACCAGCAGCAGCAATAGCGAAACCCATATGAGGATGAGCCAATCAGACGAAGCTGCGCCGTAGAGCAGACTCACCATCACGCGTGTAAGCACCACACCGCCAATCAGACCAATCGCAACGCCAGTAACCGCCGCGATCACGCCCTGACGCATCACGAGCTTCAGGATGTCCGGGCGCTGCGCACCCAACGCCATACGAATGCCGATCTCACGGGTACGCTGCAGCACGGAATAGGAGATCAGGCCATACAGGCCGATGGTCGCCAGGATGAGCGCGAGGCTGGCAAAACTGCCAATCAGATAAAACGGGTAGCGCCGCAGGAACACCGCCGGCGAGCGGTCCACAAATTCCTCCAGCGATTGCGGCTGAATAAACGCCAACTCCGGATCGGTGGAGTGCATGGTGGAACGCGCTGTCCCCAACATCGCCTTCGGGTCGCCACTGGTTCGGATCACATAGTTCAGGTATGTCGTATAACCTGAGTCTTGATCTATCGGAAGGTAAATGGCCGGTGGCGGAGGCACGGCGAGATTGTCCTCAGCCACATCGCCCACCACGCCGACAATCTGGCGGAACGGCTCTCCCGGTTAGAAGGTCATGCGCAGGCGCTTGCTAGTGGGATCTTCGCCTCCGGATAGATAGTGCCTCACCCACGCTTGATTCACAATGGCAACCAAGGGACTGTTCGGCGTGTCTGAGGCTGCGAACAGACGTCCGCGCAGCAGCGGGATTTTCATCACGGCAAAATAGTCTTTTTCCACACGCCGGGAAATGGAAGATTCTTCCTCGCCTGGGGCGATGGCTCGTCCCTCAATTAAGAAGCGATTCGTGCTGCGATTCGCAGCTACGGGCAGACCGCTGGTGGCGGAGGCGCCCTGCACGCCCGGCAAACTGCGCAGGCGGTCCAGGAACTCGTGGGCAAAGCGCAGTCCGTTGGGGTTGCTAAACGGCCATGTCTTCGAGACCGTGTAAGACGGCCCCGAAAGGTCTACCAGAAACGTCAGGACATGATCCGGCTCGAATCCTGGGTTCTGGTGGAGCACAGAGCGGAGACTTTCCAGCATCAAGCCGCCGGCAACCAGCAACACGAGGCAGAGGGCAATCTCGCCGATGACCAGAACGTTGCGCATGGCGGCGCGCGAGCTGCTGGTGCCGCCGCGCGACTCATCCTTCAGAACTTCGGTGATGGGCGTTTGCGGAACCGAGAGCCCCGGCCCTAATCCGAAAAGAATGGCCGTGAGCACGGTAATTCCGGCAACGAAGGCCAACACTGGAAAACTGATGCCGACATCGGCCAGGTATGGCATGGCTGTAAGCTGCGCCTCGGGGATCGACCGCGCCAGAAGCCAAACACCCAGTGCAGCGCCCAGAAATCCGAGGAGCGCACCAATGACGGACAGCAGCAAACTCTCGATGAGCAATTGCAACACCAGGTGAAATTGCTTGGCTCCTAAGGCGGCGCGAATGGCGAATTCCCGGCGGCGATCGATGGAGCGGCTCATCAATAAGCTCGCGACGTTGGCGCAAGCGATGAGCAGGACCAGGATCACAGCGGCGAAAAGCACCAGCAACAGGGGACGAATGTCGCCGACAATTTCAGAGCGCAGAAGCCCCACATTTACGGTCACCGCGGCATTTTGTTCCGGATACTCGCGCGCCAGTTGCGCGTTGATGGCCTGCATTTCCGCTTGCGCCTGGTCGAGAGTAACGCCGGGTTTAAGCCTGGCAAACACGTTCAGCCAGCGGCCGCCGCGCGCCGTGGTTTCGTACAGATTCAAGTGCAGAGGGACCCAGATGGGCACAATACCGGCGGGACCCAGCTCGAACGCGCGCGGCAGGACGCCGATGACGGTTACCGGTTTCCCGTCGAGACGAAGGACGCGCCCGATGATTTTCGGATCGCCGGAGAAGTCGCTGTGCCAGAAACTGTAGCTGAGCAGTGCCACTGTGGGGCCTGAGCCTTCCGGCAGGTCCTCACCGGCGGCAAAGTCACGGCCCAGCGCCGGGCTCACTCCCAGGGTCGAAAAGAAATTGGTGGTGACCATGGCGCAGAACATGGTCTTCGGATCGCCATTGCCGGTGATGGTGAAAGCGTCGGGAGCGTAGCCGGCAAGCGACTGAAAGCTCTTCGCGCTGCGCTTCCAGTCGAGAAAATCGGGATAGGAAGCGAGGTAGGAACAGCAACCGACCTG
>JBEKTC010000209.1:0-8306 GCA_049516475.1 Candidatus Korobacteraceae bacterium | reverse complement strand
GCAAGCATGTGATGTCGATTTATATGCAATACGCGCCGTACAAGCTGCGCCATGCGGATTGGGATTCGCAACGTGAGGCGCTGGGCGACACTGTCGTCAAAACGCTCGCCGAGTACGCACCGGAGTTGCCATCGTTGATCGAGGCCCGCGAGGTCATCACGCCGAAAGACCTGGAGCAGACCTACGGCCTCACCGGCGGCCATATCTTTCATGGCGAACTGGCGCTCGACCAGTTATTCACCATGCGGCCGCTGCTGGATTGGGCGCAGTACCGCACCCCGATCAAGGGCCTGTATTTGTGCGGCTCCGGAACGCATCCCGGAACAGGTCTAAATGGGATGTCGGGGGCGAATTCGGCAAGAGAGATAGTGAAGGATCTGAGAAGTAAGAATAAATGAGTTATTCGCCGCAGAGGGGTCCTTCGACTCCGGTTCGCGAAAGTCGCGCGAACCTACGCTCAGGATGACACCCTTCAACCAGGTCGAACCCTACGAACAGGCCGAGATTTATGGCGTCCATCTCTTATCGCACCATGGCAGTGGCCCATCATCTATCTGTTGTTTCAAGTCACTTGCCAGCAGCCGATGGAACAGATGCTCGCCAGCCTCGCGTCGCACCGACAGTCGTCCTGCGCCATAGGCACGCGAGTGCAGCCCACGCTGCACGGCTTCGCAGATCCCGACGTCTTCATCATTCACGCGCTCGCCGACTGCGATGCTCTGGCGATTGCGCTCGACGGCCAACTCGCTTATATCGTCAAAATAGAAATCGAAGATCACAGTACAACAATCGACGCCATCGGGCAGGACCAGGTTGGTATCCATGTATCCCCGGTACAGGTTAATCATGAAGTTGGGATATTGCCAGAAGTACCAGGCGCGATCGCCGGTCCGCGTCGCAGCCGTTGCCGCATCTTCGCTGGACGAGACCATCGGACTCGACTGCAGGCAGTATCGATCTTCGGTCTCGATAGTGTACTGCTTGTAATCCAGAACGCTGTTCAGACCCTTGTGCAGGTGAGGAACGTGATACCCACCGTCGAGATAATTATCGACAAAAACCTTCCAGTTGCACTTGAGGCTGTACGTTCGCCGCTCGAAAAAGTGCAGCGCGCCGACATTCAGCGGAGCCACGCGCTTCACCAGTCTTCCTAGAAAGTCGGCCAGGGGCCCGGCTTTCGGATCGAGATTCACAAAAACGAACTGCTCCCACGGCTCGACCCGCACGGGAACCAGGCCGTTCTGCGAGCGGTCGAATCCGCAAACTCCCTCAAACTCCGGCGCGCCTTTCAGCGAGCCATCAAGGCCATAGCTCCAGCCGTGATACGGGCAGCGGAAGATGCTCGCCGTGCCGCGCTCTTCCGTCACCACTGCTGCGGCGTGATGCCGGCAGACGTTGTAGAACGCGCGGAGCTGGCCGTCGCTACCTCGTACGACGACCAACGGCTCGCCCGCCAACTCTGTCGTGACGAATTCTCCCGGCCGCAAAAGCTGGTCAACGCGCGCCACAACCTGCCATGTGCGTCCGAAAATATTCATCCCTTCCAACTCGGCGACGCGGTCGTCGACGTACCAGGAAGCCGGAATCGTGGAGGCCCGTTCCAGAGGAGCCTGGTCGTCATATGCGGCGAGAATGTTGTGCAGAGAAGAATCCATAAGCCGAGTTTCGGAGGCGCGGCCAAATCATAACAAGGTATCGCCTACGAAAACAGTTGACGGCCAGCCGCCGCCGTGTTCCCTTGTCGTCATGTCTACTGTGGAACACGCCCTGGAAATCGTGCACGCCACGCCCGCCGACGTCGGCGAGGCGACGCCGCTCTTCGATGCTTACCGCCCGTTCTATAACAAGCCCCCTGACCTTGAAGCCGCTCGCCGCTTCCTCTTCGCGCGCCTCAGCAAAGGCGAGTCAGTGCTGTTTCTGGCGCGCCACGGCGGGCGATTGGTCGGCTTCGTTCAGCTTTATCCGGTCTTTTCGTCGGTGGCACTGATGCGGCAATGGATCTTGAATGACCTGTACGTGATGCCTGACGCTCGCAAGCTGGGCGTGGGACGCGCATTGATAGAACGCGCTCGCGAACTGGCGGAGGCGACCCGCGCCAACTGCCTCACCCTCGAGACAGCCACTGGTAACGTTCCTGCGCTGCGACTCTACGAGAGCCTGGGTTGGAAGCGGGAGCAGGAGTTCTTTCGGTACTATCTTCCGTTGTAAGTCTGTCGCCGGCTGAAGCTGGCGCAGGAATGATGACCCAGTGGACGCGGGCCTGAAGACCCGCTCTTCCACCGCGAGCTAAAGCCCACTTGAGATGACAAAGGCAATGCCGCAACACGGCGCAACACAAGCTATGCCCCTTCAAAACGAAGCCGTCGCTCAGCCGCAGCCCAAGCGTGCGCTCGGGCTGCGCGATCTTGTGTTGTTCTACATTGTCACGACTTTGAGTTTGCGCTGGGTCGCGCTGGCGGCCGCCGCGGGACCAAGTTCCATCGTGATCTGGCTGGTAGGGCTGGCGACCATCTTTCTGCCGCTGGCGCTGTGCGTCATGGAGCTATCCTCGCGCTATCCCGAGGAAGGCGGTATGTATGTCTGGAGCAAGCACGCCTTCGGCGATTTCAGCGGATTCCTCACCGGCTGGGTTTATTGGATGAGTAACCTGCCATACTTCCCGGCGGTCTTGTATTTCGCGGCCAGCAACGCGCTCTACGTTGCCGGCAGCAAAGGCAAGGCGCTTCAGGGCAACGCGACGTTCTTTCTTATTTTTTCTTTTTGCGGACTTGCGCTAGCGTTGGTGGTAAATATTGTTGGCCTCGACATCGGGAAGTGGCTGAACAATCTTGGCGCCATTGGAGGCTGGTTGCCCGTGGGCCTGCTGTGCGTCATCGGCGTAATCGCGCTGCGGAAGTTCGGCTCGGCTACCAGCTTCAACCCGGTCTCCATGAAGCCGTCCTTGAACCTGGGCAATGCTGCAATCTGGGCGACACTGATGTCCGCGTTCATCGGTGCCGAGTCGGCATCCTGCATGGGCAGTGAGATAAAGGATGCGCGGCGCACCATTCCGCGCGCACTGCTGATTGCGGGCGTTCTGATCACCGCGGGGTACATGCTGGGGACGATCGCCATGCTGGTCGTGCTGCCGCAGCAGCAGCTCAACAGCCTGGAAGGCATTATGCAGGCGATCTCCAGCAGCGCCGAGCGTATTGGCTGGTATGGATTAGGGCCGGTGGTAGCCCTCTTGATCTGCGTCGCGAATCTGGGTGGTGTCGGCGCTTATCTGGCTGCTATGTCGCGTCTGCCGTTTGTTGCCGGCATCGACCGCTATCTGCCGCCGGCATTTGGACGGCTTCATCCTCGCTGGCAAACGCCGCACGTCGCACTGATCGTGCAGGGACTGTGCTCCCTGCTATTTGTTCTTCTGGGACAGCTGGGCAGCACGGTCCACGGCGCCTACCAGGTGCTGGTCGCTATGACCATCATCACCAGCTTCGTTCCGTATCTGTTCATGTTCGCGGCGCTGATTCGATTGCAGCGTGAGCCGGTGGGGCCGGAGATCATTCGTGTGCCGGGAGGCAAGCCGGTGGCGATCGCAATCGCGATCGTGGGTTTGGCGGGGACGTGCGCGGCCATCATCGGTTCGATGATCCCGGACGCCAGCGAGCCGCACAAAGCTCTCGTCGTCGCTAAGCTCGTCCTGCTGAGCGCAGCGGTGATCGGTGGAGGCATCGCGCTCTACGCCATCGGAAGGCGCCGGCAACACCGTCCCGCGGATTCACTCCTCAGGACTTAGTCCACCGCGGAGTAAGATCTCACATGGTTTTCGCGACATTGGAGGGGCTCCCGTGAGCCAACTATTCGCTCCACACCGCCAGTTCGTTACCGTTGGGATCGGCGAAATGGAAGCGGCGGCCACCGGGAAACCCGAAGATCTCGCGCACAATCTTCCCGCCCGCTGAGGTGACCTTGGCGTAGGTGTCTTCCAGCGACGCGGCATAAATCACAATCAGCGGGCCGCTGGTTTTCTCGCCGGAGGCGCCAGCGGGTTTAGCGTCTTTGTTGAAACCACCAGCCAGCCGGCCGTCGTGGAAGCTCGTATAGTCCGGGCCGTAGTCCTGAAAATTCCAGCCAAAGACACCGCTGTAAAAGCGTTTCGTCGCTTCGATATCAGTAGCGGGAAACTCGATGTAGTCGATCTTGAAATTATTATCTTGTTGCGCCATGATTGCCTCCTCCGAACCAGGAATACGAGATTGAGTGCAAGACCCGCCGTACGCCAGCGGCGTCACCCCGCGGGATTATACCAGTCACTGCCCACTTGGGAGTTTCGGAAGTCGCGCATGGTAGGCTGTCACCATGGCTGGAGATGATCCTAACGACAAACAGAGCGCTGCCGTAGAGTGGGCGCGCTATTCGCAGATCGCGTTTATCATTCCTGCAGCGGTCGTTGTCGGCCTGCTGCTGGGCAAGCTACTCGACTATTGGCTGCACACCCACTGGTTGTTTCTCGTCGGCATCATCGTTGGATCGATCGCCGGCTTTGTCGACATGATCCGGACGATCACGCGGCAGAAAAGTTGATCTGCGATACAGTGATGTGGTGTCAATGCCGACGCCCGAACCGACGTCCGCTTTCGCGGAAGGCTTCCTCGACCGAGCTCTGCCCAGAATCCGCAAATTCATGCTCGCGCTCGCAGGACTCGGAACCCTAGTTTGCGTGGGGTTTTTTCCCTGGCCAGTAACTGCCGGCTTCGTCGCGGGCGCGGTTGTCTCCTATGTCAACCAGATCTGGCTGGAGCGCGCTATCGAGGCGCTGGGCGAGAGAATCACCACCCAGCAAAGCCACGAGCGCGGCGGCATCATCGTCTTGCGAGCATTGCTGCGATACGTTCTGATTGCGGGCGGCGCATATGTTATATTTAATGTTTCCCTCGCGGGTGTATACGGCTTTCTGGGGGGCGTCTGTCTTCCTATCGCTGCCATAGCCTGCGAAGTCGCGGTCGAGGTATTCGTCGCCCTGCGACACGGATTCTGATTTTCCCTAATCATATTTGCAGGCACAGGACGGCAACGCCCCGTGTGTGCGAAGCAGGATAATTAGCAGTAACAGGTCCAGTCATACGAGCTAGCATTCATGCCTGAGCAATTGTGGTTGACCGCACTATTAAATAAATACCTGGCTGGCGTAGCTAACGCCATTCTCGGCGCTTTACACGTTCATCCCGCGTACCCGCAAGCCCCAATCACCAACTACGTAGCCATGCAGCTACTGGTATTCGTGCTGCTCATACTGTTTTTCGCCATTGTGCGGGCGCGGCTCTCGGTGGACAATCCCGGGCCGCTGCAGCACGTGGCGGAGAGCCTCAACTCGTTTATCGTTAACCAAAGCCATGAGGTGATTGGCCATGGTTACGAGCGGTATGTCGGCTACCTGACGGTGTTGGGTCTCTTCATTCTCGTTGGCTGCCTTATCGGTCTGATTCCCGGCTTCGAGACTGCGACGGCATCGCCGTCGGTGCCTTTGGGATGCGCCTTGGTCACCTGGTTCTATTACCATTTTCAAGGTATTCGGCTGAATGGGTTTGGATACATCAGAAATTTCATTGGACCGGTTTGGTGGCTGGCGCCGCTGATGTTCGTGATTGAAGTATGCAGCCATCTGGCGCGGGTCTTGTCGCTCACCATCCGTCTTTTTGCCAATATGTTTGCCAGCGACATGGTGACGCTCGTGTTCTTCACCCTGTTTCCGATTGGCATTCCTATAATCTTCATGCTGCTGCACGCCGGCGTCGCGCTGATCCAGACTTATATTTTCGTATTGCTGGCGACAGTTTACATTGGCGAAGCGGTGGCACATGAGCACTAAAGAAGATGCAATTAGCAGCTAGCAATTAGCAATTAGTAAAAACGGGTTGCAGGTCGCGAGGCGCATGATGGTTAAGAAGCGAGTTACTGCTTCCAGCATTGAAATCGATATGAATGTTCGCTCAAATAGCCGAAACAGCGGGAGTCCAGAGCTAGTTGCTAGTTGCTAGTTGCTAGTTGCTAAAAAAGCTGCCAGTGTGAGGGCGTCAGCACGGTGAACGTCAACCACCTCCTGGCGGCGATTTATAAGGAGAAACAAGAATGCGGAAAATGATGATGATTGTCTTTGCGCTGATGGCCCTCGCTATGATCGCCATGCCAGCGTACGCGCAAGAGGCGGGAGGCGCCGCTTCTTCACATGCTAACTATGTAGCCATCGCGGCCGGTTTCGGTATCGCGATCGCGGCGGGCCTGGCTGGACTCGGACAAGGCCGCGTCGGCGCAGCGGCTTGCGAAGCCATGGCTCGGAACCCCGCCGCTCGCCCGGCTATTCAGCTGGCACTGATTCTCGGCTTGGCGTTTATCGAGTCTCTGGTGCTGTTCACCCTGGTTATCATCTTCGCCAAGGTTGTCTAGTTTTTCAGCTTCGATAGAAAAGCCCCATCACCGGATGGGGCTTTTCTTGCCTACGGCCATCCGTTTACGCAACTAAGGATTGGGGTTGCTGCCGACGCTCGCATTCCCTGCCGCCGGCGGATTGGTTTTCTCGGCCTGATTATCTGCAGCGTTGTGCATCTGTCGGGTCAGCAAGGCAATCTCGGACTGGGCTAGAGTCACATGGTAGCGGGCATCTGTCGGTACCGCCGGGTCCCGGCTCAGCAGATACAACAACTGCATTAGCTCCTGGAGTTTGTTGTTCGCGGCATCCAGCATGCCAGCCGCTTCTTCGGGCTCGGATGATGCCACTCTGCTGAGGCGGGCACGGCTGTTTTCTGTGCCGCGGCAGGCTGGCTCGCGCGGCGGTTGTCCAGTTGAGTTGATTCGAGTGCAAGCTTCCGGTTTCTTATATTGCGGCTGGTTCAAGAGTCTTCCCTCTTCGAAGTGCATCTGTACATTCCTTCCGTTGAAAAGGACGACCAGTTCCAAAAGCGAGAGAGGTTAACAAATCGTAACTTGATGCTGGGAAATCGGCGAAGATCACAAACCGTTGGCTCCGGACATGCAACGTTCGTGTGCCCAGAACCCCTGAAGCTGTTGTGATTGATTTCCCCCCGGACCGCTTACTTCATCAAGTCCTGCGCACTCTGCATGGCATAGTCGAGCACGCGGCCCGGCAGAACGCCCAGGTAGATAGTCGCGATCAAACTGATCGCCAATCCAATCCCCAGTCCGGCCGGGATGCGAGCGACGGGAATCTCGCCGCGCTCATCCCTCATGTACATATAGACGATCACGCGCAGGTAATAGTAAGCAGCGACTGCGCTATTAATGACGCCGATGATCGTCAGTCCGACCAGGTGCGATTGCAGCGCGGCGGAAAAAACGTAGAATTTCGCAAAGAAGCCGCCGGTAACAGGAATACCGATGAGCGATAGTAGGAATATGGTGAGGATGGCAGCCAGCAGAGGAGAGCGGCGGCCGAGTCCGGCGTAGTCGTCGAGGGTGACAAATTTCTCGCCGGTGGAGGCGAAGTGGCTGATGACGGCGAAGGCGCCGACGTTCATTGCGGCATAAGATGCCGCGTAGAAGATTGCGGCGGAGATCCCGAGCTGTTGGGCCGCGGCGAAGGCTACCAGCAAATATCCGGCGTGGGCGATTGAGGAGTAGGCCAGCAGCCGCTTCACGTTTTGCTGCACCAGCGCGCCAATGTTGCCCAGCGTCATCGAAAGAGCGGCGGAGACCCAGATCATCCAGAACCAGCCCGGCGCGCCGGTAGCGAAGAGCACGCGCAGAAGGACCGCAAACGCCGCGGCCTTCGGCCCCGTGGACATAAAGGCTACGACTGGCGCGGGAGAGCCTTCATAGACATCGGGCGTCCACACGTGGAATGGTGCGGATGCAACCTTGAAGCCCAGGCCTACGAACATCAGTCCGACGGCAAGGTACACCAGCAGCGACGATTGCCCCTGAAGATATTGGGCGATGCCGTAGACATTGGTTGTGCCGGTGGCGCCGAAAACCAGAGCGACCCCGTAGAGAAAGAACGCGGTGGCGAATGAGCCCAGCAGAAAATACTTCAATGACGCTTCGGCGCTCTCCGCCGCGCGGCGTCGCATTCCGGCAAGAATGTAAGTCGAGATCGACGAAATCTCCAACGCGATGAAAATGAGCACCAGTTCCACGGCGGACGACATCAGCATCATGCCGACCGTGCCGAACAGAACCAGAGCGTAATACTCGCCGGAGCGAATGCGCTGGACTTCGATATATTCCAACGAGGTCAGGCTGACGACCAGCGCGATCAACAGCACCACGACGTGAAAGAACACGCTGAAGGTATCGACCCTGATTGTGTT
>JBEKTC010000208.1:0-9840 GCA_049516475.1 Candidatus Korobacteraceae bacterium | reverse complement strand
GCAGGTGCTGCACTTCTGCGAATGGATGTCGTCGTTCAGCTCCAACCAGCTTGTTACTGACGCCAAGGCAATTCACGATTACTATCTGGCGAAGTATGGCAGCGAGTCGGTCGTGATCGGGTATGGTTCGGAGATGCCGGCGGGCGATTACAACCTGAACGGGCTCGATCTCGACTCCGGCTGCTACGTGCTCTACGTCAGCCGTCTGGAGCCGGAGAACAATCCCGACCTGGTGCTGCGCAGTTGGCGTAACGTGCGCAGCGACTGGCCGCTGGTGATGGTCGGCGACAATCGTTATGATCCCGGCTATCTCGATAAGCTGAAGCTGCTGGGCGACGAGCGCGTGCGCTTTACCGGAGCCGTTTACGGCGATGGTTACTGGTCGCTGCAGAAACATGCGGGGATATTTGTTTTCGCCTGCGAGATTGGCGGCGTACATCCGGCGCTCGTCGAAGCCATGGCAGCGAGCAATGCAGTGCTGTATCTAGACACGCCGGAGAACGCCGAAACTGCGGCCGATGCAGCGATTCCCTATGAGAAGTCCGAAGCCGATCTCGCTGTGAAGTTGCAGGCCCTGCTCGATGACGGCGACGCGCGCCAACAGTTGGCGATCCGCGCCAAGCAGCGTGCCGATGCGTTGTATCGCTGGGACGCGATCGCAGAGAAATACGATAAGGTATTTGCGCAATTGACGAAAAGACAGAGATAACAGAGTTGCTCCGGGGATCAAGATTGCACTACACTGTAGTGCATGGCAAAAACGGAAGTATACAGTTGGCGGCTTGATCGGCAGAGAAAGATGGCCATGGAATCGGAGGCTCGCCGAGAAGGAATCAGTTTGGCCGAAGTGTTGGATCGCCTCACGCAGCAATGGCTGGAATCTCAGGGCCATCGAAACGAAGATGACGCTGCGGAACAAGCGCGTTTGCACGCCGCTGCGGCGAAGTGCTTTGGGACGCTCTCTGGGGGTGGGCCATACGATTCTGAAAACGTCAGGACCTTAGTGCGCAAGCGGCTGAAAGAACGCTATGGCCGCTAACGGCCTCATGGATACGGGTGCTATCCTGGCAATCTTGCGCCCGCACGATCGCTGGCATCCTGCGTGCATCAAGGACTTGGTGACGTTGCGTTTGCCGCTGCTGACCTCGGAAGCTGTTCTGACGGAACTATTTCATCTCGTCGGAACTCAGGCCCACAATGTTGATACGGCCTGGGCTTTTGTCCACTCGGGTGCGCTGACGTTAGGATCCATCTCGGATGCCGACCTTCCCGCGCTTTCAAGATTAATGCACCAGTATCGCGACCGCCCCATGGATTTCGCCGACGCAACGTTGGTTCATCTTGCGCAACGTGAATCGTTGAGCACCATTCTTACCGTCGATGTCAACGACTTTCAGACCTACCGGATCACTGGTCAAAAACGATTTCGTATTCTGCCGGGTCGTGTCTCGCTATCCTAAGCCCTATTGGTACTCGCTCTCCGCCGCCAAGTTTTCAAATCTCGTATAGCGCTTCACGAAGGCCATCTTGATGGTGTCGGTGGGGCCGTTGCGTTGTTTGGCGACAATGAGTTCGGCCATGCCTTCGAGGTCGGGATCGTCCTTCTTGTACACCTCCTCGCGGAAGATGAAGGCGACCACGTCGGCGTCCTGCTCAATCGATCCCGACTCGCGCAGATCGGAAAGTTGCGGGCGATGGTCGCCGCCGCGGCTTTCCGGTGCGCGGCTGAGCTGCGAGAGCGCGACCACCGGCACCTTCAGCTCTTTTGCCAACCCCTTCAGGCCGCGCGAAATGGCCGACACTTCCTGAGTGCGATTCTCAAACCGCTTACCGCCGATGGGCACCGCCGACATAAGCTGCAAATAGTCGACGATGAGGAGGTCGAGTCCTTCCTGCCGCTTCAGGCGGCGCGCCTTGGCGCGCATCTCGCTGACCGAGATGCCCGGCGTGTCGTCAATATACAGCTTCGATTGCGAGAGCTCCTCCGTGGCGCGGGTGAGCTTGCGCATGTCATCTTTGGTTAGGAAGCCCTGACGCAGGTTCTTCGAATCCACCTGGGCGTGCGAAGCGAGCATGCGCATCAGCAGCGCCTCGCGAGACATTTCCAGCGAGAAGACGCCGACCACTTTGCCGTCGGTCACCGCGGCGTTTTCGGCGATATTCATGGCAAACGCAGTTTTGCCCATCGATGGCCGCGCCGCAATTACGATCAAGTCTGCGGGCTGGAGTCCGCTGGTCAGTTTGTCGAGCAGAGTGTAGTGCGTGGCCAGCCCGGTAATCTCCTGGCCGCGCGCGTACAGCTCCTCCAGCGATCCGAACGAATTCTGGATGATGGCAGGGATGTTCATGAATCCCTGCTCCATGCGGTTTTCGGAGAGCTGGAAGATGGCCTGCTCGGCGCGTCCCAGGACCTCTTCGGCTTCCTCGGAGTGCTCGATGGCTTCGGCGATGGCGTTCTGGGCGACATTGATCAGCCCGCGGAGCAGTGCCTTGTTCTTGACGATGCGAACATAATGTTCGATCGAGGGCCGCTCGGGGACGCCGTCGATGAGCGAGGAGAGATAAGCTACGCCGCCGATCGCTTCCACTTCCTTGCGGCGGTCGAGTTCCTCGACCAGCGTGATCATGTCGACAGGCCGGCCCGTCTCCTGCAAGTCGCGCATGCGCGAGTAAATACGGCGGTGCGCGTCGAGCGAAAAGTGGTCGCTGGAGAGATGTTCGGCCGCCTGATCGTACAGGGAATTGTCGAGCAGGACCGCGCCTAGGATGGAGCGCTCGGCTTCGATGCTTACGGGCAGTCCGCGGTCGAGACTGTAGTCGGTGGTTGCCATCGCGTTCCATCAATTTAGACATCGAGAGAGGAGCGTGGCAATGCCGAACGAGGTTCCGCGGTGAGGGAAAAGCAGATTTCGTTCGAAAAGCTGTGAGTGGCTGTGCAAGACAGGTCTGAAGTCCGAAAAGCAGATCCCTCGGCGGCTGACGCCGCCTCGTGATGACAAAATAAAGGGGCTTGCAACGGCGCGGCTAAAGCTGCGCCCCTTCAAAAGATACCGCTTCAAAACAAGTGGCTGCAAAACACACCGCTGCAAAACTCGCCGGACAGGGGCTAAAGCCCGAATTCCTTTGGCGGGTGGGGCGGCACGGCTGAAAGCCGTGCCCTGACGCAAACCGAGCTATGTACCCTGATAGAAAGCGACTGATGTGCCTTGATGCAAACCGATCTATGAGATAGGTCCCAGCTAGATCGCCGCGCAGACCGTTTTCACTTCGGTGTACAGCTCCAACACTTCGTGGCCCATCTCGCGGCCCCAGCCTGACTGCTTGTATCCGCCGAAGGGCAGCGCCGCGTCGAAGACGTTGTAGCAGTTGATCCACACGGTGCCGGCGCGGAGCTTGTTGGCGATGCGATGTGCCTTGCTGATGTCGCGCGTCCAGACCGCAGCCGCCAGCCCATACTCGCTCTGGTTGGCCTCGGCCACCAGCTTGTCGACATCGCTGAACGGCATGGCGCAGACCACCGGTCCGAAGATCTCCTCGCGGACGACCTTCATGTTCGGATTGGTCTTCACCATCACCGTGGGTTCGACGAAGTATCCCTTGCCCGCGCCACGTTTGCCGCCGACGACGGCTTCCGCGCCTTCGCTCAATCCCGCTTCCAGAAAACCGCAGACGCGATTCAACTGCTCCTGCGATACCAGCGGCCCCATATCCGTATCGGCGTCGAAGCCGTGGCCGAGTTTGATTTTCTTTGCGCGTTCGGCGACGCCCTCAACCACTTCATCGAAAATCTGCTGTTCGACGTAGAGCCGCGATCCCGCGCAGCAGCACTGGCCGTGGTTAAAGAAGATGGCATTCGCGGCACCGGGAATGCTGGCTTGCATGTCGGCATCGGCGAAGAGAATGTTCGGCGATTTGCCGCCCAGCTCAAGCGAGACTTTCTTCAGGTTCCCGGCAGCGGCTTGCAGGATCAGCTTGCCAACTTCGGTTGAACCGGTAAAGGCGACTTTGTCGACATCGGGATGCAACGCCAACGCAGCTCCCGCGGTTTCGCCGTAGCCGGGCACGACGTTTACAACGCCGTTGGGAAATCCTGCTTCGGCGATCAGTTCAGCCAGCAACAGAGCGCTCAGCGGAGTCTGTTCGGCAGGCTTCAGCACGACCGTGCAGCCGGTTGCCAGCGCCGGGCCCAGCTTCCAGGCGGCCATCAGCAAAGGGAAATTCCAGGGGATGATCTGTCCGACCACGCCCACGGGCTCGCGCCGCGTGTAGGCGTGAAACTTGGTGGAAAACGGAATGGTGTTGCCTTCGATCTTGGTCGCCCATCCAGCCATGTAGCGGAACAAGTCGACGGCCAGCGGAACGTCGGCCACGCGGGCGACAGACAGAGGCTTGCCGTTGTCCAGACTTTCGATCTGCGCGAACTCCTCCAGGTGCTGCTCGATCAGGTCGCCCAGCTTCCAGATCAGGCGGCCACGCTCTGAAGCAGTCATCTCCGGCCAAGCACCGCCGTCGAATGCCTTGCGCGCTGCCTTCACGGCGCGATTGATGTCTTCACGATCGCCTTCGGCGACCTGGGCCATCACCTCGCCGGTTGCGGGATTGTACGTGGGGAAGGTCTTCCCGGAAGCCGCTTCCACCCACTTGCCATCGATAAACATCTTGCGCGGCTTGCCGAGGAACTCTTGCACATGGCTATGAAGCTGCGAAGGGGTAGCTGTAGCGGACATAGAAACCTCCTGAAGAGAGCAGGGATGGAGTCCAGGAATTTTGAAGGGTGCCCACGAGGGGCGCTCCGCCCACGCACATCTCGACGGAGAGTCTATCAGAGAAAGAAGGTATATGGACGACACTAATTGCCGCGGCCTTATGCTTTTTTTGCGTGGGAGAGCGCCAGCTCAACCGTAGGAGCAAGCACAAACAATTGATCAACCTTGGTGACCTTTAACGACGTGATCAGACGTTCGTTGGCTCCGACCAGCACCAGCTTGCGGCCTGAGTTCTCGCGCGAGACGTGTGCCCCTACCAGGCAGCCGATTCCGGCCGAATCAATGTAGGGCATGTCAGCGACGTCAACGATTAGCAGACCAGAGTTGTCCGAGCGGACCATGGTCTGGAGGGGAAAGAAATTGCCCAACAGAAGCGGCCCATGCAGGCGAAGCACCGTGGCCCCGGGGAAATCTTCGATTTTCTCTATTTCCAATGGCTTATCTTGCATAAACATTGATTTTATAACGCCCACGTTAACCTGCAATGTTAATTTCCCGTGACTGACGTGCAGCGATGGCTGAGTGCCGACGGTTGAGTCGTCGCAGGGTTACACTTCATTGCAGACTTACTCGCAAAAGTCCGGGAAGTTGCAACAAAATTGAAATCATGGAGATGAAGAAATGCCCGATATCCAATCCGACTATGTAGAGTTGGCGGTTGCAGATGGCAGCACCATGCGCGCCTGGCACACGCGTCCGGCACAGCACAAAGGCCAGCCGGGACTGATGGTCTTTCAGGAAGCGTTTGGGGTGAACTCGCACATTCGCTCGGTAGCGGACCGCTTTGCCGAAGCGGGCTACGTGGTGATCGCTCCGGAGCTGTACCACCGCTCTGCGCCGGAATTCGAGGGCAAGTACGAGGACATAACTGCGGCTATGGCGCAGGCGCGTCAGGTCACGCCGGAGGGGCTCGCTCATGATGTTCGCGCAAGCTCTGAATTCTTGCAGCAAAGCGCGGGAGATAAAATCGCCTGTGTCGGTTACTGCATGGGAGGCCGAGTGTCATTCGTGGCGAACGTCACGGTTCCGGTGAAGGCAGCTGCTTCTTATTATGGAGGAGGGCTTGCCGACCTGATCGGCCGCGCCTCGGACTGCTCAGCGCCCATGCTGTTCTTCTGGGGCGAGCAGGACCAGCACATCCCCAGCGAGCAACGCCAGAAGGTTGCGGAGGGGATGCTCGAATCCAAGCATCAGTCGGTGCAGGTCACCTTCTCCGATGCCGGGCACGCATTCTTCAACGATCAGCGTCCCAGCTACAATCCAGCGGCGGCGAAGCTGGCGTGGGAGCTGACGCTGTCGTTCTTCGAGCAGAATCTGAAGGGTAGAACGCGAATCACATTACTGGCGGAACTGTGATCCCCATGACCGCCAGCACCCTGATCAATTCGCGATGGACCACCGCTGCCGTCGCAAGCAGAAATCGCTTACGGTCTTCGTCGGCCTCGGTGAGGATGTGATGGCGGTGATAGAAGTTGTTGAACTGCTGCGCCAACTGGAAAGCATGTTTGGCGGCGAAAGCCGGCTCCGTCGTCGCAATACATTGTTCGACGACGAACGAAGTTTTGCCGGCCAGCAACCATAACTCCCAGATCTCTGTGCCGCTGGTGTCGGAGAAGTGGCGCGCGTAGGCGATGTCGGCGGCCAGAGCCCGTTCAGGATCAACTCCCGCCTTGCGAAAAATGTTGCTGGCGCGCACCACGGCATACTGCGCGTAAGGGCCAGTCTCGCCTTCAAACGCCAGCGCCTCCTTGAAGTCGAAGGCGATCACTGACTGCTTGGTGAACTTCAGCATGAAGTAGCGTAGCGCGCCGATGGCAATCTGCGTGGCGATACGGGTGCGCTCCGCATCGTCGAGCTCCGCGTGGCGGCTGTCCACTTCCGTTTTCGCAGCGGCAATCAGCTTGTCGAGCAGATCGTCGGCCTTGACTCCGAAGCCCCTACGCCCGGATACCTCAATGTAGGACTTGGCGCGGTCTTCGTCGCTGACCTCGTAGCCCAGATCCAGGGCACAACGCGGCGTCAGGGCAACCATCTCGTAGGAAAAATGCGTGTAGTGCGCGGCCTGCTCGGTGTAGCCGAGAAGGCGCAGCGCTTCGATCACGGTGTTCTGAGGATCGGATTGGCGTGAGTCGATGACGTTGTAGATTGCAGCTACGTTTCCAAAGTGCGGATGGTCAGGCTCACCGTGTTCGGCTGAGATCCAGACCTCGTGATGGTTGGGATACTCGTAGAACCTGAGGTAGCCAAAGTCGCGTCCCAGCAGGCCGAACTTCCACAGATGATAAGCGATGTCTTTGCCGACATAGCCGACCGTGCCGTTGGAGCGAACGATGACCTTGGCGTCTTCGTCGGGGCCACTTTTCTCGTCTGATGGCTCGGTTGAGTCCGGGTGCCCCATTTCAGAGCCTTCCGTTGGCGCTGAAGTGGGAGACGACTTCTTCGATAAGGGTCGCGTCATCACCCAGCAACCTTTGTTCTTACCCTCGGTCTCGAAATAGAGAACGCCCTTCTGCTTCATCATCTCGAAGGCTGAGTCCCAGAAGTGCAGGCGGAGGATCTCGCTTTCGCGCGGGAGAAAATCGTACTCGATGTCGAGGCGATCCATCGTTTCCAGGTGACGACGCAAGACAGCCGTAGAAATTAGTTCGGCGATCTCGGCCATTTCGTTATCGCCGCGTTCGATGGCGTGCAGCGCGTCCTGGCGTGACTTCAGGCGCTTTTTGTCCTGCTCGTACCATTGCGAGACGCGCGCGTACAAATCCCAGCAGTAGTAATCGAAGCGCGGCGTGGAAGCGATGAGCGCGGCGATGTCCAGCTTCGACTTGTTTTCCAGCTCGGCGAAGCCGACCACGACGTCCGCCACCTGCACGCCGGTGTTGTCGATGTAGTTTTGGATATCGACTGCGTGACCAGCGGAGCGCAGCAAGCGCACGAAGGTATCGCCGAGAATTGCGTTGCGCAGATGGCCGATGTGCGCGGCCTTGTTGGGATTGATGCTGGTGTGCTCAACCAAGATTTTGCCGCTGACGTTGGCCGCGCCTTCGCCGGCGTGACTGAGAGCGCCGACCAGCCTGCCGCTCGCCAGAGCCTTGGCCGCAACATCGCGCTTCAGGCGGGCATTGATGTAGCCTGCTCCGGCGACCTCCAGCTTCTCGAATTCCTCGGGCAATGGCAGCTCGGCGACAATCGCTTCGGCAATTTTGCGCGGGGGCTTGCGCAGGCGTTTGGCCAGCTCGAATGATAGGGGTAAAGCAAATTCACCCATCTCGACGTTGGGTGGCTGATCGATGACAATGTTGGCCAGCTCGAGGTTGTATTTCTCGTTCAGGAATGCGCGTACTTGGCTGGCCAGTTTTTTTTGCTGTTCGAGATACATGAAAGGCGAAGGAGAATTCAGGTAGAGCTGGCCTTCAGGCCAGCGTCTAAGCCCTTTGTTTCTCATCCTGAGCCGGCTTTAGCCGGCGACATCAGGGCCTGTTTAGGACTTTTTCCGCAGCCTGTTTAGCCGTGCCATAAGCAATTCAATGGGGAATCGGGTCTTAGCTCCTGATTGGCGCTTTGCAGGGGCTAAAGCCCAGGCCTTAGCGCTAAGTGCGGCATGACCAAGGTCGTGCCCTGACACGAAGCCAAACCATGCCGTACAGAGCGCTGTAGCAATCCTCAGAATAGCAGAGCTTGAGAATTCCTCCGCGAGCAGTCTGCCAAGAGCGAAAAGCGGTACTTCAACGTTTGACGCTGTATCGGCGGGTTACCTATGATGAGAGTTCTGCCCCTGTCGAGTGCTCCCCATGCGCATAGCTTATCTCGATTGCTTCTCTGGAGTCAGCGGCGACATGTTTCTGGGCGCGCTGCTTGACGCCGGAGTTCCCTTTGAGCTCTTCGAGAAGACCGTCGCCGGGCTGAATGTTGGTGCGAAGCTGGAGCGTTCGCGCGTGGACCGCGGCGGCATCTCAGCCACAAAACTTGATGTCGTCGTGAACGGCGAAAAGGACATGCCGCGCGAGGAGTTCTGGGCGCAGTCAGTGGCCAGTGGCCAGTGGCCAGTGGTCAGTGACCAGACGGACGAGCACGACTTGCATCATCGTCACGAGCAAGAGCATCCCCATCCTCACAGTCGTGGTTTTGAGCACGCGCAAGCTCAAGCGGCAGTACATGAGCACCGGCGCGCGGCATCGGAGCTGGAGAACGAGACTCACAACAGTGGCCGTCAGCTCAGCGAGATCCTGAAGATCATTTCCGCCGCTTCCATCAGCGAACGGGCGAAGCAGACGGCCAGCGAGATATTTCTTGCGCTGGGCGCAGCTGAGGCTAAGGTCCACAACTCCGGAATCGACGACATTCACTTTCACGAGGTCGGCGCGGCCGATGCTATCGTCGATATTGTCTGTGCGGCGGTGGGCGCGGAGGCTCTGGGTGTGGAGCGGTTTCTCTGTTCGCCGCTGAATGTGGGCGGCGGCACGGTGACTTGCTCGCACGGCGTGATGCCAGTGCCCGCTCCAGCGACACTAGAACTGCTGAAGGGTGTGCCCATTTATTCCGGCGACATCCAGAAGGAATTGGTCACACCGACCGGCGCAGCCATCGTCAAAGTGCTTGTTGCCGGCTTTGGACCGCGTCCGCCGATGACAACGGAGACGATCGGTTGCGGCGCGGGCTGGCGCGATTTTGCTGGTCATGCGAATGTTCTGCGGATCAGCATTGGCGAAGCGCAATTTTCCGAGGCCCCGGTTGCGGGAGATGCGGGCTCGGCTGAAACGATTGCGATCCTGGAAGCGAATCTCGACGACCTCAATCCGCAGCTCATTGGCTACATCGTTGACCTGGCGCTGGCTGAGGGCGCGCTCGACGTTTTCACCACGCCGGTGCAGATGAAGAAGAACCGGCCGGGCACGCTGCTGACGGTGCTGGCCCGTCCCGAGAATGAAGAGTATTTGCGGGCGCTGTTGTTCCGCGAGAGTTCGACGCTGGGCGTGAGGACGCGTCACGAAAAGCGGTACGCGCTGCCGCGGCGGCACGAAGCCGTGGCTACGCCGTGGGGCGAGGTGCGTATGAAGATCGCCAGCCTGAACGGGAC
>JBEKTC010000207.1:0-8424 GCA_049516475.1 Candidatus Korobacteraceae bacterium | reverse complement strand
CGCCAATTCCCCGCCTTTCGTAAAAAGAAGTGGCCTCTGCGCTGAGAGGCAAACCTGCCAGCATAACAGATGAGCGGCACAACGTTTGTGGTCCGAAGCGCCGCCCCAATCATTTGTTACAGCACTATAAAACCACGAGCGCGAAAAGCCCGTTTGTGATAAAACTCGCAAGCTATGAGCTACAAACTTGCGATTCGCGCTCTAGGGAGACTCTGATTAAGCTCTCCCTTTCCACCGGGAATGCAGCTACAGTGTCGGCAGATGAAGCAGAGGACACTAGCGATGATGAATGGATTCGAGCGTTACAGCAAGAAGACGCGGCGGGCATTGTTTTTGGACGAGATGGAGCAGGTGGTGCCCTGGAGCAAGCTAGGCGGGCTGATCGAGCCTTACTACCCGAAGGCAGGCAACGGGCGCCAGCCCGTGGGGGTGGAGCGGATGCTGCGCATTTACTTTTTGCAGCAATGGTTCAACCTGTCGGACCCGGCGGTGGAAGAGGCGCTGTACGACTCGGCGGTGATGCGCAGCTTTGTGGGCATCGATTTGGGTAACGAACCGGTGCCGGACGAGACTACGGTATGCAAGTTCCGCCATCTGCTGGAAGAACACCGGTTAGGCGGGCAGATGCTGGAAGCGGTGAACCTGCACTTGCAGAGCAAGGGAGTACGGATCACGACGGGGACCATCGTGGACGCGACCATCATTCACGCCCCCACTTCGACTAAGAATCGCGAGCAGAAACGCGATCCCGAGATGCATCAGACGAAGAAAGGCAACCAGTGGTACTTCGGCATGAAGGCGCACGTGGGGGTGGACAGCAAGACCAAGCTGATTCACAGCGCGTTGGCGACGCCGGCCAATGTGGCGGATGCGACCGTGCTGCCGGAGTTGCTGCACGGGGAGGAGACGCGGGTGTGGGGCGACCAGGCGTATCGCGGGCAGGCGGATGTCATCCATGAATCCGCACCGCGCGCGCAAGACTGCACTCATCGGCGCTATCGGTATAAAGACCACATTGACGAAGTGGAGCGGGCGAAGAACCGCACGAAATCGACGGTGCGATCCAAGGTGGAGCACGTATTCGGGGTGATGAAGCTGAAGTTTGGATTCGTGAAAGTGCGCTACCGAGGACTGGTGAAGAACGCCAACCGATTGTTTGCGACCTGCGCGCTGGTGAACCTATTCATGGTTCGCAAGAAGCTGATGGCAACAGCGGCGTAGTGCCTTCGAACAGCCCGAACTGGCCCGAACGGGCGAGTCGGGGGCCAAATAACCTGCGGGAATGAATCAAGGGATCTGAATCTTCCGTTTGGGAGTTCACTCCCGACTTAATGGCAGTCCTTGTTCAGAGGTTCCCTAGCTGAAGTGCACCGGGAGTGCCGATCGGAGTGTAGGTGTAGTTCGAGGTGCCAGTGCCGTCGATCATCGACGTGAGACGCGGGAAGTAGGGGTCATAGGTGAAGTTGACATTCGGCGTCGGATTTGCGGCATTGGTATAGGTAATCCCGGTCAGGCGATCGTCGAGGCCATAGGCGTAGCTCTTTACCTCCGCGAGGGCATCGGTCAGTGACAGCACCCGACTGGTGGTTTGCTCATAAGTGAGAGTCTCAGTCTCGGCATTCGACGTGCCATACGCATAGGTCTTGGAGATCGGGCGGCTTTCAAGATCTACCTCCCAGTGCGTCACATTGCCCTTGGCATCCGTAATGTCCTTTAGCACTCCGTCTTCGTAATAGTCGTAGCTGGTAGTTCGGTTCACGCCACTGCTTATTGGCTCGGTCACGCTCGTCAGTCGCCGGTCGGCGTCGTAGCCGTAGGTCGTCGCCCGCCCGAGTCGGTCGGTGTGCTTGCGGAGGTCGAGGCTAGGCGTGCCTTGTAGAGGTCCGCTTTGGAAGGTGTAGTCATAAACATCAGTCGTTCCATCCGGATAGCTTATCTGCGTCACCCGGTCAAGATTGTCGTAAGTATAGGTAAGTGTGTACCCCTGGGAATCTGTTCGCGTGCGCACCCTATCGGCTGAGTCGTAAGTAAGCGTGAGAACTGTCTGCCGGTTTGCGTCTTGCACGGAAGATAAGCGACCAATGGAGTCGTAGTTATAGGTCGTGACTCCCGAGTTGGGGTCGGTAATAGAGGTCAGATGGCCAGCCGAATTATAGCTATATTGCCAGACCTGCCCGTCGGCTCCGGTGTAGGTTAGCGGCTCGTGCTTGGTGTTATAGGTGAAGGCGCCGATGGTAGCCAAGCCGGATGAGGTCTGCTGCTGGACCGACAGCAGGTTGATGTGGTTCGCGGCATAGGTGAACTGCGTTACCCGGCCAAGCGGATCAGTAATGGAAGTGGGCTTGCCAAAATAGCTAAGGTCGCCAGCGGGGGTGTTCTCATAGGTGGCCGCATTCAGCTGCTGCTGTATTGGGGGGATACCATCGACCAGCACGCGGGCGGCGGCGGTAGGCCGGTCGAGAGATCCTTCTATAATGGGACATGGTGGACCAGTGCCACCACATTGCGGCTGGTTCGGGTAGTTGTACCAGATACGATTTTCGAGAGGCGGCTTGATACTTTCGGGCGTCCTGCCCGTCACATTATAGAGATTGGTTGGATCGTGCACCCAGTGCGTGACGTGCGAGTCATAAGGGTCTTCTGTGTTAATGCTGCCATCGGAGTTCAGCGTTATTGCGCCGGGATAGTTAAAAGCGTGCTGGTCGAAGTAGAAGGTGTCACGATCCTCCAGATAGTCGTTTATGGTGTTCAAATCCGTCGGCACAGTGTCGGTAGGATCGGAGGAGTTGAAAAAACCATATTGGCTTTCGTAAAAATATAGGAACTCTTTGTCGCCGAGGGGATCCGTGAGCGTGAGAGCTTGTCTATTCGGCTCTGAATAGTCTTGCGTTGGCAAGGCATCGGAGAAAACCGAGACTCCATAAGGAGTGGTCAGTTGGGTTATGAAGGTCGGCTCAGTAATTGAGTATGTAAAGCTTGAGGTGATGCCAATCGGATCGGTAATGGAGGCAACCCGCTGCATGGCGTCATAAGTTAGCTGGGAATCGCGTCCGAATGCATCCGTGATTTTTGTAACGAGCAGCGGATAGTTTGTAAGACGATAGGTGAACGTTGTGCTGCGCCCCATGGCGTCGGTGACCGAGGTCAGGCGGAATCGGCTATCATAATTCAGGGTCGTACTGTTGCCCGCGGGATCGATAACCTGAGTGAGGAACATAATGCGGGGAGCCATCGTCGCATTGTTAGACAGGGCATATACTTCGGTACTGCCGTCCGGCAGATTGCGTTGGTAAGAGGTCGCCGATCCAGTGGGCGGAATGCGCACCAACTGGGAGTTGTCGTAGGTCTCGGGAGTAAAGGACCCGTTATCAGAGTTGTAGCTTCCTCCCTGAAGATAGCTTCCCGAAGGATAGACGATACCCCCGCCTCCTGAGGCGTAGCGGCTGACCGAGTTGCCTGGATTGTTAGGATCGTCTTGGATGTAGGCAAGCCAGCTGAACGTCCAGTTTGGACCCACATTCGAGAAGCTGAAATTCGCAGGCTGTTGGTCTTCGCGCTGATTGTAAAACAGCGTCACCTGGGCGGAAGGACCTTTTTGCGGCCGGTAGCCCACCGGTGTATCAGTCAGGTTGAGACTCGCCGTCATCATCATGGCATCAGCGACGGTCATCCCCTGGGGCGCGCAACTGCTCTGCTTGGGAGAAACCTGCGGAGTGTCTCCGCCACAGTGGACATGCTTGTCGGTTGTCATCACTGCGCCAGGAACTTCCGTATAGGTGAAACCCATTCCGTACACGGCGCGAGCCTCGTCAGAATCTGCGGTCACCGTGCGCCAGCCGCTGTTTGGACTGGCGTCAAACACGGAAGCCGGGACCAAAAAGTATCCGGTGCTCTCAGCATCAATCGCCTCTGCGGTAAGCAGGCCGCCTGCATGGCCCCCAAAGGTCGGGTCCAGAACCTGGTACCGATCGTGCTCTTTACCGGTGATAGCCGCATAGTGATGGGCCTTCCAGTTAACCACTGATGGCACAGGGACGGGCTGGCCTGACTCGCGGTGGATCAGCTTGTAGTTGAGTTTCGTCTGGTCCGCGAGAGTCGCTAGCTGGGTGAGCGAAAATCCATGCGGACCGGAGCGGGCATCATCTGCGATCTTTATCTCATTGGAGGCGGCCTTCAGCGTGGTCAACAGGTTCTTAAGCGCCTTGGGCCCGCAGAGATAAGAAACCCCGGGGTCATGTTGAAAGTACCACAGCCCTTCGTGCGCGCCTTGTATCATTTCAGTCGCTGGGCCGCTCATCGGACGTTGGCCGATATCCGAGAACAATGCCTCAAGCTCCTTTTCATGTCCGAGCCGTGCGTGCATCCGCGCCAGTTCACCGACGGCGCGATCTACCATGATTCTCGCCTGAAGAGTTGCGGCATCCCGGCCAAGCACCCAAGCCTGCTGCCAAGATGTTAGGGCGATGCTGTAATAACCGGAATGATAATAGCCAATGCCGAGATCTGTAAGTAAAGCAGCGTTCCATGGTGAACCTGGATGCTCAGAGACGTAAGCAACGAGCGGCTTGGCGTAATCGGCGAAGTCAGCTTTGGGGCCCAGTCTCTCGGGAGCGGTGCGGTAAGCAGCAAGCGCAGCGTCCAGCTCCGTATCTTCTTTCTGTGTGGTGGGCCCGGTTGCCACCAGCGGCTCCTGCAGTCCCGGGACATAGCGCATCGGCGGGGGCGGCGGTAACTCCACCTGCGGGGGCGCTTTGGGCAGCGAGGTCTCGGTCAGATGCGATGCAGCGGATAAATTAGGTGACGTTCCGCCGGCAACCTGCGCCTGCGCAAGGGTTGATCCAGCGCGGACCAGCGATCCAAACAGTAAAAGACCTACAAAGAGGTAGCTCCACGAACGATGCAGCGTCATATTGCCTCCCAGGGCCGGTGTTGCCGTTTTAGCTCAGGGCGATTTCCTCGCCCCCCACGGCCAGATCGCCGCCAATCTGCCACGGATCATTAGCAGGGGCAATGTTCTGGCGATGACCTGTGAGTGACCTGTGAGTGACAGACGTAAATCACACATTTCAAATGTCTTGTCACGATTGCTGCCGCTCAAAGGCGCGTAGCTGCTCGATCTCCACTCGCAACTTTTTCCGGCGGCGCTTCAGCACGACGCGGATTCCTGCTTGAACGCGGCGTCACATTCGCGGCCAAGCCGGTCCACCTTCGTAACAGCCTGCCCCTAGTCATAGAAGATGTCGAGCAGAAGCTGAGCCTACGAATGCGCTGGTTGCTGCAGCGCCTGTGGCAGGAGTGGAAGCAGATGGAGATCGACATCTTTCGGGAGGCGCACTCGCCGAGGAAGCATACGAGCAGAGGGCGGAAAGAGCGGCGCGATTCCAGCGAAAGAAAAATAGTTTCTTAATTTATGGTGACATTTGGAGTAGCGCTCGAGTCGGTAATTAAGCACAGGGCGAGTCTTCACTCCCGAACTCATTTCAGGCCAAGCTCGCCATCGTACTGTTGGGCAACTTAGTCACAGACTCCCTCAAAATACTTTGATCCCGCAGGAAGTGTTGATGGTGGTCCGACTGGGAATTGTCGTCGCTTGAATGGCACAAAATTGCGGCCGAGCACGGGCACTTTCGGAAGCATCGTCTACCCTAGAACAATGCGAACTTGATGATTCCGACCATCGTCGGTAAGCGGGATATTTGGGGAGGTGGCCAGCGGCTTGCCGTCCATTTCTATCGAAACGACGCCCCGTGAAACGCCGGCGGGGTTTTCCACGCTGATTTTGTAAGCCGTCGAGAGATAACGAAAACTCATGGAATAGTTCGGCCAGCTTTTAGGAATGCATGGATCGATCGAGAGCACCGTTCCGTGTATGCGGAAACCCAGAATCCATTCGACAGCCGCGCGATAGAGCCATCCGGCTGATCCGGTGTACCACGTCCATCCACCGCGCCCCACATGCGGAGGTTCGGAATAAACATCACCTGCCACCACATAAGGCTCCACTTTGTACCGCTGCACGGTCGCTCGCGAGGCCGTGTGATTGATAGGATTCAGCATATGAAACAGCTCAGCCGCCCTATCTCCGTCACTGAGCGCCGCAAATGCCAGGACCGTCCACGCGGCAGCATGCGTATACTGCCCGCCGTTTTCGCGGATACCAGGCAAATATCCTTTAATATAACCGGGATCGTGGTCCGTGCAATCAAAGGGCGGCGTGAGTACCAAGTCCAATCCCTCCGGACGTCGTACCAGATAACGGTTGACCGCGGCCATGGCACGCGCTCCGCGAGCCGGTTCCGCGGCGCCACTGATAACTCCCCAGGACTGAACAATGGAGTCAATGCGGCACTCCTTGTCTAAGGCGGTGCCCAGCGGCGTACCATCATCGAAGTAAGCGCGCCGATACCACTCCCCGTCCCAACCTTCCCGTTCGAGTGCGGCCTTCAGTGCACTGACATGCAGCCGCCAAGTCTCCGCGCGCTTGTGCTCACTGCGGGCGTCCGCAATTTTGGCGAATTCCCAGAGAATCGTGTGGAGGAACCAACCCAGCCAAACACTCTCGCCCTTTCCTCCCGGCCCGACGCGGTTCATACCGTCATTCCAGTCGCCGGTGCCGATCAGCGGAAGACCATGGCTGCCGACGGTGAGGCTCCGATCCAGCGCTCGCGCACAGTGTTCAAAGAGTGTCGCGCATGTCTCTGAGACCCGCGGTTGGAAGTAGGATTCGATTTGTCCCTCAGCGAGAATGTCCCCTTCCAGAAACGGCACGACCTCATCGAGCATGGCCACATCACCTGTCACCTCGATGAAGTGGATTACGGCGTAAGGCAGCCACAGCAGGTCGTCCGAAATGCGCGTGCGCACTCCTCGTCCCAGCGGCGGATGCCACCAGTGCTGGACATCGCCTTGGATGAATTGCCGCGATGCGGCACGTAATAGATGCGCCCGCGCGACATCGCGTTTGGCCACAGTGAGCGCCATCACGTCCTGCAGCTGATCACGGAAACCATAGGCTCCGCTCGGCTGATAGAGGGCTGCCCGTGCCCACACCCGGCAGGAAAGTGTCTGGTAGAGCAGCCAGCGATTCACCAGAATATCCATCGACCGGTCAGGCGTGGTGATCTGTACGGTGCCGAGCACCTCGTCCCATTGCCGGGTGACCTCGGCCAACACCTCGTCAAGGTTCGCCGCGCGATAGCGACCGATCAATTCGCGAGCCTCTTCCCGGCTTTTCCCCTGACCCAGAAAAAACACGACTTCGGCGCGTTCACCGGGGCGCAACTCAACCAGCGTTTGCAGCGTGGCGCACGGATCAAGACCCGCACCCACCCTTCCGGAAAGCGGGCCGCCTCGCTGAAGTGCCGCAGGCCGCTCCATCACTCCGTTGCGCCCCAGGAACTCCGCGCGGTCGCCCGACCAGGAACTCTGCCATCCGCTCAGATCGGAAAAGGCAACGCTCCCACCGAACTCTCCGCCCCATGCGCGTCGCGCGAACAGCGCTCTCGTCTGTGCATCGAATTCCGTGATAATGTGCGGCGCTGTAGCGCTGCGCGAATTCCCCAGCACCCATTCCGCATATGCGGTCACGGACAGGCGACGGGTACGCCCCGAATAGTTTTGCAGAACGAGACGGGAGATCTTAATGGGGTCTTGAATGGGCACAAACTGGAGCAGCTCTGCCAGAATTCCCTGCGAGCCATTTTGGAACCGGCTATAGCCCTGGCCATGCCGCGCTACATAGGACGAAGCTTCGTCCCGAACCGGCAGCGCCGTCGGGCTCCAGAGTAAACCTGTGTCCTCATCGCGGATGTAGATGGCCTCACCGGGCGGGTCGGTCACGGGATCGTTCGACCAGGGAGTAAGTTGATTCTCGCGGCTGTTGCCTGACCACGTGTAGCCGGAACCGGATTCTGAAGCCAGAAAACCGAACGAAGGATTTGCAATCACATTGATCCATGGAGCTGGAGTGCGCAACCCTTCGCCAAGGGCGATCCAGTATTCACGGCCCCCTTCGGCAAATCCACCCAGGCCGTTGAAAAATTCGAGGTCCGGTGTGTTCAATGGCACCTCTGCATCTTTACCCGGCCGAGGCGGACGAGGAGCGGGCCGCGTCACAGTTTCAGCGCGTTGCGATCGGATAACTTGCTCGGCCAACGTGCCGTGACGGCTGAGCAGCACCGCACGAGCCGCAGTCTGTAGGAGCGTGCGTTCCTGCGCAGAGATCAGGTCGCCCCGAAGGAGAAGGATGTTGCCATGGACGTCGTTCGGGTCCGAAGAGATGCGCTGCTGGCTGGCGCGCACCAGATCGTCCAAAGAACCTTGCAGCTCCTGTTCATACGATGGCGGTTTCTCATTGAGAATAACCAGGTCAACCGACAACCGCTTCAAGCGCCAGTATTCATGGGCCCGCAACAATTGCCGGAC
>JBEKTC010000206.1:0-8434 GCA_049516475.1 Candidatus Korobacteraceae bacterium | reverse complement strand
CTCGCTGTATCCGGTCGCGCCTTGTCGCGTGCTGGACACGCGCCAGAGCGGCGGCTCGTTCAGCGGTGAGAAAACCGTCAACGTGGTGGGCAGCGTGTGCGCGCCTCCCAGCAATGCAGCCGCCTACGTCTTCAACGCGACCGTGGTGCCGAGCGGCTCCATGCCTTACCTCACCTTGTGGCCTCACGGCGAAGGCCAGCCCGGAGTCTCGACGCTGAACGCCTACGACGGCTTCATTACCTCCAACATGGCGATCGTGCCGACCAACGATGGCTCTATCGACGCCTACGCAGCCGGACTGACGCAACTGATCCTCGACATCTCCGGCTACTTCGCGCCGTAAGACGGGAGCTACATGAGGGTTCATGGTGGGTCGAGCATTGTGCCTGCTCCATGAGCGCCTTCAGCCCACGTCGCGCGTAAAGAGGTGAGCATCAATGACGGACATCGAAAAAGCGAGGCAGCTCTTCCAGGATGATGGATTTGCCGCTGGAAGGGGAAAGCGATGAATCGTCACCGGGGTACTTTCCAGGGAAAATCCGTTGTCCTTTCGATTGCTACTCGGCGTCTCCTCCATGGCGCTGGCAGACACCGTAACCGTCAGTATTGTGAATAGCCAAGCCGTTCCGATCTATGTCAGCTTTACCACGCTGAACCAAGCTCCAGGTGTTATCACGTGGAATTCATCCGGGAGCGGGTGTGCCAACACCGGCAAGGGTGCAAACGCTGCCTACACTCAAATTAACGCGAAACAGACCTGTACCGCGTCCGTTGACACGTCCAGCAGTTCCTCACGCTTTTGTGCCGCCTTGGACAAAGCGCCTGCGAACTGCATGAACGCCCAGACGCAACACCTGACCATGGTCGAAACCAATTTTGAGGCGGCCAGCAATTCCGGCTGTTTCAATTCCGGCGCTGCCTGTGTTTGGTATGACATTAGCGTCATCCCTCCACCTGCACCGACACTCTTTGGAAACAAAATCAGTGTGCCAACACAGGGGGTGCTTCCTACAATCTGCCGGCGCTAGCAGCGTCCTGCTTGGGTGTGCCGGTGGCACAGGTTGCATTCGGGTTTCCACACTTGCTGGGGTAATTTTCCGGATCGTATGTGCTGTTCGTTGGTCCCTGGCGGGTATAAACAGGCTCTGACGCATTGCCACTACATGCAAGGGTCATGGTTCGGGCGCGTAAGAGTTTTTCAAGCCACGGGATATTTCAACAACTATCCCAGCAATGGCAGCGTAACCCCCGCAAAGAACGGCGCGGCGCGCAGTGGCGGTGGCATCTTCGCAGGGCAGGCTTGGCGCGTTCAAGGCAGGCCAACTCGAAACACGGCCGGGGGCCACTGTTCCGGCCGCAGTGTGCGTCCGATGTGGAATATGGCGTATCGCTCCGGCGGAACTTTCCCAAAGGCAAAGGGCAGCGGCCCGTAAGTGGAAGAGTAAAATCCCGCCCCCATCGTCGAGTTCAAAGTCGCTACTGGCTCCTGCAACGGGATTTCCTGCAGTTCGACGGAATCCACGAACTGCCGAGGCGGGCCAACGCTGGTGTAGTCGACTTTCGGAACAATAAGTATGTCGCCCGGTCTCAAGGTGGTGGTGTTAGAGTCGAACGGGTGCACGCCCATCTGCTCCATGTAGTATTGAAATCCCCAATGCCCTTGAAACCAGACCGTGCCGGGAGCGTCTTTGGTTCGTTGCTGAAGAACCTCAGCCATTTGCTTCGCCGAATTTGCCCAGTCTGCATCGGCATAGGCAATCCAGAACGAGAAAAATCCCGACACAAACAACGCCATCGCCACTCTCGTTTGGAGCGGTCTTAAAGAAGCAACTCCGAGCTTATCCAAACGGCGAGCCACCAGGATTCCAAGTGCCGGAATCAATGGGAGGACCGAACGGGCGTTGATAGTCCAATTCAGGAAGGCGGCGAAGACAAACGTGCCGAATACCCAAAGCGCGAGCAGCAGAGAATCGGCATCGCGCAGTTCCCAGATATCTACGGCTGCTAGTGCCAGGGCGGAAACGCCGCCAGCGATGTAAACGGCCAACTCGAGGCCGGCGGTTTTCCATAGCTGCTGAATCAATATGCCCATCGGTATCGTGCGCAGATACGATCCCATAATCGCCCAGCCTATCGCGATTGAGATTGCCTCCAGCAAAATGGCGATCAGGATGTACCTGCGAGACCAC
Organism: Candidatus Korobacteraceae bacterium; assembly: GCA_049516475.1. Taxonomy (GTDB): domain Bacteria; phylum Acidobacteriota; class Terriglobia; order Terriglobales; family Acidobacteriaceae; genus Bog-257. Next base: position 6,245 of record JBEKTC010000206.1, on the reverse strand, counting down.
ACTAGCGGTGCTAGTGTAAGTGCCGGTAAGGCGCATCCTCCTATGAAACTAGTGCAGACAAGCGGATAGAAACCTGCGCGGAACCAGGCGTTCGTAATGCGCTGTGGAGCAAATTGCAACGCATCGGTAAACATGCCGAGCCCGTAGAGGGCCTGCGTCCAGAACTGGTAGCCTGCCAACGCGGCCAAGGGGAGAAGGAAATATCCCACCCAGGCTCCCAGCTTGCGTTGTTTGGCGACGGAATATGCAAGCAGCAGTGGTACCAGACAAATGCCGAAGTACTTTGTGAGTGCCGCGGCAGCCATCAGAACGGCCGCTCCCAACAGATAACCTCGCTTACGGAGGTCGAGTCCCTCCAACCAGAAAATGACTGCCCAGATCCAGAAAGCCAGCATCAGCGTATCGCACATCACGCTGTTGGCCGAGACCAGCACTCCCGGGGTCAACAGCGTCGCTGTCGCCGCGATCAGTGGAGACCGAGTAAACCGCTGCGCCAGCCGATACGTTCCCAGTACCATCGCCAGCGCAGGCAATAGAAATCCCAGATGCATTGCTCGCTCCGAGAACCCTGCAACCCCCCCGATGACAGCAGAGTAGTAGCAGGCGAGCGGAGGATTCTTAGTGATCTTTGACATAGGCGTCAATTGCCCATACCAGTTGATCTGGAATCCGTAGGGGCTAAGAGGGTGTTTCGTGATCTGCCGTGCGGACCACAAGAAGAGAGGGTCGTCGAGGTGGAATGCTTTGCCCGAAAGTGGAAGGAAACATAGAAGGGTTGCTACGGTTAAGAGAATGAATGATCGAGCACTCGACCGGCGTTTTACCTGCAATGGTTCAACGGCTGGCGCAGTGCTCATGAGTCTCACTCGTCACGAATTGAGTCATCTGGTAGCGATCGGCGTCGCTGGGCACGTCGTACGATCCGGTGCGGGTGTACTGCTCGATCTGGCGGAAGATTCACGGATTCGACGCGCGCTGCGGCCGATCATGACGGTGTCGCAACCGGTCTGCGCGACCATGGCGTCGTCGTCCTCGGGGCGAGGGCATTTCCGGCCACGACATTCACGGCGACGCCCTTTCTGCTGGCGAGGCGTCAACTTTCGAGCCTCACTCTTGACCGTCATTGCCATATGTTTCCCCCATTATTCTCAAGAAGGCGTTCAGCCCAAGCCTGGAACCGTTCCGCAGGCTACACACCGAGCCGACTCTCTCATTATCCACCTGCTTGTCGCCATATGAAACACCCGTCTTCGCGCTCAGCTGGTTTCTTAGTGTAGCTTACCTCAGAGTTGCGGGGAGCAGGAGGGGTCAAGTCCAAGACTCGGGGCTGGGGTAAATGCAGCAGTCGCTCCAAGAATGCGGCGACAGTCGTGAAGGTCGCTCTTTTCCTTTACTTTTTCCCTCTCGAACACCAAAGGCAACCCCAGAAGCAACAGCAAAGGCGCAAGAAGTAGGAATCCCCCTTATAGGAATGTCTTTAGGAATGACGGACGTGCTTGTATTTTGCTGATACAGAGCCAGTTAGACCGAAGGCGACCGCAAGACTTGCTGATCTGAGTAGCAGAACTTGCAAAGCGCCTAGCAGAGGTTGCGGATCTGGCTTCCCACTTCCGCAATGGACAGCTCAGCAAAGTTTGCTGCTCTGGTCGAAAAGGTCGAGAAGACCAAACGTATTTGTTTAGCGCATAACGATGTGGCGCAGAATTACGTGGATCAGATTTCGGACTTGCTTGCGATGAGTATCCATCAGCCGCGCCCCCTGCGTTGCTCCGATGGCGCCTCACTTTGCCGGGCAATCAAGCAGGCTGATGCAGGGCTACCGCGCAGGATGGCATAGATCTTCACCGAACCGGGCTCCCACGCATCCCGAACGTATCCGGTATATCCAATGAAGTTGCTCGTCATCCCCGGACTGGCTGCTTGCTTCAGTGGACGCCAGTCGCCCACTGCACCAAGGCCTGTGATAATGCCATCGGTCGCGGCGACGATCATAGAGGGCGGCTGCCGGTGTTTGTAGTCCCAAGCCCAACCGGTGATTCGAAGAGCTGGCGGTCCCTCACCAGCCACGGCGTCTGAGGATTCCAATTTCCCTGTGCATTCACTCGGGGAAGCCAGGATAAACACCGAATCCAACGGCTTCCCCAATAAGGATGAAAGCCTCTCAGAGAAAACTGATAAGTGCTCCTCCCGCATGTACGGCACTAAAGGGAACAAGTAACCTGGATCCGGGTAAACCCACTGTAGCTGTGCTGAGTCGGGTACATTGGTCACCAAGGCCATTGCTGCCGCATTGAGCTGGAAGCCGTGCAATCTCGCGTTTGTTAGTGGAATTCGGGCAAGCCCGAGACCTACCAGCATGGCGGCCAGCAGAATGACCTGCGACAGGAGAAAGGCAACATTTCTCATCTGTCGCAGTGAACATACCGCCTCCAGCAACAACAGCCCCAAGCAACACCAGAAAAGCAAAGAGACAGTTTGATACCGCGAGGCAAACGCCTGGCGGGTGCCGAAATTCAATCTGCCCGCCGCGGTAACCAGGGCCGTCCCGAGGCAGAACAGCACAATAAGGACGAGTTGAACGCAGAAAGGGCGGCGGTCTCGGATGTACGACAGCAAATGCAAAAGCAAAACCAGAAAAACGGTCAACCCGGCAACTCCGATGAGTTCTGCCATATGGAAATTGCTCCGAACCCCCGATGAACTTCCAAAATAAGCGCCCAGAAACTCGAAGAGTTTAACAGGCGACTGAATCGACAAAATCGGATTCGCCTGCTGTGATGGCCGAGAGTAATGATGAAAATAGATCGCAAGGCTGACCGTCCCTGCGACGACGAAGCTCAGTATTGCTGAAAAGCGCAGCCGAAGAAAAAGGGTCGCGGCCACCAACAAGGGCCAAAGGAGGTTTCCATTGGCAAGTGAACACGTGGCTGCCGACGCTGCCATGATCGAGAGCAGCAGGAATTTCCACGCATGCCGGGCTTTCGATTGCTCCTCTAAACCCATCCAGTAGAGCAGCAGTCCGATAAACGAAGCCGTCACAAACAGGCCCGAAAGGACGAAACCGATGCACTCGCCCCACACCAGGACCTCCCATTGCGATGGGCAAAACAGGCAGAATGCTGCCAGCCCCACACCACTACGCCAAACTGCTCCTCGCCAGCCACCGAACACACGCATGCTCCAGCCCAGCAACAGTAGGTGCAGAAATTGGATTAAGAAAATGCTCGCCAGCAGGAACACCTGTCTGGCGTGAAACCAGCGCAGGTCGGCCAACCAGAACAACCGCGGAATGAGCATCCGGTGTTCGTTGTGTTGGCTCCATAACCAGGCGAGAGTGTATGGATTTCCTCCTCGGGCGACAAAGGCGACATGGACCCATCCATCCCAGAACGGAAGGCTCGAGTAGCTGACCACCACCATGTATGCGGAGAAGCCCATGGTGATGATCCCCGCCAGCAGGATGGCGTAGGAAAAGATCGCAATTGCCTGCGGTGCAAAACCTTTATTCACCAATATTGGACTTGTCATCTGAGCCTCGCGCTTGACCGTCATTGCCATGCGCTTCTCCCATTATTCTCAAAAAGGCGTTCAGCCCAGTCTGGAACCGTTCCGCAGCTACACACAGAACCTTGATTCTCTGGTTATCCACCTGCTTGTCGCCATTTGAAATACCCGTCTCCGCGCTCAGCAGTTTTCTTAGTGTAGCTGAGCTCATGGCTGGGGGAGCAGGAGGGGTTAAATCCAAGATTCGGGGCTTTGGCAAATGCAGCAGTCGCTCCAAGAACGGGATCGCCGGCCGTAGTTGTTGACGGCAAGTCTGCAGACTGCTCACCAACACGCTCTGAGTGTGGGGCGCCCTGCTCGGTCCGGTAGGCAGGCTGATCCGGCAGCCCGTGCGGAATTCCTTCGGCGGGTACCGGCGATGGAATGAGGACCGGGTACCTCAGGTTCGGCTTTCTTTAGGCTTAGCCTGATGAGTGAGAAAACTAACCGAGCTAACAGCATGTCGAGCATCTCCTGCGGTCAGCATTGCAGCACCCAATGATAGGTGGCGAGAACAGCGATAGCGTAAATTGAGAATTGGCCGACCCTCGTTCCGGGGTCAATTTGTGTTATCGGGATTTTGCGCCAGTTGGTAGTGGGTCAGTCTACCAGCGCGTTGCTTCGGGAAATCTAGACCTCGAAGGTGATCTAGCGCACCCCGTCGTCAATGTGCGTTCAGCGGGCTGCCCAATCCCCCCAACGATTGGTCGTAACCGCCTGATCCCACGATGTTAAGAAGCTGTAACGGCATCCCATCCAATACCGTGTGCAGCTGGCGGCGCCTCTCTCCTCACCTGTGAGCCAGACCACTCGATCATCAGCCTGGTGCCCGCGCAGCAGTCGTTCGAACTCGTCTACTCGTAGCTACCGAGTGCCAACGGTTTCGTAGACCGTTAGAGATGCGGCTAAGCTGCTGGTAACTATAGAGCTATTGGGATGCGGGTGCAGATTGGGTGCAGGTGCGCCCGTGTCTCGGTTTGGTGCAGGGTTCAGGCAGGGCAGACATTGACCTCTGGCCGTCGTGCAAGGCTCAATGCCGTGTGCGCTACTCTGAAGCTCGACTTCTCAGGCAGGAAGCGTCAGGCCGCTTTCATTTCATCGGCGCATTGGCCAAGCGCTTGGCGCCATCCCCTCCCGAACCGGCCACTTGCCATCCAGCGCAGCACTGGTAAACATTGGTGCCTGTGCCTAGGTCGCTGAAGAATGTTGCCTGCGGCGGAAGCTTTCCCTCTCCTGAGGGGCCCGTAGAGCCTATTACGTCAAAGGCGCCAAGCGTCTGCGTACCCCTCGAGTTCCAACTGCAGTTATTTCCAGTCCCATTTTCGCATCCGTTATTGGCATACAGAACGGTTTCCGTCGCACCTGTACTGTTGAGATTCCACATATCTAAAGTGGAGGAGCTGAGGTTCGTAGGACCGAGAACCAGGAAGTACGACGTTCCCGCAGTAAGGCTGACTCCGGTGATGCCGGTGATGCTTACCAGGCCGCAGCATTGACCAAAGGTCGTGCTGCTGCTCAGGTCGCTCCACTGCTCGATCAGGGTGGCGGGTTCGCCGCCGCTAACCGAATACAGGGCGGCATAGAACGAGTTCGTGCCCGAAACAATCCCGATGCCGATATCGATCTGCGAAACGGACCCAGTTGCTCCTGAGATGAACTCGTTGGCCTGAGTCCAACTGCTGGTGCTGACCGGAAGGTCTCTGGGACTGCCGAGACCAGTACACCGGTCCCAACCGAACTTGGCCCCGCCGCCGTTGCCCCCATTGCTGCCCTGAGTAATGTCGTAGAGGTACTTGTGGTACAGCCCAGGATTCCGGTACCAGCCATAGGCCGTGTTGAGTTCAGACGAAGTCGACCTGGCAAAGGTGCCAGTGTTGTTGACGATGCCAGCGAGGACTGGTGAGGCAACGCTGGTCCCGCCGGCTTCACACCAGCCACCGCAGTATGTCGTGTTATAAACGGCGACTCCGGTGTTAGGGTCAGCGTCAGCTGACAAGTCGGGCGTGCCACGATGGGTTCTTAGGATGTTTCCCAGGATAAATTGGTATTGGGGAAGAGGTTCGTATTGGCTGATGCCGCCGCCACTGCCCGACCAGCAGGTCTCCTCGCCGTTGAAATTGCCGTTGCTGTCACGAACGATGTGCGTGCCGCCGGCAGAAACAACATTGGGCGATACACTGGGATACGTCGGCCCCCAGCCGGAATCCCCGGAGGAAGCAAAGTAGACGACGCTGGGAGTGGTGAAGTACTGATCCAACCCCAGTTCCTCAGGAAACTCCCCCCCATCGTAGGTCCAGCTATTGGAGACTTCCCCGCCGTTGTAAGGCGCGGCCGCCACGGCCTCCCCCGCGGCGGTTTCGGCCCCATCGCCGATGGGGTCGCTGCAGAACTCCGCCACAATGATCTGCGCTTGAGGTGCCATGGCATGGGCGTACTGTACGTCCAGAGCTTCCTCCAAGTCCCAGCCGGTCCCGTCGCTGCTCGGACACGAGCCGCAGGAGCAGAAGAACTGCAGCGTCTGGGCCGGCAAGCCGTATTGGGTATTGAACACATTGAAGTCGAATTGGGCCGTTGAATTATGGCCATACTCCACCACGGCGATGGCTTTTGACCCACCGGTGGCAACGAGACTCCCGTTTCTAGGGCAGCCCATGGTTGGCGTCGTTACGCCGTAGATGCAAGCGATAGAGGAAGGTGTCTCC
>JBEKTC010000205.1:0-8492 GCA_049516475.1 Candidatus Korobacteraceae bacterium | reverse complement strand
CGCCGCCGGCTTGCGGCTCGGCTTCGAAGACGTCGACTTGCAGTCCTGCTTGCGCCAGAACGATGGCCGCGGCCAGGCCATTGGGACCTGCTCCGATGACAACGGCTCGTCGCTGTGTTGCAGGCATAATGAGATGGGCCTGGATCAGGTCCGAACTATCTACAAAGAGAAAATGAAAGCCGACATACGGCCTACGCGGTGCTTTAGATATATAACGTCCGGTCGCGTGAGACAAGTCGGCTAACTTCAGAGAGGGTCGAGAGAACGGGCAGTCTAGACCTGGTTCCAACGAAATCGAGGTTGCATTTGACTCTCCCCTTCGGGTCAACTAGCCTCGAATTTTACTCGCGTCTTCCGCTATTCGAGCCGATGCGAAACGGGCGCTCCTCCATTGTTCCTATGAAGTTAATCCGTCAACTGCCGGCCTTGGTGTTGGGAATCGTACTTTGCGCGCAGGCGTTCGCCGGCGACATGGTGCGTCCCAGCCACGCGTCCAAGGGCATGGTAGCGACAATTCAACCCGAGGCTTCCCGCGTCGGCGTCGCCATCATGCAACAGGGCGGCAACGCGGTAGACGCTGCAGTCGCCATCGGATTCGCGTTGGCTGTCGTTTATCCGGAAGCCGGCAACATCGGGGGAGGCGGCTTTCTGCTCTTGCGCCGGCCCGATGGTGAAGTGCACTTCCTGGACTATCGGGAGAAGGCACCCACGAAGGCCACGGCCAATATGTATCTCGACGCGCAGGGCAATGTCGTTCCCAAGCTGAGTACGATCGGCTATAAGTCCATCGGCGTTCCGGGCTCGGTCGCCGGACTGGTTTACGCCGAGCAGCATTGGGGCAAGCTCGCGCTGAAGCAGGTGATGGAGCCTGCCATACGGCTGGCGCGCGATGGTTTCACGCTCGACTATGAAGAGGCACAGTCTTTTCACGATTCCCAGCTCGCGCAGTCTCCCGAGTCGCATCGCGTTTTTCAGCGCGACGGGAACTACTACCAGGCTGGAGACGTCTTCAAGCAGCCTGATTTGGCAAAGACATTGCAGCGAATTGCCGACAAGCCCGATGACTTCTACCGTGGCTCGTTGGCGCGCGAACTGGCGGCTGCAATGCAGAAGCGCGGGGGCCTGATCACCGCCAACGATCTTGCGCAGTACGAGGTGAAGGAGCGGCAGGCAATTCGCGGCACTTATCGCGGTTATGAGATCATCAGCGCTCCGCCGCCTTCGTCAGGAGGCATTGCTCTGGTCGAGATTCTCAACATGCTGGAAGGCTACGACCTGACCAAGGAGGGCGACCGTTCGGCCCAGAGCATTCACCTGACGGCCGAGGCGTTCCAACGGGCCTTCTTCGATCGCGCCGAATTCCTGGGCGATCCCGACTTCTCCAAGATCCCGGTTGCGCAACTCATTGACAAGCGTTACGCCAATGCCTGGCGCGAGACGATCGCGCCGCGACGCGCCACTCCCAGTGGAGATCTTCGGCGGCCGTCGGTGTTTTCGCAACTCGACAGCTATGCCAGTTCGCATCCGCAGCCAACGTCAGTTGCCGAGCCGGACCACACCACGCATTACTCGGTCGTCGATTCCGAGGGCAACGCCGTCTCGGTGACAACCACTCTGAACGACGCCTTTGGATCGCGCGTGACCGCCGAAGGCCTCGGCTTTCTGCTCAACGATGAGATGGACGACTTCAGCTCCAAGCCCGGAGTGCCCAACATGTTTGGATTGCTGCAGGGCCCGGCGAATGCCATCGGCCCCGGCAAGCGTCCGCTGTCGGCGATGTCGCCAACCATCGTTCTCAAGAACGGTAAGCTGTTTCTGGTGCTCGGCTCGCCGGGAGGGCCGACGATCATCACTACGGTCGCCAACACGTTGATGGGCGTCGTCGACTACGGCTTGAACATCCAGCAGGCGGTAAACGCTCCCCGCTTCCACGATCAGTGGATGCCGGACGAAATCCTGGTTGAGGCGACCGGAATATCGCCCGACACTCTCGGCATCCTCGAACACATGGGACACAAGATTAAAATGACTCGTGGATATTGGGGCGATGCCGAGTGCATCGCCGTCGATGAAAAGACGGGCGAGTTGCTGGGCGCCAGCGATGGCCGCAACGACGGAAAGGCGGTGGGCTTCTGATGCGCAGGGCAATGTCCACGCTGGTGTATGCCAAACGCGAGCGCTTGCATCCCGGCCTGCTGGACCAGTTTGTGTCAGGCGGTGCCGAGGCCATCGAGATCTTCGCCGCGCGTGGACACTTCAACTACACCGACCGCCAGCACATTCGCGAAATCGGCAACTGGTTTCGCAGCACCGGTGTTACCTTTCACTCCCTGCACTCTCCCATGTACAGCGACGAGGAGTGGGGACGCAGCGGCACGACGTCCGTGAACATCGCGGCCGTGGAGAAGCGCGACCGTATCGCCGCCACGGACGAGATCAAGCGCGCGCTGGAAGTCGCCGAACAGGCGCCGTTCCAGTTTCTGGTGCAGCACGTCGGCATCGGCAACGAAGCCAGCAGCGAGCACAAACTGGAAGCGGCCATGAGTTCCCTGGAGCACCTCCACGCCTTTGCTAAGCCGTTGGGCGTGCAGTTGCTAGTGGAGAACATTCCCAACGATCTCTCCACGCCAGAGAGCCTGATCGAACTGCTGCACGCTGGGCGTTTCGCCGATATCGGAGTGTGCTTTGACGTGGGCCACGCTCACATGATGTCAAGCGTGAAGGAAGCCTTTCACACTTTGAAGGACCGCATCCGCTCCACGCATGTGCACGACAACAATAAGGACCACGATTCGCATCTATGGCCGGGCAACGGCAACATCGACTGGACCGAAGCGATGTCCTTGCTGCGCGCCGCGCCGCACGTACCACCGCTGTTGCTAGAGATTGAGGGCGTCGAAGGCGAGAACATTTCCGAGAAGATGGCGGAGGTGTTTGGGAGGCTGGAGAAGCTTTGAAACTTCAGTCCGGAATCTTTACTTCGGTATAGCTGCCCGGTGTCGCTGCGTTCACCGCGGCGCGCACGTTTGCCAAGATCGGCTTGATCAGCCGCCAGCGGCCCTCACCCAGCACAACGATCGCGATCTTCCTGCTCGTGAGGTTCTGTTGATAACGAATGCCCTTGTCGGTTGTCACGAGCACCTCGAATCCGGCAGCCTCGGCCGCAGTAAGCAACTCGCCATTAGATAGCGTATCCCATCCTCGGTCTCTACATTCGGTGACAATATGGCCGCTGAGGTACTGCTTAATCTCGCGCGGCACAGCGTTGTCCAGCAGGATTAGCATCTAGCGAGGACCGACAGACGCTGGATCGAGGCTTCGAGCGGCAAACTCAAGGACGGCTTTGACTTGTTCGCGAGTGACGGGAAATTGTTCCATGATCTCGTCAATGGTCATTCCGTCCTCAAGGTTTTCGAAAACGATGGAAACTGGCATCCGGGTTCCGCGGAACACCCAGGCACCGCTCACCCGCCCGGGGACGCTTTCCACGGCGGGACATTGTGACCAATCCAACCCCATAGTAAGCTCCTATATATATTCTAACGCGGCTGGAAATTGCCCAATGACCTTATCTACCAAACTCGAAACCGAAGCCCCCGTCACCACCATCCGCGAGATCGGCCAGCATGAAGGCCAGACGGTCACCGTTCGCGGCTGGCTCTACAACCTGCGGGAAAGCGGCAAGCTGCTCTTTCCCATCTTTCGCGACGGCAGCGGTATTATCCAAGGCGTCGTTGCCAAGCAGGCGGTCTCGCCCGAGCTGTTCGAGTCGATTAAGGGCCTGACGCAGGAATCCAGCGTGATCGTCACCGGCAAGGTGCGCGCCGACAAGCGCGCTCCAGGCGGATACGAGATGGACGTCACCGAAGCGCGGGTGGTACAGCGCGTCAATCCTGACGACCCGTATCCCATCACTCCGAAAGAACACGGCGTCGACTTCCTGATGGAGCATCGGCATCTCTGGCTGCGTTCGCCGCGCCAGGCCGCCATCCTGCGCGTGCGTGCAGAGATCATCAAAGCAGCGCGCGACTTCTTCGACGATCGCGGTTTCACGCTGACCGATCCGCCTATTCTGACGCCGGCTGCATGCGAAGGCACGACCACGCTGTTTCCGGTGGACTACTTCGAGGAGCAGGCGTTCCTCACGCAGTCCGGACAGCTTTACATCGAAGCTACAGCGATGGCGCTGGGTAAGGTCTACAGCTTCGGACCGACGTTCCGCGCGGAAAAATCGAAGACGCGCCGCCATCTCACCGAGTTCTGGATGGTAGAGCCGGAGGTGGCCTACGGCAATCTCGACGACCTGATGAAGCTGGCCGAGGAGTTCATCACGTTTATCGTGAGGCGGTGCCTGGAGCGGCGCAGGCCTGAGTTGGAGACCATCGGCCGCGACATCGCCAAGCTGGAGAAGGTCGACACGCCCTTCCCGCGCGTTACCTACGATGAAGCCGTGAAGACGTTGCAGGAAGCGCATGCCAAGGGACTGGTCGAAAACACGTTTGAATGGGGAGGCGATCTGGGTTCGCCCGACGAGACGTATCTTTCGTCGCAATTTGATCGCCCGGTGATGATCCATCGCTATCCGGCATCGGTGAAGGCGTTCTACATGGAGCCTGATCCGGAGCGCCCGGATCTGGCGCTCTGCGTCGACGTACTGGCGCCCGAGGGATACGGCGAAATCATCGGCGGCTCGCAGCGTATGGCGTCGTACGAACTGCTGTTGCAGCGCATCCACGAGCACGGTCTGCCGGAAGAGGCGTTCAAGTGGTATCTCGATCTGCGCAAATTCGGCGGCGTTCCGCACGCGGGCTTCGGCATGGGCATCGAGCGGGCGGTCGCGTGGATCTGCGGCCTGGAGCATGTACGCGAGACCATTCCGTTTCCCCGCATGTTGCACCGGCTGTATCCGTAATCGATTGCGAAAGGGCGCACCTTCAGGTGCGCCGTCGCTCGGCCCTTGATAAGCGTCATGCCGGAAGCGTTTATGCTCGCAGGGGTCTGTACCACAATGTAGGATGCTTTTCCAGGGAACATCTATGGCTACCAGCCCGATAACCAAACCGCTGCAGAACATCGAGACCAAACACATCCGTATCATCGGTGTGCCGCTCGACCTCGGCCAGTCGCGCCGTGGCGTCGACATGGGCCCTTCAGCCATGCGCGTCGCCGGCCTTGAAGCCAAGCTTGAGGCGCTCGGCTATGACGTTGAGGACGGCGGCAACGTCCCAGTCGCGATGTTGGAGACCGAGGCGGAGGGCGATCCTCACGCGAAGTATCTGAACGAGATCACCGAAACCTGCACCGCCCAGGCGGAGCTGGTGATCCAGACACTTGAGGCAGGTAAGATTCCTCTCACTCTCGGCGGCGACCATTCCATCGCTGTCGGCACCATCTCCGGCATTGCCGAGTTCTATCGCCGCAAGAAGCAACGCGTCGGGCTGCTCTGGATTGACGCGCACAGCGACATCAACACGCCTGACACCTCGCCCAGCGGCAATGTTCACGGCATGCCGCTAGGCGCCATCATGGGCCTATTTCACTCGCCGCTGAGCGACATGTACGACTTCAGTCCGAAGGTGCGGCCGGAAAACTGCGCCTTGGTCGGCATTCGCGATGTGGACGAGCACGAGCGCGAGAATATTCGCCGCTCCGGTGTCCATGTGTTCACCATGCGCGACATCGATGAGCGCGGCATGCGCGCGGTGATGGAGGAAGCGCTGCGGCTGGTGGGGCGTGGCACCGTCGGCTATCATGTCTCTCTCGATCTCGACTGGATCGATCCTGAGGACGCGCCCGGCGTCGGCACGCCGGTCTGGGGCGGCGCCACATATCGTGAGGGCCACCTGGCAATGGAGATCATCGCCGACCATGGCCGCATGTTGAGCTTCGAGCTGGTGGAAGTGAATCCGGTGCTGGACGAGCGCAACCAGACGGCGGAGCTTGCGGTCGAGTTAGCGCTATCGGCCTTCGGCAAGAAAATCCTCTGATCCGCCGTCACGCTGGCGGCGTGTGCTCAAACGGCAGCTTGGTGTAGTGCTCTTTGTCCACTTCGATGATAAGGGCGACACGTCCTTTTGGATCGCGAAACGGAAATGGCTTCCCCGTGTATTTCATCGAGATGGGATCCATCGTCTTCAAATCGGGATCGGGACGGCGCTCGATGACATGCCCTCGAATCTGCACCTCGGAGTAGGGATTGCGAAAATCGACGATCGAGATCGCCACACGTGGATCGCGCCCCGTATTGCGGGCCTTCAACGAGTTCTCGCCAGTGCAGATGATGACGCGATCGCCTTCACGGCCAACCCACACCGGCACGCTTTGCGGCGAGCCATCGGGCATTAGCGTCGCCAGGTGAGCGAAGTTCGCACCGTCGAGCAATTGCTGGGTTTCGTTCGAAAGTGTCATACGCTCAGCTTCCTTTACTGGCTGACTCCCAGCCATTCGCCCAGCTTCAGCACCGGGCAGCGCAGGCCGACGAAAAACTGGCCGAAAGCAGCATACACCGCGCTGACATGGTCGAAGCGCATCTCGTAAATCAGCTTCTTGAAGACCAGCGGTTCGGGGGCAAACAAGTCCACGCCCCACTCCCAGTCGTCGAAACCGATTGATCCGGTGATGATCTGCTGCACCTTCCCGGCGTAGCGGCGTCCGACCATGCCGTGCTCTTCCATCTGCCGCTGGCGCTCCTCGATCGGCAGCGTGTACCAGTTCTTGTCCTCACCGCGCTTGCGATCCATGGGATAAAAGCACAGATAGTGGCTGTCCGGAATCTTCGGATACAGTCGCGGACGCATCGCCTGCCGCTGCCGCTCCATCGTGTCTTCAACTTCTCTGTTCCATTCTTCCGACAACGGCGCCACGCCACGCTCGGCAAGCTGGCGAAACAGCTTCACACTGGAGTCATACAGCCCGAGCTCGATTACCGACAGGTATGAATGCATCGGCTCCAGATACTCCTGCAGCGCAGTGCGATTCAACTGAAGCTCGGCGGCGTTCAACTCGTCAAAGGAGTCGCGGAAGTGCACCAGCATCAAATCGCCCTTGTGCCCGAGCAGCGAGTAGACGGCGCTCTGGCCGGCTTCTTCCGGCGCCGACAGAACTGCTGCGGCCTCGCGCGCAATCTCCTGTTGCCGCGGGCCGCTCAGCTTGCGCCACTCCTTCCAGCGAAAGCGAAACATCTGATGCAGCACGCTCAGGCCCTCGAGCGTGAGCGGCACCGCGGGCAGTTCCGCAGACGCAATCTGAACAGCGGGATTGGAAGACATCAAGGAAACTCCAGGATTCAGGGATGCAGGTGCTTGTGTCATTCTAGTCTGTCGAGGGCGGAATGGCAGAACGCAGATCCGAGTCGAGTGCGCTTTCCCCCTACCGTTGGCGAAAGGGTGGGAGGACCTGTCCCGCTCCCGTTATAATCTCCTCTCGTCACCTTTGGGAGATCAACTATGCCACGCGGCATCATGCCTCGCCGCCCATCGCGCAGCGGACGCCAGGACAAGGTTGCCAGCGCGCCCAAACGCGCCAAGACGCGCATCGCGAAAACCGCGCTCGCTCCAAAGAAATCGGCAGCGACACCGTCCAAGCCGGCAACGAAGCCATCTCGCAAGGCCGCTAGCGCCTCGAGACGCTACAACCCTCTCGCGCCGGATCGCGTCACCGAAATCCTCAAGCGTCTCGACGATCGCTATCCGGCGGCCACCTGCGCTCTGCATCACAACAGCGCATGGGAGTTGCTGGTGGCGACGATTCTTTCCGCACAGTGTACCGACGTTCGCGTCAATATGGTCACGCCGATTCTCTTCCAGAAGTACCCAACGCCCGAGGCCTTCGCCTCGCTCCAGCCGGAAGAACTGGAAGACGATATCCGCTCCACCGGCTTCTTCCGCAACAAGGCGAAATCGCTGGTGGGCGCGGCACGCAAGCTAATCAGCGACTTCGGCGGCGACGTCCCGCGCAACATGGGCGAGTTGCTGCAACTGCCCGGCGTCGCGCGCAAAACCGCCAATGTTGTGCTCGGCACGTGGTATCGGATCGCCGACGGCGTGGTAGTCGACACGCATGTGCAGCGCATCTCGCGGCGGCTGGAACTCACGAAGAACGCAGACCCGCAGAAGATCGAGCTAGACCTGATGAAGGTCATTCCGCGCGACAAGTGGATCGTCTTCGCGCATCAGATCATCCTGCATGGCCGCGCCCTGTGCATCGCGCGCAAGCCCAAGTGCGCCGACTGCCCTCTGGAGAACCTGTGCCATGCCGCCGACAAAACTTGGAGCACGGTGGAGATTCACAAGACGGCAAAACTGTGACGCGGGCATCCGCATCCGGAACTATCCTGTTACGGACTTCGAATGGCACCCCCTCCCCCCCACTATTCGCAAAATCCTTGTTTTCAATATTTTGCCCGCAAAGTATTCCAACCATTGGACTTAAGCTAGACAGTAAGTCTATTTTAATCAATAGCTTGCACAACTAACCGTGCAAGATATTCAAGA
>JBEKTC010000204.1:0-8503 GCA_049516475.1 Candidatus Korobacteraceae bacterium | reverse complement strand
CGCAGGGTGGTGTGAATGGATGCCATGGGGTTCGAATAGCCAGACAGGTCCAGCTTCTTTCCCATGTTTATCCAATTCCGAATCTCTCTCGGCGTAAGCGCGTTCTGGTGCATCCGGAGAACAGATCGTATCGCGTCGAGGAAGCCCGGCTTTCCGCTGAGTTCTTCGAGCTTCAGCAAATAGGTCGCCTTCACTTCCTCGTCTTCGCAGACCTGGGCGAGCGCTCGTATAGCTGCCGTGTACTCCGCTACCGACTTCTCTGCTTCGCGGTAAGTCAGCGTGGCGTCTTGCAACTTCGCCAACATTTCATCCATTGTTTTCGTAATCGGAGACTGAGCCATGTCTAACCTCGCTTGTCACAGTTTAGACTGTCTAAGCGCGTTGTCAATAGCCAAAGCACAAAAAACTGTGGAAAACCTCAGTAACTGGGAGGATGCCCTCGCCCACGCGAAACGCCGGATTAAGGAGCTTCGCCAGTCGGCGAGAATTTTCGAGCAGAAGATTAAGAATGGAACCCCGTGGCCGGGGTCAGAAAATGCAGCAACACACAATTAGCCCACTACCGTTTTTCTAAAGCGCACGTTGCGCGGTGAGTTGAAGACTATACTGGAGCGTACAGCCGGCCTTACACTCGCCTGCACGGGCACTCCAACAGCCCTACCCAATTACCGCCATCGGACAAGATAGCCGGAAACAGACTTCCACTGGCGGGCGCAAGAATTCAGGAGACGAAATGGCTTTTGCCACGCTAGTTGATCGGATTGAAAATCGCACATTTGACGAACTGAGGATCGGTGACACCGCCAGTATTTCCCGCACGCTTACGGAAAAGGATATCGAGCTGTTTGCGATCATGTCCGGCGATGTCAACCCCGCCCATGTTGACGAAGACTTCGCCAAGAGCGACATGTTCCACAAGATCATTGCGCACGGCATGTGGGGCGGAGCGCTTGTATCCACGGTACTGGGAACGCAGCTGCCGGGTCCCGGCGCAATTTATCTAGGCCAATCCTTGCGCTTCCGCCGGCCTGTAGGGCTGGGAGACACTATCGTGGTCAGCGTGAAGGTGTCTGAGATGGAAGCCGAGAAACACCGTGTGACGCTGGACTGCCAGGCCGTAAATCAGCGCGGCGAAGTGGTGATCAGCGGCACTGCGGAGGTCATCGCGCCGATGGAAAAAATATCGCGCGAACGCGTATCCCTGCCTGAGGTGAGGCTGCTGGAAAAAGGCAGGCATTATCGCCAGCTGATTGACATCAGCCGAGGACTCTTCCCCATTCTTACCGCTGTAGTTCATCCCGTCGATGCGGCTTCTCTGCTGGCGGTGTTCGAAGCGGCCGAAGAAAACTTGATCATTCCTGTCTTGGTAGGACCGGAGCAGAAAATCCGGACCGCCGCAGAACAGGCGCAGATCGATATTTCGCAGTTCGACAAGGAATATACCGAGCACAGCCATCAAGCCGCCGAGCGTGCCGTAGCCATGGCGCGTGAGCGCAAGGTAGAGGCGCTGATGAAAGGCAGCCTGCCATGCGACGAACTCATGCACTTTGTCGACGCCCCGCAAGGCTTGCGCACCGCGCGACGCATGAGCCATGTGTCTGACATGGAAGTGCCAGGCTTTCCGCGTCCTCTGTTCATTACCGACACGGCCCTGAACGTTTCTCCCACCGTCATGGACAAGCGCGACATCGTCCAGAATGCGATCGACCTTGCCCACGCCGTTGGTCTGCAGGAGCCCAAGGTGGCGATCCTGTCGGCCCAAGACGTCGTGACACCAAGATTGCCGTCTTCCTTTGACGCGGCTGTCTTATGCAAAATGGCAGACCGAGGACAGATTACAGGCGCTGTGCTCGACGGACCCATGGGATACGACGTTGCGATTTCCGAGACGGCTGCCAAGAACAAGAAAATCGTGTCGCCGGTCGCGGGGAAAGCGGACATCCTCGTTATGCCTGACCTCGAAGCAGGCACCATGCTGGTCAAACAATTGGAATACATGGGTGACGCACAGAGCGCCGGCATAATCGTTGGCGCGCGCGCGCCCGTCATCATGAGCGTCCGCACCGAGCATAAAATGGCGCGTCTGGGCTCGTGCGCACTGGCATTGTTATCAGTGCGGATGGAACAAGGAAACAGGTCCTCACCATCAGAAGTCGCGCAGTTCCGGGATTAGAAACGACCACTGCTGAACTCAGTGAGCGGGTGTTGCATCGGGAAGCGCGCCAGAATTTCGCTCCGGCCAGGGCGGCAGGAGTTTCACCAGCGCCCACAGGAACACAAAGGGGAGAACGGTCAGCACGATTGCCGTCAGCAAGCCTTCGCGGGTCGCAAAGCCCATCTTGTACGTGGTATATCCCAGGAAGCTCTTGGAAAATAGCTGTCCGCCGATCACCACGTTCCAGCGCATGGCGAAAATGCCGATCAGCGTCAAACATCCCGACAGGACATAGATCTGTTTGCGAATCATGGGGGTCAGCTTCAGCACTTGCACCAGGCCCAGCAAGGCAATCGGCAGAAGTGTGCCCAAAAAGATCTGCAACACAACCTGCGAGAAATACAGTCGTGTATGGACCATAAAGTCGAGGCTGCGAAACGATTCGTCAGCTTCGTAGATGCGGTGGACCAGGTCCAACATCTCCAGGCTGAAATCGATGACGAAGGTGTAGAAGAGGTATTTGGCGACCGTGTCGACGCAGCGCATGTCGATCGGCTCCCGCCGCATCGAGCTCACCAGCATGTAAAGCAGCATCACGACGGCAATCCCGGAAACCATGGCCGAGAACAGAAACACGACCGGCATCAGCGGCGATGACCACCAGGGATTCGCCTTTACCGAACCGAAGATAAATCCGACGTAGCCATGCAGCAGAAATGCGGAAGGGATGCCGATCACGGTAATCAGCCAGCCGGCGCGCTCGTCAATATGCAATGCACGCGGGCTGATGTTGCTCGAGCCCAGCGTCAGTATGCGATAGATCAGCCGCCTCCAACCGTTGGTGCTTTGCGAAAGCACAACGATGTCCCGCCGGTAGTCGAGCCAAATCTCCAGCACCAGCACGGCCAGCAGATACCACAGGTACACAAAGCCGAACATGGCCATGGCCGAAGAACGGTGCGGCGTCAGGTACATCTCGAAGGAACGTTCCGGATGTCCGAGATGCAACTGTAGGGGCAAGGGGGCAACCAACAGGAAGGCCAGGGCAGTCAGCAGCGCCAGCCGGTACGTTGGCTTGACCGCCTCCACCTGAAATACCCGTTCCAGAGACGCCAGAATGAATGCTCCGGCCACTAGTCCGGTGAGAAACGGATACAGAACGATCAGCACGCTCCATTGCAGTTCCACCTCGTTGGGGTACATGAATCCTTGAACTGGAATCTGCACAACCATCTCCTTATCGCACCGACCCATCCAGGCCGTAATAAAAGCACTTTGAACCTGTGGCGAGGTGTGGCTTTAGAACTTGCACACTGTGAGTCCTTAGGAATTCGTGAATCGGGTCCTTCGGATCCTTCAGATTGGCGAGTTGCCGCGAACCGGTGGGGCAGGTTTCGCAACACGCCGTCGTCAGTCCCTTGGTGATCCGGTGGTAACAGAGCGTGCACTTGTTCGCCGTTTGCGTCTGCGGATTGATGAAGCGGCAGCCATAGGGACAGGCCTGCACGCAATAACGGCAACCCAGGCAGTATTTCTGGTCGACCAGCACCACGCCATCGGGGCTAACGAAAGTCGCTCCCACCGGGCATACCTGCGTGCAGGGAGAATCCGCACAGTGATTGCACAGCTTGGGAACAAAGAAATTCTTTCCGCCGGTCTCCTTCGCAACGGGAAACCCGTTTTTGCCGCCGTCGGGAGAATCCACCTTGGGATACTCCATCTGCCAATCCTCGATGTGGTAGCGTTCGACCCAGGTACGGAAGTAGCCGTCGGGAACATGGTTCTCCAGTTGGCAGGCCCGGACGCAACTGCCGCAACCGATGCACTTAGTAATGTCGATGAGCATGGCCCACCAATGTTCCGTCATCTGGTAGTTGGGAGAATCCTCCGGCGTTCCCGCCAGTACAAACTTCCAGGCAACCGCGGCGGCGGGCAGAAGAACGAGCATGCGCCGGCGTGTGATGTTCATTGGTTGACTCCGGCGCCGATCGCGGGAGTGTGCGGCTGATGGCAGGTATTGCACGCCGCTCCGCCCGAATGCTCAGCGGCCTCTACTTGGGGAAAATTCTTCGGCTTGGCCAGGTTGGCCTGATGGCACCGAACGCAGAGTACCGCGGTATCCAGCTTGGCTGGCACCACCGATCCAGGATCGTCGGCGTGCTTCGCTTGCGGCCCATGGCAGGACTCGCAGGCCACGCCTTTGTGCACACCCTTGTTCTTCACATCGACGATGTCGCTATGGCAAGTCTCGCAGGCTTGATGACCGGCGTAGGAGACGGGCAGAGCTGCAATTTCAGCTATCGCATCCGCCCGGTAATGCCCGTAGCGACCGAAGCTGCGCGGCACCAGAAGACTCCGCAGCACCATGAACGCGATGAACCCTACCAGGAAAACTGCTGCCACACGGAAGAGGTGACCCGAATCTTTGAACGCCTTCATTGGTTGTGTCCACAAGAAACGGCCAGGAGCCCTGGGCTTGGCTCATTCATCTTCCTGCCGATGCCGCCGGAGGAAAATGCTTCCAATCCTTGTGCTAGAGGTATAGGACACACGCGACCCATGACGCGGTGTTCCAGGTCACAGGCGGTCGTGACCTCAGTCACGTGCCTCCTCCATACCGGCAAGGACGGCTCCGTTTATCGATGTGACTGCGACTCACCTATTTCGTCAGAAAAACGTCTTTGCGCGGGAACTTCTCGAACACCGCCGCATCTTGGCCAAAGTTGGTGGCAAGGACATCGGTCGGGTTCCCAGCTATCCATTGCGACAAATCAATGGTCTGGTAGTGACCGTTGTTGAAGACGATCAGGATTCGTGCCTTGTCACTTCCTATATTTTCAATGGAGTGCCCAAAGCCTTGCGGGATGTATCCGACATCTCCGGCGTTCAGCTTCTCTTCGCGCCAGCGGCCTTGCGAGCCAAACAGGGTCACACTGAATTCGCCGCTTAGGATGTATTGCCACTCGGCCGCGTTGGGATGCCAATGAAATTCGCGAAGCGCGCCCGCTTCCATCTCCAGCACGACGCCGGTCATGGTCGTTGAAATAGGGAATTGAGAACCATCGACGCGCCACTCCAGCCCGCCGCTGAAGGTCTCAAAGGGTTTCTGCGAGAGCAGACTGTACTTGTGGGTGAGCGGCGGCAGCTTCCAGCCCTGCAACGGCGGGGCGGCGACGGGCGGCGGAATCTTGCCCTTGGCGAAGTAGACCTCTTTCTTCGGAAAACTGTCGAAGGTCGAGGCCGGAACGCCGAAATTCTTGGCGAGCAGTGCTTTCGGAGCGTGTCCCAGCCAGTCGGTGATGCTGAAGGTGCCGAACTCGGAGAAGTAGCCGTTATCGAAGACGAGAATGAAGTGGCACGGTTTGTCGCCCAAGGTCTCGATGACGTGTCCATGACCGCGAGGGAAATACCAAACATCACCCGGATAGAAGTCGTTGGTCTCGCAGCAGCCTTGCGGATCAATGACCGTGGTGCGCACCCAACCCTCGGTGACAAAGGCCCATTCTGCCGCTGTGGCGTGCCAATGAAGCTCCCGCATCACGCCCGGCTCCATGCGCATAGAGACGCCGGCAATTCCCTTCGATATCGGCAATTGCTCCACCGTGGCCTCTTTGCCGTAGCTGTCCCCTAACACACGTCCTTCAGATTTCTCCAGCTCAAACTTGAAGGTTGGAAGCTCCTTGCCCGAAGTAGCGGGATCGGGAACGTTGTTCTGAAAACTGTTATGACCGCCTTCGGAACTGATGGGAAGCGACTGTGAAAACACGAAGTCTCCTATCTGCGCGGGACGGATGACGCCTGGCAGTTGTTTGGGAATTGAAAAAAGCGGTAGCAATACCTTACCTGCGAACAGGCTGCTGGCGCAAATGAAAATATGCGGGTCTACGTGCTCCAGAATGTGGTGCAAAGTGGATTCCCGGACACTGGCGTTTAACAGGGCTAATGATCCGAGAGCGATACGAGCCTTGGTCGATGAGTGCATTGGCCTGAAGTCAACAGTTGAGCCAAGGGTCACTTATCCGGAGAGACGACTATTCGGCCGAGCGGCGAGCAGCCTGTTCTAACCAGGCCTTCGCCGCCAGCCTCAGATGTAGCTCGCACATGACGATCGTCAAAACTTCAACCTCTTATTTCGCCTGCGCCAGCTCTGCAACAACGGCCGCAATTTTATCGAGTGTCTCAACCCAGCCCTCGAATTGACCGCTCTCTTTTGCGCTCTCCATGGGGTCATTTCCAATCAAGGTGAGCTTAGTCTGGCCGTTCCCAAAATCCTCAAAAATAACCACGTCGCGCGCATCGTCTATGGCCTCATGTTCTATTCCATACTCCTCAGGCTCAACCTTGTTTCCCTTCGAGTCGGAAAAGTACATGGAGTAAACGATCTTCTCGTGCAGAACAATCTCGTGGTATTCCCCAGCATTCCAACCCTCCTGCCCATCCGGCGTTCTCATGCAGCAGAGAAATTTTCCTCCTACGCGAAAATCGATCTCGCAAGCGGGGCAGCTAAAGCCTTTCGGCCCCCACCACTGCATCACGTATTTCGGGTCGGTCCACGCCTTCCAAACCAACTCGCGTGGGGCATCAAAAACTCTTGTGACAACCATCCGTTCAATTTCGTTAACCGTGTTTTCTGTCATCTCTGACCTCCTCTTTTTTCATTTGATTTACAACTACATCCAGTTTGTCGAAGCTCTCTTCCCAGAATCGGCGATAGCTAATCGCCCAGTCGCTGACTGTCTTGATCGCCTCCGGCCTGAGCGTGCATACACTCTCTCGTCCACGCTTCGTCTTGATCACAATCCGCGCCCGCACCAGGTAGGCAATATGTTTTGAAATCATCTGCTGCGAGAGTGCAAACGGTTCCGTCAATCCATGCACAGAGGCAGGCCCATGCGAGAGTCGTTGGATCATTGCTCGCCGGGTTGGATCAGACAAAGCCGCAAATGTTGTACCTAATTTATCCACAACCACATGGTAGTGGATTTTCGGCCGATGTCAAATGTGAATTTTGCGATTCGTGATTTCCGTCCCGAGTCTCTTAACCCTGACACCTGCGCTGATTGATACTCTGCGCTGGAGCGAGCTGGCAAGGGTTATGGCGCTGGCATCAGGGGCAGGAGGAATGCGGATTGTCTCTGGAACCTTCTCGGTGTCTCACCGCCCTGTTGGGCAAGTGATCTTTGCCAGACGACTCGCTAGGACCTACGCGGTGAGTGGTAAATCGCCAATGCGCTCAACGAGCCCGGACCAGTGCCGATATGTCGGCCAGTGTTTACGAATGCTTTCTTTCACATGGCCGTAAAACGCCCTATGCGCGGAATGCGGACCCCAGACCACTCGTCGCCCAGCCGGCTTTGGGGAATTTAGAGTCCTTTCAACAGTTTGCGAAGGGCTAGCCCACCTCGTTTTTCCATCACAGCACTGTGGTCGATTTTGTAGACGGTCTTGCATCGCCTGAGGGGTCTGTCGTGCAGCATTTATGCGGGTTTGAGGGGTAGAGCACGTGGGCCAGGACCAGGTGGGTCGCCTTTGAGGTTCTGGTGCCGCCCGTATGTTGTTGGAAAGTATTGGTCGGGGAGAGAGGATTTGAACCTCCGACCCCCTGGTCCCGAACCAGGTGCTCTACCAGGCTGAGCCACTCCCCGACTAAGGCAGGAACTGCGAAGACTATGCGCGGACTTTGTGCCTGACAGATCGGCACAAGCGCGTCACTACAGGATTATAGCAGACGCACGATCACCGGCCTTCGCGGTGAAGCCGCTGTCCCCTTACAATCACAAGTTAATTCAGGAAGAATTTGGTGTATAGCGTGTCGCGTTGCGCGGGACGGAATCCGGCATCGCGAATGATGCGGCGCAACTCTTCCTCGGTGGTGCAGTTGCGCACGCCGGCGGCGCGCACCACGTTCTCCTCGATCATCACCGAGCCGACATCGTTGCCGCCGAAGCGCAAGCCGGTCTGGCAGACCTTCAGCCCCTGCGTCACCCAACTGGACTGAACATTTTCGAAGTTGCTGAGGAAGATGCGCGCGATGGCCAATGTCTTTAGATATTCGACTGCCGTAGCCTCGTCCCATCCACGGCCGCCGAGCGCCGTATTCTGCGGCTGGAATGACCAGGGAATAAATGCGGTGAAGCCGCCAGTCTCTTCCTGGAGATCGTAGATCGCCTGAAAATGATTGATGCGGTGCTCGTAGGTTTCGCCCACGCCGAACATCATCGTCGCTGTGGTCCTCATGCCGAGGTTATGGGCGCTGCGATGAACATTGAGCCAATCGTTGGTCAGGCACTTCAGGCGGGCGATTTTGTAGCGCACTTCGTCGTCGAGGATTTCAGCGCCGCCGCCGGG
>JBEKTC010000203.1:0-8527 GCA_049516475.1 Candidatus Korobacteraceae bacterium | reverse complement strand
CGGCACAGTTCGCATTGATCGCCACCGATAAGGCTGCTTTCCGATGGAGTCAAACTTCTGCTTACTACTGCGGAGGCGATTGCTGGCTTCGCTGTGCCCATCGCATGCACCCAGGGGTGCAGCAGAACGTGCACAAACAACAACAAGAACAGCCAAGCGCGCAACTTCAAGGTAATCCTCGATCGAAGCAGAAATGCTGCTGGAGGAGTATTGTGACTCAGACGAGCGACGAATGTAAAGCCGACCTCTCCCGCTGTTGCATCGCAAACACACGACTGACAAGGCTTTTAGGATGGTGAAGCGCTCCAATTCGTGGGTGGACTGCGCCATCGAACCGCTGAATTGCAGAGTGGCCGACGGTAAGATGCCCGTTTGAAATAAGACAAAGCAAGAGACGGCTCCGATGCGATAACCTCATCTCTAGTCGGAGGTACGCACCATGCCCGATGCGGTCGCTCAGTTTGCCAACGCGAAATACCTGAATCTGGAAACCTTCCGCAAAAGCGGAATTGGCGTCTGTACGCCGGTGTGGTTCGCGCAAGCGCCCGCTCAATCAGACGCGGTGTCAGGGCGAACGGTGTTCTACGTCTATTCCGAGGCCAACGTGGGCAAAGTGAAGCGGCTCCGCAACAACCCCAAAGTCCGCGTCGTCCCGTGCGACATGCGTGGTAACCTGCGTGGCGCCTGGATAAACGCCCGTGCGCGAATTTGCACGGACGAGGAAGCTGCTCAAGGACAGCAACTGCTGCGACACAAGTATTGGCTGAAAATCGTCGGCGACTTTTTCGGCAGGCTGCTCAGGCACACAAATGTCGTCATTGCAATCGAGCTCGACTGAGCAACTGGCTCCTATCTCATCAGCAACTCAAAATTGTTGATAAGCCAATCTCTGCAGTCACGAGTACGAAGGCGCAAGTCAGGGGAAAGGTAGAGCTTCTTCGAGCTCGTGATAGTTCTTGGGTAAACAACAACCGCAGCATATGAGCCTCAGGCTAGGTTGACCGAATTGCAGGCCGCATCGCGAGTCCGAGTCCATAAATCCCCACCAGGCTGGCACTGAGCAACACGGTTCCAGGCGCTCCAATTCCGGCGATCAAAGCGCCCGCTGGAAAATCGCCCAACGGACGAACGCCCATAATGAGCAGGGTGTTCAGACTCATCAATCGCCCTCTCATCTGCTGCGGCGCGCGGGTTTGCAGGAGAGTAATCGTTGTTGTTCCGGCCAGCGTCTGGCCAACTCCAAAGATGAGTAGCGCGGCCATGGCAATCCAAAACCTTGAGGTGATGGCAAATCCTGTTAGCGCCACAACCCAGATGAAAATTCCCGTCAGGAAGATACGTCCTCTTCGGGGATTGCTGTCCAGAGAAGCCAGGAACAATGCTCCCAGAATTGTTCCCACGCCGGCTGCGGAGAATAACAAGCCAAGACGTTCCGGGCCAATGTGAAGGATCTTCACGGCGTAAACCGGCAAGATCAAAGCGGACGACGGTCCCAGAAAAAGCATCGCCGCGTAGCCGGACAACACCCAAGGCAAGACGGCGTCCCGCCGGACGGTACCGAGCGCGTCACGAATCGCCTGGAGAGTCGATAGCTGGTGGGTCGGCCCCTTTGGCACACGCATGACGTACAGGGCAATCAATACTCCCAGGAAACTGGCGCCGTTCAGAAAGAAGTTACCGGCGTAACCGAGCGTTGCCACGCCAAATCCGGCCAATGCCGGTCCCAGTGTCGCAGCTCCGTTGAATGTCATCGCCTGCAGGCTGATAGCGTTCCCGAGACTTTCCTGGGGAACGAGTACTGGAACGAGCGCGCCGCGTGCCGGCTGATCGAAGCTCAGTAGAGTTCCGTTCAGGAATGCCAGCACAAGAATCATCCAGAGCTGGATGACGCCGAAGAGTGTGAGGAAACCCAGCAAAATTGCCAGCGTCGCAGATCCGGTTTGAGTAAATAGCAGAAGGCGGCGCTTATCGAGACGATCGGCGACGCTCCCGCCGACGAGGGCAAAGAGGAAAAATGCCAAGGCCTGCGCGAGTGAGACAGTTCCTAACGCGAAGGCCGATCCGTGGGTAATCTTTAGAACCAGCAGACTCTGGGCGACAATCTGCATCCAGGTGCCGACGGCGGAAACGGCCAATCCGATCCATAGCAGCCTGAAATCACGATGGCGTAGCGCGCGGAACGTCTTGAACACACCTGGGGTCTGCTGATTGGGTTGGGTAGCGGGTGTTGTTGGTACGACGCTCATCCAGCATTGGTTCGGTACGACCAGGAGACTTGTGCGGCGTCGGATTTCGCAGCCGCCCGTGCAGTCTCAATCAAATGATGATCGGGCGAAAGCGAGCAGACTGGGTCAGTAGCATTCGCGTCGCCGGTGAGCAGGAGAGCCTGACAGCGGCAGCCGCCGAAGTCTTCCGTGCGGCGGTCACAGCTCTTGCACGGCTCCGGCATCCATTCTTCACCCCGAAAGCGTTGGAACGCCGCGGACTCTCGCCAGATCCATTCCAGCGGATGCTCGCGCACGTTGTCAAACTGCATGCCAGGAATAACTCCAGCGGCATGGCAAGGCAGCGCCTGCCCGGAAGGATCAATCAGCACCAGACGCCTGCCCCACCCTCCCATGCACGCCTTCGGGTAACGGGCATAGTAGTCCGGAACCACGCTGTCAATTCGCACTTTTCCCGCAAGACGCACTTGTGCTTTTTCCACGGCACGCAAGCAGTTCTCTAATTGCTGAGGGGTCGGCAGCAGGGTATCGCGGTTTTTCAGTGCCCAGCCGTAGTATTGCGCGTGGGCAATTTCCACCCGCTCCGGTTGGAGCTGCTCAATGAACTCGATCATCTCCTCGATGTGGTCGAGGTTCTGGCGGTGCACCACGAGGTTCACGGTGAACGCCACCGGGAGTTGCCGAATCTTGTCAGCAAGGACGACCTTATAGGCGTGACCTTTGGCGCCTGCGATCCACTGCGCCGGCTCGGCTCTTGAATCCTGGAAGCTCAGTTGGATATGGTCGAGTCCGGCGTTCACAAGCTCCGCCAGTCGCGCTTCGGGCACGCCGAGCCCGGAGGTGATCAGGTTCGTGTAAAGACCGGCTTGGCGAGCACCCGCGATCAGCTCTTCCAGGTCGGCGCGTGCCGCCGGTTCGCCACCAGTCAGGTGCAGATGGAGAACGCCAAGACGACTTGCTTCCTGAAACACGCGGACCCATTCCTCGGTGGAAAGTTCCGCCTTCGTCGCAACCAGCTGCACAGGATTAGAGCAGTACACGCAGTGCAGCGGACAACGATGCGTGATCTCGGCGATCAGCGCCAATGGGTTTGGAATCATCAGTAATCCACAATCCGTTTTCGTTGCAGCGCTTCCAGGAAACTGGACACGTCTTCCGTGATCTTCGCCGGATCAGCCGCGCCATAGCGTTCCGACAGCGTTGCCACGATCTCCTGAACGGTGCGTTGACCATCGCAGAGTTCCAGGATGTTCTGGCCGGTCCCCTGGACGCGGATCATGCCTTCAGGAAAGAGCACCACCTGTTGTTCGCCTTGGCTGCCCCATCGGCAACCTGGTGCGAGTCGAGGCTGGCTGGTTTGCTCAGGCCGAGGCACGCTCAGGACTCCATTCGAAATGCGCCCGGCGGAGGCCATCCCGGCTGGACGTAGGCAAAATGAATCGCGTCCAGTTGCGCCCAGAGAATATCGCACTTCGCCCGTAACGCCGCGATTGCCTGCTCCTGCTCAGCACGCGTGTGGGCGTGCTCGGTGACCCACTGCAAGGCAAAGCGGGCGTCTTCTGGCGCCTGATGCAGGCGGGCAGTGAAATAGTCCAGGCCACTCGACAGCCACGGATAATGCTGGCGCAGACGATCCATTCGCAGCGCAATCAAATCGCGCGAGAACAATTCGGTCAGCGAAGAGGCAACTGCCTCCAGAAAAGTGCGGTTCTTGACGAGATGAAGATAAGCATCCACGGCATAACGAACCGCAGGCAAGACCTCATCGCAGCCCATGACACGCTGGCGGTTCAGGCCGGTTGCCTCCGCCAGCCGGATCCAACGCTCGATACCGCCTTCCTGTGCCGAGTCACCATCGTGATCGACAACGCGCTTGCGCCACGCGCGGCGAAAGTCAGGATCTTCGCTTCGGGAAAGAATGATCGCGTCCTTGATCGGAATGCGACTCTGGTAATAGTAGCGATTCAAGGCCCACGCCTGCATTTGCCCACGGGTCAATTGACCCTCGTGCATCATGAGGTGAAACGGATGCTGATGGTGGTACCGTTCTTCGCCAACCCGCCGCAGCCGAGCTGCAAGCTCGTCCGCCGAAAGCACACGCACATCTGGAATAGCTTCTAGAGATTGAAGTGCCACCCGTCCTCCGCTAATTCCCAGCCTGCCGCCACTAACTCGCGGTATTCGGGGCTGGACTCATCCAGTATTGGATTAGTGTTATTCACGTGCAGAAATACCCTGCGCGGGTGCCGTAATCCGGCCAGCGCGCGCAAGCTCCCGTCGGCACCGGATATGGGAACATGCCCCATTTCGCGCGCCGTAGCTCCGCTCCCTTGGACCTGGATCAATTCGTCATCGCTCCAAAACGTTCCGTCGAACAAAACCACATCGGCCGTTTCCAGAAGTTGCAACAACCGCTCGTTGATGGCGGGCACAGCCGGCATGTAGGCGAGCCGTGCCCCCGAAGACGCGGTCAACACAACACCCAGCAAAGCTTCTTCAGGGTCAAGCGCGGCAACACGCTCCGGCGAAACATAAACAGGATACCGATCAGCGAGGGAAAATACCTCACAAGAAACTCCCGACCCTTCTCCTGCCATTGTGAGCAAAGGGAAGCTCTGGCCCAGCTTGATGTCCACCCAGCAAACTTGCTGCGGGACTCTGTTCAGCATGCCAAAGACGCTATTGTCCTCCTGCAAAATGCGCCGCAGTGAAGCTGTGCAATAGATCCGAAAAGGTTGCAGCTCCCGGAGCGACAATAGCCCCGCAATCTGATCGATGTCGGCGCTGGTAAGCAGGACGCCGGCAATAGGCGAATCGCGTACTTCAGCGCGGGGCTGCAGAGCGGGCGTCCGCTCAATCTGCAAGCGCAAGTCAGGAGAAGCGTTTAACAGGAACCATACGCGGCCGTCATCGCTGACGGCCACCTGGGTTTGAGTGCGGCTTTTTGCGGGAAAAGTGCCCGCCCGCAGGGATCGACAGTTCCGGCAGTTGCAATTCCACTGCGGAAATCCGCCCCCTGCGGCGGAGCCCAGAATCTCGACGCGCATCCCTCAGTTTACAGTTCTGCGCTGGCGTAGGAGTTGATTTCGCAGTTCAGACAAACTTCCTCGAATTGCGGGCTAGTCCATTCCATGGTTCTCTCCTTAAGTTCCCTGATGATCGACATCGGTTGAGGGTTGTAGCGGTACCAGTCAAAACTAGACCCGCTTCGTATGCGTGATGCTCCGCCCCACTCGGCGCATGAGCATAGACCTAAATACTATACAGCAACGATGCAAAAACTTGATGCATTTCTGTAAATCCTGCAGTCATCGGTCGTTCTTCACCCGTTGTTTAATTGGTTCGAGACAGCTCGGCGTAGAAACTGTCGAGCTGATCTCCGCTGAAGCTCAGCTGCCAACCGAGATCGGCTGTCTTCAGCTGAGCCATCAGTTGATCCTTGGGGACACCCTGCTTCACTAGACCCGTCGCGCGCGCCACCATGGTATCGATCTTGGTCTTGAACGCTTCCAGATCGGCCCGGGTGATCGCCGGACCGGTGCTGGGAATCGCAACGTCGAAATCCAGCTTCAATACTTGCGCCAACACAGCTCCCCAGCCCACCAGGCTCCCGCCCGCTGCGAAATCCGGAGCGGGTTTGGCGGAGAACAAATCTCCAACGGCGACAACTTTCAAGTTGGGGAAATATACCACGGTATCGCTATTGGAATAAGCGTTGCCGAAATGCAGCACCTGCGCTTCGATTCCGCCCAGGTGTATCTGATATTCGCTCGCGTAAGTAACAACCGCCGGAGCCATGGCGTCGCCGGAAAGGTTACAGGCTGCGAGATTCTGTTTCGCATTTTCTTGCACGACAATGTGGCTGCCGTTTTCCACAAACTTCGCGTTGGTTCCCGTGCTGGATTCATCGCAGCCGGTAAGAATCAGTGCTCGAATGGGCTGACCCGATATTTTCTTGGCGCGCGCCCGCAGAGCATCGTAGTTGCCGGGAAGCTCCATCCACCAGGATCAATCCGTTCGCGCTCAGCCGCAGCACAGAATTGCTGCCCTGACCTTTAATCAAGTACAGGCCTGTCTTCACCAACTGCAGGGTCAGACCGTCGTTGGGATTGATCGCGTTTGGCTGCTTGTATTGCGCTGAGCTGGCCACCGCTCCGGCCATAATGAGTAGAACGATTGCCCCCGTTCTGTAAGCCGGCAGTACTCTCATGAAATGAAACCTCTCGCTCAAAATTCGACGTCTGGCGCACTTGAAGAGAGTAGATCCGCGGCGTTGTGCAAACCCCACGGATCCACTCAAGCGCGATCGCTGCCGTTAGTGTCCGTTCACCGAGAAAGCGTAGAACTTATTGTTCCCGGTGTAACCAGGTATGCCCAGGTGTGCATACCCGGAGCCCCAGTACACGGAGTCGTTCACGATGGCAGCTCCGGAGACCACTGAAGATCCCGCGGCGAAGCTCCACAGAGTGTGGCCCGTGGACGCATCCAGCGCAAACATGGTCTGGGCGGTAGCTGTCCCCTCCATGGATTCGCCATATACCACGCCATTGGCCGCGGTGATGGGGCCAAGATCCACGGAGCCGTTGGGATCAGGCACCTGCCACAGGATAGCTCCCGTCGCTGGGTTCAGGGCTGCCCAAGAACCCGCGCTGCCCCCTCCGTAAGGAATGCCATACAGATTGACAATCCCAACATAAATGCGCTGGCCGTCACTGGCCGAACCCCATTCAATTCCTCCCAGAGACGAGCCTGGCCCAACTTGAGTCTGCCAAAGCACCGCACCGGAATCAGGATCAAGGGCGTAGTAGAGGCCGCTCTTTTGCCCTGCTCCGATTATCGTCTTGTAGCCGTGGTTGGTTTGGTATGTGATTTCATTGGGGGCGGAGCCGAAATCGAAGTCGGGGCCGGTGGGTTCATTCGCGAGGTTAGCCGGACAATTAGTTCCTGGCGGGACCACGCAGCCCACGTTCCAATCATCGCTCCCGTTGGTCACACCATACTGATACCAAGTCACCAAGCGCTTGGCCCACTTTACGTGGCCATCCCACGTGTCTATGGCGAGAATCGAATCCACGTGGTCGTTGGCCGGCAGACAAGAGGCCTCGCTCCCACCTGCCGCGAGACAGGCTAGAAACGCCGGGTCAGTCGGATGGCTGTAGTTATCGCCGGTTCCGACATAGAGTGTGCCGCGAAACAGGTCAACTACCGGATTGCTGCCCCAAACAGCGCCCCCGGTGTACCCGGTGGGAACGGTAAATGTTTGCCAGAGTTTCGCTCCGTTGTAGGCGCTGACCGCCGCCACGCTGCCTCTTGCCGAGCAGCACGGATAGGCTGGGTTAGCCGCTGCGAATTCTTCGTTCGACGTCATACCCACGTACACGATACCGAAGACTTCGACGGGCGAGCTCGTGATCACGGGAAAGGAGTTCGAGGTATCCGGCTGTGTCTTCCAGATCAGGCGGCCATCCAGCGCGTTGATGGCCAGTAGCCACCCGGTTTGTCCGGTTGGCGCTGCGGCATTGTACTGTGTTCCGATATACAAGTACCCCATCCGCTATGGTCGGAGCGTTCCGGGACACGGTGCCCGCGGTTAAGCCATAGTCCGAAAACTGGTGTGACCAGATCGAATGACCAGTCTCGGCATTCACCGCAAAGAGATTTCCAGCCCAATCGGGAAAATAAACAACACCATCCACGACCGTCGCTCTGGCCGAAACGTCGCCACCGGTGGTGAACGTCCACTTCTGCTGGAGCCGGCCAACATTATGGGTTGAGATGGTTGTTTGATTGGTGGCGGTGTTCGCCAGATTTTGTCCGAATATCGGCCAATCTTGCGCCATTAGCGGGGTTACCGCCAAGGTCGCGAGCGCGACGCCGAGAACGAGTGTAGGCACACTGAGAGAGTGGCGAATCTTTTTCATTTTTCTAAGTCCCCCCCCACGAGGACGATTTGTTAGTTGGATACCCTGCACGGCACCCTCCGGGTCAAAGAACGCAATTCCGCGGAGGTTGCGTGAGTTAGGGTTGAAGAGTGCCCCAGAACTGTTCCCGAGTAAATAGAGCCAGAGTAGAGCCAGAGTGAAGTAGAGATGAATTTAATGTGACGACAAGATGAAGAATCAGGAACACATGGAGGGCAACTGAAGAAAAGTCCTTTACAACGGCCAGCGCGGCGTGTAGACCATATAGGTGCCGGAGCGAGCCCAACTCTGGGGTGAGGCGGAACCCTGCCGGCCAAAAGAGCTTGAGGCCCCATGATCGCGTAAGCTGCGAAACGCTTGCGGTACTGCTCTCTCTTTAAT